>JBCCLR010000028.1:0-24711 GCA_039026755.1 Pseudomonadota bacterium | reverse complement strand
GCCGCGTTCAGCGGCATATTTCTCCGTATTGCGCCGGGCCTTGCCGCGCACAAAGAAAGGGATCTTCTTTAATTCTTGCTCGGCTTCACCAAGCCAAATGATGGCGCCTTCATCCTCTGGTGTCTCCGCTGTTGGCGCATCAGCAACGGGCGCTGTATTGTCTTGCTCAAGCGCTGCCGGCGGCGGCGTTGCTGCATGCCCCAGATGCGAAGGGCCCGCGGCGTCATTAAACTCAAAGTCCTCGCGGAACATGCCCAGCAAGTGTTCTTCTAGGCCCATGGTCAATGGGTGGACGAGCGTATCAAACAATACATTTGCGCCTTCAAAGCCCATTTGCGGCGAATAGCGTGCTGGGAAGTCCTGCACATGCACCGGCGCTGAAATGACCGCGCATGGGATGCCGAGACGTTTGGCGATATGGCGCTCCATTTGCGTGCCCAGCACCAATTCCGGCTGCAACGCGGAAATCTGTTCTTCCACTTCCAGATAATCATCGGTGATCAGCGCTTCGACGCCATAATGCTGTGCCGCCTCGCGCAGGTCGCGGGCGAATTCGCGCGTGTAGGTGCCCATGCCGACGACGGTGAAACCCATCTCTTCTTTGGCAACCCGGGCCATGGCAATCACGTGTGTCGCGTCACCGAAGAGATAGCAGCGCTTGCCGGTCAGGTAGGTGGAATCAATCGAGCGTGAATACCAAGGCAAGCGGCTTTGCGCGGTCTTCAGCAATGCGTCCGCATGAAGGCCGGTAATGGCGGCGACTTCACGGATGAAGTCTTTGGTCGCGCCAACGCCGATGGGTATGGTTTTGGTAAAGGGCTGGCCATATGTGCGTTTTAGCCACTGCGCGGCGGCATTGGCGGTTTCGGGATACAGCACGACATTAAAGTCCGCTTGTTGCAGCAACAGGAGGTCGCGCACCTCCGCATCCAAAGGTGCAATAACGTTCACATCAATGCCGATGCGATCCAGCAGCTGCGTGATCTCCGTCACATCATCGCGGTGGCGAAACCCGAGCGCAGTGGGCCCTAAAACATTGCACGATGGCCGCGCCCCGTCTTCAATTTCTTTATCAGGGCCAAGCGGCGTTAAATTACGCACCAGCTGATAAAAGGTCTCCGAAGCACCCCAATTTTCTTTTTTGGTGTAAGACGGCAGGTCAAGCGGGATAACTGGGATGGGCAGTCCCAGGGTTTTAGACAGGCCGCCCGGGTCGTCTTGGATCAATTCACCCGTACAGCTGGCGCCGACAATCATGGCGGACGGGTCGAAGCGCTCCTGCGCGTCTCTGGCTGCGGCCATGAACAGCTCAGATGTATCCTTGCCCAAATCGCGCGCTTGGAAGGTTGTGTATGTCACCGGCGGGCGCTTCTGGCGCCGCTCAATCATCGTAAAGAGCAGGTCCGCATAGGTGTCGCCCTGCGGTGCATGCAGCACATAGTGCAGGTCCGTCATGGCGGTTGCGATGCGCATGGCGCCAACATGTGGCGGGCCTTCATATGTCCATAAGGTTAGCTGCATCGCTACACCGCCAGCCGCGTTTTGCGGTTGAGGGGCCGCGCGAACAGCTCGGCAAGGTCGCCAGCCTGCTCATAGCCCTGGATTGGCGTGAACACGAGCTCAATGGACCATTTGGTTGTAATCCCTTCGACTTCCAGCGGGTTTGCTAGGCCGAGGCCACACACAGCGATATCGGGCTGTAAAGCGCGGCAGCGGTCGAGCTGTTTGTCAACATCTTGGCCCTCGCTGACGGTCACGCTGTCAGCCAGTGCGCTCAAGTCTGGGCCCATCAGTCGCTTGTCGAGATAAGGCGAGCCAACCTCTGTATTTGTCATGCCAAGCTCGTGCTCTAAAAACCGGGCCAGCGGGATTTCAAGCTGCGAATCAGGAAAGAAGAAGGCCCGCTTGCCGCTGAGCTGTTCTTGGTGCAAGCCGATGGCCCGTTTGGCGCGGCGGCGCGGCGCATCTGTCACCGCTGCAAAAGTGTCCGCATCCACGTTAAAAGCATTCGCTGCGGCGCGCAGCCATGCAGTCGTTCCGTCCGCGCCGAGCGGGAAGGGTGCGGGCAATAAAGTCGCGCCACGATCTTCCAAAGCACGCAGGGTGTCAGTCAAAAATGGCTGTGCCAGCAGCACTAAGGTATCAGGCCCAACGGGCGGCATATCATCGGCAAGCCTTGCCGGCAGAAAGCGCACCGGCCCGATGCCCAGGGCTTCAAAGAGCCGTGCGAATTGATCTTCCACCACATCCGCGAGTGCGCCCACAACCAGCAGGGATTTCGGTGCGTTATCAGGTTCGCCGGGCAAGGTTGGTACCAGCGATGCAAGGCAGGCGTCTTCGCCTTGGGTAAAGGTGGTTTCAATGCCGCTGCCAGTATAATTGAGAATGCGCACATCCGGCGAATAGGTCTGCGACAGGCGCTGGGCGGCGCGCGACAGGTCAAGCTTAATCACCTCAGACGGGCAGGAGCCGACCAGGAAGAGCAGACGGATGTCGGGGCGCCGGGCGAGCAGCTTTTCGACCACTGCATCAAGCTCATCGTTCATATCGGCGAGACCAGCAAGATCGCGCTCTTCCATAATCGCTGTGCCGAAGCGCGGTTCAGCAAAAATCATGACCCCAGCAGCAGACTGCATCAGGTGCGCGCAGGTGCGTGAGCCAACGATCAGGAAAAAGGCATCTTGGATCTTGCGATGCAGCCACATAATGCCGGTTAGCCCGCAAAAAACCTCTTGCTGACCGCGTTGCTTAAGAATCGGGCGCGCGCCACAGCCGCCGCTAGGCGGCGCAACGGGCTGGTGTTGCAAGACGCTCATGCCGCGAGCCCTTGCTGAGGTTCGTCAAGGTCAGGCGTACTTTGCAGGCGCGCAGCGCGCAGCTTTAACAGAAATTGCGCCGCATTGATGACGTAGGCTGCATAGGCTGCCAGCGCCAGCCACAACAGGGCATTGGGCGTCAACCAAGCGCCCCATAGAGCGAGCAAATAAGCACTGTGCAAAGCCAGCACCAACATGGAGAAGACGTCTTCCCAGAAGAAGCTCTTCGCAAACAAATATTGCCCGAAAACGACCTTTTCCCAAATTGCCCCTGTAATCATTATTGCGTATAAAATCAGTGTCTTAGCAATAATCGAAAGGGTCGCAAGCGCATAGCCCGTACCGGTCATGAGGGTATGCAAAACCAGGCCAACGGAGATGAGGAAAACTACGAATTGCAGCGGCGCTAAGATACCTTGCACGATCGTCCAACGTGTAGCGTCTCGCCGGGCGCGTTGATGCGGCGTATAGAGCGGCGGCTCGGTGTGCGCTTCAGCAGCGCCGAATTTAACAGAGATCGCCAAGCTGCAACTCCCTCAATACCCTGCCGCCATAATTTCTTGCGTAGACTGTCTATAACATTAGACAGATCAAAATGTCAAATTTTTTAGACACTTCTATCTGTCAATAATATTTGACACAAAAAGTGTAGTTGGTAAGGAACAATATTGTCAAGCTAACTTGACGTAAAAAAAAATAGACAACATACTCTGGGCAGGAGCATGGGCGTAGGCCCGCTCAAAATGCATGGTGTAATGACAAGACTGCTAGGGGATGTAAGCGCGTGAGCTTGGAGAGCGACACGGCTGAAACTATCGATACCTGCGGTGAGCGCGGCATTGCTCCTGTTCCGCCGCGCGGTGGGAAACAGGCCGCACATAACGCTGTCAAAACCGATCAAACGCGCCACCAAGCTCAGCGCGCGCCTGAGCCTTTCATAAATCGTGAGCCTGTTATTCGTGTTCAGGCTTCTAGACACGCCAATGAGGAGCATGCCGCTCCGCCGACGGGCCCGGTTGCGCTCGACAGTCATGCCATTGAGCGATTTACCAGGAAGCTCTTAACGCAGCCCGAGACGACCCTGCAGCAAGAGTTTGAGCATCTGTTTGAAGTCGGGCACGCGCCCAGTGACGTATTTGACGGTTTGCTTGCGGGTACGGCCAAAGCGCTTGGCCGACGCTGGGAAGACGATGAGTGCTCCTTTGCTGATGTCACGCTTGGCATGTCGATCGTGCATCGGCTGCTGCGCGACTATAGCAGCCTCCTCAGTGCGCAACTCGATCCAACGCCTGGCAATCCGGTGATTTTCGTAACGCCGATCCCGGGAGAGACGCATATTTTTGCCTCAGCTTTATTGGCGGAGCACTTTCGCGCAGCAGGCTGGCGTGTGATTTCTGGAATTCATGCGAAATACCGAACGATCATGGATAGCGTTTCGGAAAACCATGTTGATGTCGCGGCGGTAACGCTTGCGAGTGGCGATAAAATGCAAGAGCTGGGTAAGCTTGTGCAGCAGCTTCGAGAGCATTCAAAAGCTAATGACCTGCGTGTCCTTGTGGGTGGGCCGCCGTTTGACGCGCAGCCGGCGCTGTACAAAACAGTTGGCGCTGACGCGACAGCGAAAACGGCTTGGTCTGCGCTTGATGTCGCCCGCCGCTTGATCGCTGGCTGATGCGTATGCGGGCCAGGTCACTCGGATGCGTCTTTGCGCGCACCTAAATACGATCAGATGCCGACGTAATAGATAGAAACAACGAGTGGATTTTAAAAATATGCGCCTGGAAAAACAGGCATTGAAATCGCGCTGCTTTCCTTATCGCTGCGCCGTGCGTGGCCCGGCCGTGCAGCGCGCTATAGGATAGATCATTGGCGCAGCCCGCACACATGACTTTTGCCGACCCAGACGGCGTTTTTGATGGCCTTGCCGCCAGCCAGACAGCCCATGTGCTCAGCAACTCGGCTGATATCACGCTGGTCATTGATGCCAATGGCGTTGTCGTGGACGCTTCCTTTAGTGTTGCCGCCGCATTCGACGGTGGCGGCCGCGGCTGGGTGGGCCAGCGCTTCAGTGATATTGTCACCAGCGAGTGTAAAGGAAAGGCGGATAAACTGCTGAACGACGCGCGCGCTGGCCGGAAAACCAATCCGCGCGAAATCAATCATCCCATGGCCAGTGCCAGTGATTTGCCGATGCGCTATACGGCCGTTTCACTTGGCCGCGGCGACCATATTGTGGCTTTTGGCCGGGATATTTCAGGCATTTCGGTGTTGCAGCAGAAACTGATGGCTTCGCAGCTCACTGTGGAACGTGAGTTTGCCCGGCTCCGCGCTGCGGAGAGCCGCTACCGCATGATCTTCCAGTTGAGCGATATTCCTTACATTCTGGTTGATGCGGCCAGCGTTCGGGTGTGTGACATCAATCCGGCAGCACGCCGCATTCTTGGGTTTAGCCAGCAGCGCATGGAAGATGTAAAAGTCGCCAGCTTGTTTGACAATTCCAGTGCGGAAATCTTGCATCAGTTGCTACGCGCGTCCATTGACGATGGCAGTGATGAAGACATAAAAACAGTGCTGCGCGGCGGTGAAGAAATCACCATCGCGGTCTCGCATTTTCGGCAAGAGCAAAAGAGTTATCTGCTGCTTCGCTTGTCGTCGGATTCCGGCAATGTGATGGCGTTTTCCAGCGCTGCTGAACTGAAGTTTCTAGACGTCATCGACCGGGTGACGGACGCTTTCGTGGTCACCAATGTGAACCGCGAAGTGATTGCGGTAAACAATGCTTTTGTAAGCCTACTTGGTTTGTCTTCCCCCAAAGAAGCAGAAGGCAGGCCCATCGATTCTTGGTTTGATCGGCCCAATGTGGATTGCAGCGTGCTGATTGCCAATATCCGCGAGCATGGCAAGGTCAGACGGTTTGCGACCGTCCTGCGCACGAGCTATGACCAGGTTGAGAACGTGGAAATCGCTGCCGTGCAAACCGCGCACCGCGGTGAGACGGTGTACGGCTTTATCATTCGCTCCATGTCGGCTGCGCTTGCTGCGTCCAATACAGACGGTAAGGCGCTGTCGCAAAGTGATGAGCAAGTTGCCAGTCTGGTCGGGCATATGCCACTTAAGGATATCGTGCGCCAAACCACCGAGCTGATTGAAAAACTGTGTATTGAAACGGCGCTTGACCTGACCAAGGGAAACCGTGCGCTCGCAGCGCAAATGCTGGGTCTTAGCCGGCAAAGCCTCTATGCCAAACTCGGTAAGGCAAAATCGAGTGACGAATAACCCTCGATCTGGCACCCGCCGCCTGATTACGGCTGCGGCTGCACCAGTTCTCGAAACGTTGACCAGCCGGTTGGGCTTTCGCTCCAGCGCTTCATGATGACCATATATCGCCCCGACCGGCTGATCGGCGCCCCGCCATCATGCGGGCTTAAGGTGACGGTATAGCGGCCATGGGTTCCGGCGATGTCGCCATCGATATAGAGGTTTTCAAGCTGGTCGGAGATGTGGACCACAAAGCGCGATAGCGCCGCAGCGTAGTTTGCCCGGACAGCGGCTTTGCCATCTAGAATCACGTCAAAGCTGGGTATTTGCACCACATCAGGGTGGAAATACCCCATCATCGTATCAAGGTCTCCCGCGTTGTAGGCTGCGAACACACGTGCCCGTGTTTCATCAATTGCGGCTTTATCGTCTTGCGTCATTGGATTTGCTCGGCAATCTGCGCTGAATAAGCAGATAGCTAGCGCAACGCGTGCGGTTAGCCACATGAGAGGCGTCTTGTGGACAGATAATTTCGGCATAAGAACAGACCATGAAGATACATATTGAATGGTTCTAATGTAGCAATTTAAGTCCATATAAATTCAAGAATAAAATCAGAATCTAAAATGAATACTGCGGCGTGATATCGCTCTGGGAAACGCCGCGATAAATCATCTTTCATCCGGTGCCGTGTCCCTTTAATGCAACCCGACAGGATGTTTGACGGTGCTGCCGTGACCGGTTACTCCGCCCGGTATCCGCGCATTAGCATGGTTCACGCAAAGGAAACAGATATGGTCAAGTCTAGCCCTGAAGATGTGCTCATTGGTGACACTTCAGATGCTGTGCCGATCACCTGTGTGCGGCCCAGCGATTGGCCGCAGCGCAAAACGCGTTTAAGCCAAGCTCAGCAGGTCGCCGCAGATGCGCAGGGCTTTACCGGCAAGCACGGACAATCTTTTTGCCTTACATCCGCACGCGGCGTTCAGCGCGTGATTGCCGCTTATGACCTTGCGCCCGAACCGGAGGGTGCGGCAGCCCGTCGCAGGCAAGACGCGGCCATGTCTGGTCAGGAAGATTTCGCCCTTGGCGCGCGGCTGGCCGCGGCGTTGCCGGCCGGGCACTATCGGTTTTCGCCGCAGCTTAGCGCGCGGCGATTATACCGTGCCGCCTTGGGCTGGCACTTGGCGCATTATCGCTATGACGCGTACAAAAGTGACCCAAAAGCGCGGGTATCGCGGTGCCTGGTTGTGCCGGAACAAAACCTGCGTGTGCGCGTCGCTGCCGACGCCTCTGCCACTGCTCTGGTGCGTGATTTGGTGAATACACCAGCGGAAGATATGCAACCCAGCCATATTGAAACAGCCACCAGAAAGCTGGCTGAGCAGTTTGATGCAGAGGTCGCCGCCATTGTTGGCGATGCGCTGATTGAGCAGAATTTTCCAACGATACATGCTGTAGGGCGCGCCGCCAGTGATGCGCCGCGGCTCATTGAGCTGCGTTGGGGCCGCGCGGATCATCCAAAAGTCACCCTGGTTGGGAAAGGCGTAACGTTCGATACCGGCGGGCTCAATTTAAAGCCAGGCGGCAGCATGCGGCTTATGAAAAAAGATATGGGGGGCGCAGCGCACGTGCTTGGCCTGGCCCAACGCATCATGCAGGCACGTTTGCCAATTTGCCTTCGGGTGCTGATTCCCGCGGTTGAAAATGCCATTTCAGGCGATGCCTTTCGACCGGGGGATATCATAAAGTCACGGACCGGTATCA
Source organism: Pseudomonadota bacterium (assembly GCA_039026755.1). Lineage (GTDB taxonomy): Bacteria > Pseudomonadota > Alphaproteobacteria > Sphingomonadales > CAKZYD01 > CAKZYD01. The sequence continues at coordinate 16,870 of JBCCLR010000028.1, read as the reverse complement.
CCATAGAAATAGGCAATACAGATGCGGAAGGCCGCCTCATTTTATGTGATGCACTGGCGCTTGCCGATGAAGAGCAACCCCGGCAGCTCATTGACTTTGCGACGCTCACGGGTGCGGCCCGGGTGGCTTTGGGTCCAGATATTGCGCCCATGTATTGCTCTGATGATGGCTTTGCGCGCGCCGTTTTAAAAGCATCGGGCACCCTTGCTGACCCAATTTGGCGCATGCCGTTGTTCCAGCCCTATATACCGCTGCTCAATAGCCCCGTGGCAGATACAAATAATATTTCAGACGGCCCCTTTGCGGGCTCAATCACTGCTGCTCTTTTCTTGCAGAAATTTGTCACGAAAAGCCCCAGTTGGACCCACTTTGACGTGTTTGCGTGGTCTCCCCAAACGCGCCCCGGCCGACCTGTTGGCGGCGATGCATTTGCAATTCGTGCCGTTTTTGATACGCTAGAAAAACAGTTTCCAATTTAAGTAATTTGCTCTTAAACTACAAAAAAGTCACAAACTTGTAACGTCTGCGTTTTTGCTTATTCGTTTACACACGTATTTGCGCAATGGCAGTAGCGTGACAAGCGTTTGGGATAAAAAAATAATTACGAAAGGCAAGACATATGGATGCGCTAGAATCTCTCTTTAGCGGAGACCATACGACGGATTATCTTAAGGTATGGAAGTTTGCGTTGATCCAGTCTGTCCGGTCAGATACGCCGGACTTTACAAACCGGCAGCTCGCTTTGCTGCTTATTGTATATTTGGAGCCAGGGCCACACACAGTGCGCGGCCTTGCAGCACAGCTGAGTGTCGCTAAACCGGTCATTACGCGGGCACTCAATACGCTTGAAGACATTAACTTTGTGAAGCGCAAGCGCGACATGGCAGATCGCCGCAATTTGTTTGTGCAGCGTACTGTCAAAGGTGCCGTTTATTTGAGCGAATTTGCTGAATACATCTCCCAAGCTGCTGAGGAAGCCGGCAAAGAAGATGTCATGTTTGGTAAAACCGCCGCGTCTGCGTAAGCCCTCTGTGTTATGACGTGCCTGCGTGCAGCGCATGCGCACGTTCATGCCCCCACAACATGGCTGTTTGAACAGCCTGATGCATCGAGCCAGACGTCCAGCCAACTGTTGTATGGCGAACGTCTTGTTTTGCGCGAAACGCAGGGTGACTGGGTCAATGTGACCGCCGCGCGGGATGGGTATAGCGGCTGGCTGCGCGGGCAAGACGTGTCCGCCTCATCGGCACCGCCGATCACGTCATGTAACATCTCGGTGCCACTTGCCCTGATCTATGCCCAGCCTGATTTCCACTACGCTCCGCTCGCTGGTTTGCCGATGCATGCCCAAGTTTCGCTTGCGCCAGAGAGTGCCTCAACCGGTCTTGATCAAGACGCGCAAGACGCAGCTTTTGTAAAGCTCTCGGATGGCTATTTTGTCTCCCAGAAACACATTTCAACGGGGCCTTTTGCAAGTGATCCAGTTGATGTCGCTGAGTTTTTTTTGGGCGCACCGTACGCCTGGGGCGGTCGTACTATAAACGGGATCGACTGTTCGGGCCTCGTGCAAATGAGCTTATGGGCCTGCGGCATTGACTGCCCGCGCGACAGCAGCGATCAGTTCACGCAGCTTGGCCGCACGCTCGAGCCCGGCGAAACGCCGCGGCAGGGCGATCTGGTCTTCTTCCCTGGACATGTGGGCTGGTACTTGGCAGGTGGCAAACTTCTGCACGCCAATGCCACTCATATGCGCTGCACAATTGACCCGCTTGATGACGTTTTAAACTGGGTCGCGCGCGACCACAAAGCGCCATTGCGGGGCTTCAAACGCCTTTAGCATCCGTTGTCCTGGTCAAACGACCGTCGGGTGACGCTCTACTCGGCTGAAGCCATGTCCACACTGGGCAGTGCTTGAGATTGATCGCCCTGGCTCCAGAGATATTTAATGATTGCCGCGCGATCTTTTGGCTTTTTGAGTCCCGCGAAGGACATTTTCGTGCCCCGCAGCCACTTGGTTGGCGCCGTTAGGAACAAATTCAGCTGCTCTGGCGTCCAATTGCCTTCCAGCCCACCCATAACGCCTGAGTACGCGAAAGCCGCGTTATCCGCGACATCCTGGTGCACCGTATTCCACAAGTTTGGCCCGGTCCCATTGCTGCCGCCTTGCTCGACAGAGTGGCATTGAGAGCATTTTTTGAAGACTTTCTTACCGCCTTCAACTGTTGCGTTTGCAAGAAGTTCAGCCAGCGATGGGCCCTCATCAACGGGCTCATCGCTGCGCGCTACTGGGCCATCCGGTACTTTGATTGGGTACCCAACAGCGGCTTCGAGTTCTTCAACGTGGAACAGAACTTCTGTTCCCCAATTTATAAGCATCACAAGCAGAGCGCTGGACAGCGCGCCCATGAAAATCTTGTTCCACTCATAGGAATCCATATTCACTAGTCGACCCCTCAATCGATCTTTAGACACTACACATCTGAGCGTACGCACGGATTGTGGCCGCCGCAAGCTCCTCATCGTCGCATTCTGTAATCATTCCAAGGCAAATTGCCTAGTAGTAATTGGTCTAAACAAACATCCTTTTTTGCGCACTGACGTTGCGATCCTTGCAAGCAACGCTGAATTGCCCCACAACCGCGCGGTTATGAGCATGTCCAAGCATCAGCCGAGGCCCGGCCAGCAGCCATCAATTGCCTTCCAAGGGGCGCCTGGCGCGTATTCTAATATTGCCTGCCTTGATGTTTTCCCTGATTGGCAAGCGCTGGCCTGTGTCAGTTTTGAAGATGCTTTTGCGCAGGTTGAGAGCGGCAAAGCGGACCGCGCCATGATCCCGATTGAAAACAGCCAGGCTGGGCGGGTTGCAGATATCCATTTTATCTTGCCAGAAAGTAGCCTGTCGATCGTTGGCGAATATTTTTTGCGCGTTAATCACTGTTTGCTTGGCCAGCCGGCGACCAACTTGAGTGACATCACATCCGTGATCAGCCACCCCCAGGCGCTTGGCCAATGCCGTAAATATCTACGCGCGCGCGGCATTCAGCCAGTGGCGCATGGCGATACGGCAGACGCCGCGCGAACGATTGCGCAGCGCGGCGAACGCGGGCAGGCCGCAATTGCCTCAAAACTCGCTGCAGAAATCTATGGCCTCAATATCCTTGCCGAAGACATCGAAGACGCGGGGCATAACACAACGCGGTTTGTCATCCTCAGTCGCCAAGCCATAGAGCCAGACCCTGCCGACGGCCCGGTCATGACAACGTTGATGTTTGAAGTGGGCAACATTCCAGCCGCGCTATTTAAAGCGCTTGGCGGATTTGCCACCAACGGTGTCAACATGACGAAGCTTGAAAGCTACCAAACCGGCGGCAGCTTTCAAGCGACTCAGTTTTTTGCCGATATTGACGGGCACCCCAATGACCCTGCCGTGGCGCGCGCGCTGAAAGAGCTGCGGTTTTACACAAAGTGGGTACGCCTATTTGGCACCTACACCCGTCGCCGGCCGCGCGGCGCTGACCTGCAAACCGACACCAGTGGCAGTGAAGACAGTTGATAACTGTGCGGCTTTGAGTTAGCTGTGGCGGCGTAAAAGACATGGGGCCGTAGCTCAGTTGGGAGAGCGCTACAATGGCATTGTAGAGGTCGTCGGTTCGATCCCGATCGGCTCCACCATTATCATAGTGCTATCGCGCGGTCGCGTTACTTGAGCATATGTGTTTCATTTTAATCCAGAAATTCAGCGTATCCACATTGAAGCTTTCTAGCAGCAGTCAGTTTGCTGATCGTCCTGATGAGCGGGCCTTATATTTGGTTTTGAGTGCCGGTGTATCCGTGGGCGCTATATCTGGGGTTACGCCGCTCGGCGTGCGCTGCCGGCTCGTGGGGTCGTAAATCAGGTGGTTTGAAGCAACTGCTTAACGCGGTTTCTGTCAACCTTTCCAACGCTTGTGAGCGGCATTGCTTCGATAAACCTAATATGCCGGGGGTGCGCATAAGCTGGGCCGTGGTTGAGATAGTGGGCTCGGATATCCGCGGCAGTGGCATCAGCGTTCTTGATGAGGACGACGGCCGCTGCCGGCACTTGTCCTTTCACGATATGGTCGATCGGCGCAACGGCAACATCCGCAACAGCAGGGTGCGTGCGCAAGATGGTCTCAACCTCTAGGGGGTAGACGTTTTCGCCACCACAATGAAACATGTCATCCGTGCGGCCACGGAAATAGTAAAACCCGTTTTCGTCGCGATAAAAAATATCGCCGGTCCGCAGCCAGCCATTCACAAACCGCTCTGTGTTGACCTCTGGAAGATTATGATATCCATCGATCATTCCTGGATTTTTGACCCACAACTCCCCTTCATTTTCGCCACCATCCAAGCGCACTTCACCGCCTGGAAGCGGGACGCCGCAGCTTTCAATCGGCGCGCGCTCTACACCCCAGGGCGATGTATCATCGGGCTGGGTAAAGACAACGGGCCCGCCTTCTGTCAGCCCATAGCCTTGATGGACCTGGCACGACAGCGCCTCTTCTATGTCATGTAGCAGGCTGGGTGTTGTGGGCGCGGACCCGACAAAGGCTTTTTTAAAGTGCGTGAGATCAACATCTGCCAGCAAATCACGCTGCTGCAACAACAACGCATACATGGCCGGCACGCCGGTTGTTGTGTTGCACTTTTCCTGTGCCAGGACGCTTAAAAATTGGCGCGGCTCGAAACTCGGCAGGATGACAAGGCGGCCACCAAGTAGGAACATCAGCTTTACGCCGCCCATCATGGCGTTCTTATGAAATAAATGCACGGCCACAAGCACCGATGCATCGTTTATAAATTCCTCACCAAGCAGCCCTGGCATCACGTCGAGATACCACTGTGCGCTGCGGTGCGTCAGCGGCACGCCTTTTGGCCGGCCTGTTGAGCCAGAGGTATATGGCATGATCGCAATATTGTTGGGCTCCAGCGCGATCGGCTCCAGCGCGCTGGGCGCGCGGGCAACAGCTTCAAAATAGCTGTCAAAACCGGCATCGGTCGCCAGGCTTAAAACAGAGCGCAACGCGCTCGAGCGCATTGCCGATAAAAGCCCAGGCCCGGAGGCAGGATCAAAAACCGCACTAACGCAGCCAGCATCTTCCAAGATATAGCGCAGTTGTTCAACGCCGAGCTTTATGTTCATTGGTACTGGCGTCAAACCGGCCCGCATGGCGCCGAACATTGCGGTGATGAACTCGGTTCTGTTGCCAATGCCGATGGCAATTTTATCGCCGCGTTTGCAACCCAAGGACAACAGAGCGTTGGCGGCTTTATTAAACTCTGTCTCCAGCGCGCCATACGTCCAGGTTCGGCGCTCTGATCCATAATAATCGATAACGGCGGTGCTTTGCGGATGGGCTTGAGCAATGCGATGGGACAAATAGCCCAGGTTACCGTTGATAAGGTCAAGCGTCATGCCATGTGCCTCTTTAATCACACTCCAAAAACGCCGCGGCCAAGCGCCAAAAGGGCGCCATTTTCCGCAGTAACATCGACATCAACCACACCGACTGTACGGCCCGTGCGGCGCACCACCGCGTCAGCAAGCACCGCTCCGCCAATGGCTGGGCGCAAATAGTCCACTCGGAAGTTAATTGTTGGAACCGCTGTCATTTGATCCATGACCAGAGCAAAACAGCCTGCCGTATCAATGAGGCTGGCAAGCGCGCCGCCGTGCATTTGGCGGCTGCCTGCCATGCGTTCAATTTTATCTGTGAGCGGCATTTTCAACGTCAGCATGCCCGCCTGCGTATCAAGCGACACCAACGTCATCTCCAAAAGCTTAATGAAGGGCGATTCATCGAGAAACTTTTGGATGAGCTCCTGCTTTAAATCTTCATACTTCATGGCGTGATCACTATTTTTCCAAAGGCTTTGCGGTCCATCAGCTCCTTGAACGCCTTTGGCGTGTCTTCAAGGGCGTATTCAGCATGGATAATGGGCTCAAGCGCGCCGCGGGCGACCATCCCCATTAGCTCAAGCTGATCGGGCGGAAACCAGCCGTTAGAGCCCATCAGTTTTTGTTCATAGGTCCACAGATAGCGCAGGTCTGTGGTGGCCTGATGCCCGGCAGTCGCGCCGCAAGTGAGCATCCGCCCGTTTGATTTGATTACCTTTAAACATGCATTCCAGGTGTCGCCGCCAATATAGTTGATCACAACATCAACACCGGTTTTGGCCGACATCATGTGCGGCTTACCGGCAATCTCGTGGCAGGTTTGAATGAGGTCCTGTGCGTTTGTATCAATGACATGATCAGCGCCCAGCTTGGCAAGTTTCGCGACGCGTTCGGCGCCGCGCCCTGCGGCGATAACGCGGGCGCCCGCGGCCTTGGCCAGCTGCACCGCACACGTGCCAACGCCGCCGGTCGCACCCAGGATAAGCACGGTTTCCCGCGCCCTGACTTTACCGACTGTTTTCAGCATTCGGTAGGCGGTGCCATAGGCAATTGGCAGTGCTGCCGCCTGGGCATAAGTTAGCTCATCGGGAACCGGCAGCAGATTAGCGACAGGAAAGCAAATGTATTCGCAGCACGCGCCGCGCCGCGTCTCCCCGGTCATGCCTTCACCGGGCACAAATGGAAACGGCGCGACACGTTCCCCCACTTTCCAGCGCGCCACATCAAACAGCGCCAGTTGCGGCATGCCGTTCGGGTCAGGCTTATGCGCGCGTTCGCCCAGCGCGACGATGTCGCCTGCCAGGTCACCGCCAGGGATCATCGGCATCGGCGTTTTCAGCTCCGTTGAGCCTTCCAGCATCATCGGGTCAAAGCCGTTTAAAGACACGGCTTTGACCTGAATTAACGCCTCATAAGGCCCCGGCGTTGGCTTTGGCAGCTCATTGACAGACATCACGTCGGGCCCGCCGTGACGGTCATAGGTAATCGCGCGCATGGGATGTCCTTATGCGAAGAGCAGCAAATCTGACTGTCGTTGGCCGCCGCTAAAAACGACCAGTTAATCGAACCGACCAGGTGGCAGGGTCGCCGAACAGGAATGCGTTTGATGTTTGAGCGCCAAATCCTCGCAGCGCATAATCTTCATCGAAGATGTTTTCCCCAAATACCGCCAGTGAGACATTCTCGTTCACGGCAACGGTGAGTGAGACGTTGACGAGGTTATAGGCGTCTGTCTCGTCCACACCATCTACGCCAAAGTCTGAGGCAAAGGTGCGCGCGCCCACATGGGTGTAATCAATGCGCGGAATAACGTTTATGCCGCCATCGCTTTCGTAGGTATATTGAACAGAAATTCCGCCGGTAAATTCTGGCACACCAGGAAACTGCGTGCCGGCGGGAAAGTTGGTTGTGGCCGTTGTGATCTCGCTGTCAATATACGCCGCGTTTGCAAATATTTCTAAGCCGTCCATCGGCCGCAGCACGGCTTCAAATTCTGCGCCGAAACTTTCCACATCGGCGTTTTCAAAAATGATTGCGAACGGGCTCAAGGGCGACTGGCTGGTGACCTGTTCATCCTTCACATCATTGAAGAACAGTGCAAAGGATCCGCTGTAGCGACCATCGCTAGATGTGCCGCGGATGCCCACTTCAAATGCATTAATGAAGGTCTCATCGAGCGGCGTGATTGGGATGCCAATCGCTGTTCCAATGTCAAAGACAGGATACGCTCCGGGCTTATGACCGCGTGAATAGGAGGCAAAAGCGCGGACGCCCTCAGTAATCTTGGCCGCGATATTCACGCGTCCAGTAAAGGCATCATAGCTCTGTGATTGGATGTCATCGAAGTTGGAAACTTGCGTGCCCACGGGAAAGAAAAAGCCAGGAGCCAACTCTAAAAACGGCGGTAGATTGCCATTTAGCGGAACGTAATTGAGATTGAGGTCTTGTTCTTCTCGGCTGTACCGCAGGCCACCACCCACAGTAAAAATGTCAGTCAGGGGATAACTAAAATCCGCAAATGCTGCATAGCCGAGCCGCTCAATGCCGTGATTGCGGACACCGTCCAGAAGACCGCCCGCGGTAAACAGGTCGTTGTTTGTTAAATTCCCCAGATAGTCATTCACGAAGAGGTTGATGCCGACCAGCCAATCGAGCCCATTGTCAGCCACGCCTTGTAGCCGCACCTCTTCGGAAAACTCAGTTTCATTGTCCAACCAATCGGAAAAGTCGATCTCAGGATTGTTGACGAAGCTTTCCGTCACGGGGTCGAGTGGTCCAAAGTTTAGGCGATCAGAATCATCACCGAACAAGTCATTCTCAACGTCATAATAACTGGTGACAGACACCAGCGTTGCGAACTCCAAGTCCCATTCCACACTGCCGTAAATCCGGTATCCGCTGAGCTGGTTTAGGCCGCTATCGCGTCCGGTAACCCGCTCGCCATTCCTTAAAAAGGCGCCCTGGCTTGGATATTCTGATTCGTCCGTGAGGTATTGAAACCCAACTTCAATCGCAACGTCCTCGCTTGGCGCAAAAAACAAGGACGCGGCAATATTGAGGTTTTCCGTATCACCATTAATTTCTGGATTGACTGCGTTTTCAAGAAACCCGTCTTGCTCTCGATAGGCAGCGCCGGCCCTGAATTTGAGATTGTCGGTAATCGGTCCGCTGATCGTTCCTAAGACATCGACCAGGTTCCGCGAGCCGTATTCTGCGGATGCCGTTGCTTCAAATGTATCCGTCGGTTTCTTAGTGGTAATATTGATAACGCCGCCTTGTGCGCTGCGGCCGTAGAGCGTGCCTTGTGGGCCTTTCAGCACTTCGATCTGCTGAATATCAAACAGGCGGCCACCATGTGCAAAGCGTGGTACGGCGACACCGTCAACATAAAAACCCACCGACGAATCGCTTGCTGTAGCAATCTGTAGCGCGCCAATCCCGCGAATAAACGTCCTTGAAAAGCGTGGGATGGAGTTGCTATCGCGCGTCAGCCCGGGAATCAGATTTTGCAGCGTATCAAGGTCTTCAATGTTGGCGTAGTCTATGGTGTCGCTGCTTAACGTGTTCACAATCAACGGTACGTCGAGCAGCTTTTGTTCGCGCTTCTGCGCGGTCACGAATATCTCCTCATAGAGCGCGCCCTGGTCGCTATCCTGCGCGTCAGCCGTAGCCGCCATAAGCCCTGTGCTGAGCAACACAGCTGCGCGCATGGTGGTCGACAAAAGCGCCGTTTTGCCCACGCATGGTTTGCTCAACTGCTTGTGATATGGAGCGGTGCTGATCCACTGCATGTCTTACGTGCCCCCTGTTTGTGTGGCGCGCCCACAGCTGCTTGGGGCGCTTGCCATCAATGAACATCAGATTTTTGTGCTTTAAATGCTTGATCAGCCGCACTGCACTTGTCAATAAATATATTATAATATCGTAATTTTAATTATATTATATTATTTGATATGATAATAATGTCATAGTGATATGATGCAGGCTGTTGGTGAGAGGGGAGGCCTATGACTGAACAGATGCGCGTGTCGGTAGGCCAGGCAGCTTACGTTGCGACATTCGGGACCGAAACCAACAGCTTCATTGATATTCCGACCACTGAAAAGGACTTTGAAGACTGCTGTTTATTTCGCCGTGGGCAGTATAGCGACCCACCCAACTACCTGTCTCAATTGCAGATTTTTCTTGCGCAGCTCTTACAAGGCAGCGGCTTTGAGGTGACGCATGGGTTATGCGCATTTGGCCGTGTCGGCGGGCCGGTAACCACGCAAGCTTATACGAATTTGAGCGAAGAGATCCTCGCGGAAGTCCGGGCCACAAAGCCCAAAGTCATTTTGATGTTTGTGCACGGCGCAATGATCTCCGAAACCGATCGCGATGCGGAAGGCACGTTTTTAAGCCGGCTGCGCAGTGTGTGTGGGCCAGACACTTTTATTGGCTGCGTTCTGGATCTGCACGTCAACCTGTCTGATCAAATGCTGGCTGCCGCCGACCTTTTGATTGGCTGTAAAGAATACCCGCATGACGATTTTGCAGCTGCGGCCCAAAGTCTGGTCACCCTGGCGCTACGGGCAATCAATGGCGAGATGAATCTGGTCACACGCACCTTCGATACGAAAATGATTGGTTTGTTTAGCACTAAGATCGAGCCAATGAAGGCCATTGTCGATGCATTCAGGGCTGAAGAAGAGGCGGGGCATGCGCTGCAGGTATGGGCCGCGCATGGTTTTCCATTCTCTGACACTGAGCACACCAGTTACAAAATCGTTGTCACCACCGACGGCGATGGTGAGGCTGCCGCGCAGCTCGCTGAAAGGCTTGGCCGGCGCGTGATTGCCGCGCGTAACGCGTTGCCGGCTGAGCGTCATAGCGTCGAGGCTATTGCAAGTCTGCCGTATATATCCGGACGCGGGCCAATCGTGCTTGGCGATATTGCCGACAACCCTATGGGCGGGGCGCCAGGCGATTGCACGCATCTGTTGCGGCACTTGATATATAACATTGAGGCGCCCAGCGCCCTGGCAACGGTCTATGACCCGGAGTTTGTGCAGCTCGCTAAACATGTCAGCGCCGGCGATACCTTCGCCGGAAAGCTTGGCGGGAAAGTCTCCGATAACTCTGGGACGCCCATCAGCGATACCTTTAAAATGCTGAGGTTTTTGGAAAATAAGACGGTGTCTACGCCGAGCGGCGCGAGCGAACTGGGCGACACGTGTGTGGTGCAAGTCCGCGATGCCGTCATTATCGTGGCCAGCATCCCGGTACAGGTCTTTTCGTCATCTTATTTCACTGACTGCGGTATTGATCTTGACGATTTTCGATACGTCGCGGTCAAGTCTACCCAGCAATTCACGTCTTTTTTTGGCGCTCCGGCGTCAGGATTTTACTTTATCTCGACGCCCGGCGCGCTGTCGCAAGACTATGCGTCGTTTTCCTACACGCACCTGAAGACGTCCTCGATATGGCCATTCGTGGAGGATCCTATGGCTGCACCCGCTTTTTAATGCGGCGTTTTCCAGTGCCACTTCAATGGATCACTTTATGCAAACCGATCATCTTATCCTAGCAGTGCGCGATCTAGATGCCGCCCATGCTGATTTTGAAAAGCTGGGTTTCACGCTCACTGACCGAAAGGCCTTTACGCATGATGCGGCGGGCCTGGGCAATCACCTTATTTATCTTGCGGGGATCTATATTGAACTGATGGGCAATGTGCGCGCGGACCAGCAAACGGCGCTATCGCCCATCCTCGCGCAGCGCCAGGGTTTAGCCGGTATCGCGGTGACTGCGGGCGATGTTGAGGCCGCCGTTCAGCATGCGCAGTCGCTCGGCTTTCTCTCACAGGTGAGCGAATTTGAAGTCCATTTTCAAGCAGATGGAACCGACTATGACGGACGGTTTCGGGCGACGCGCTTGATGCAGCCCGAATTAAAATCAAGCTGGGTTCAAATTGTTGAAGAATTGGTGCCCTACGACAGGACGCCGTTCTACCGGCCGCACAAAAATACCGCCTTGAAGGTCACGAAAACAGTGTTCGTGGACCAGGGCGATGGTCCCGCAGTGCTCACCCAGCTGCTTGGCCAATCTACAAACACGGTGCCTGCATCTTGGGCCGACACGAAGCAGACTTTTGCGCTGCTGAGCGCGCATCAGTTTGAAGAACGCTATGGCTCGCTGCCCGATATCAATGGTGTAAACGAGGCAATTCCAGGTGCCATCCATATCGCCGTCGAAAGTCTCGATGAAGCTGCCGGCGTGCTGGACGTCAACGCTGTCCCGTTCACGCGCGGCAATGGCGCATGTGTGGTTACAGCCGAGCATTGCTGCGGGAGTATCCTGGTCTTTGAACAAGGCGGTCATGGAGGTGCGCACCGATGAGTGCTTTTGAAAGCTGGGCCGTGGCCTTGGGGGACACACTTCAAGTCGCTGCGCCGGAGACATATCCGGCGCTTGCCGAGGCAGCCTTAAAGACGGCAGTTGCAGAAAAGATTTTGCCCTTAGATACGTTGAGCGTTGCTGATCCACTGCACATCAAAGGCTATGGTAACCATCTGATATTTGAAGATGAAAGCGGCCAATTTCACGTTCGCGCTATGCTGTTTGGGCCGCAGCAAATGACGCCGATCCATGACCACCGCGTATGGTGCGCTCTGGTGTGCTGTACGGGCCAAATCGGTGAACGCAGTTTTCGCATAGACGATAAGGGTCAGGCAGACTTGCAGGCCTATAGGGTTCTGCACACAGGCATGACAAGTGTCGCAGAACCAGGGGATGAGCAAGCGCATTGCTTACAAAATGATGCATCTGAAATCGGCATAACGGTTCATATCTATGGCGGACCTGAAGGTCCATCGGCTTTAAAATTCTATAATGATCTCGGGTAACGGCGCCGCCCACTTCATTGCAAACCCGACGGGATTTTGCGATTGTGAGGCACGCACTGCAGTGAAGTGAAACATCGTCTCGTCAGGGAAAGAGCAATCGCATGGCAAAAAGCGCACCGCTGAAAGTCGTATCAGACGATCCGGCAGAGGAAAATTCGGTCGGGCTAAGCCAGGTTGATCATATCATTGCCAAGATCGTCGAGCGCATTCGCTTTGGAGAATATGCGGAGGGCCAGACCCTGGTGGCGCGGCTGATTGCAAAAGAAATGAATGCCAGCGTTGTGCCCGTGCGTGAAGCGCTTGCCCGCCTTGCCGGCGAAGGTGTGGTGGAACTGCTGCAAAATCGCAGCCCTCGGGTGAAAAAACTGTCGAATAAAGAAGTGCTTGATGCCCTTGAGGTATGGGAGGTTCATGCTGGGCTGATCGCGCGGTTGGCGGCGCAAAAAATCAATATTCGGGGCAATCGTGCTCTGCTTAAAAAAACACGCAAACAAATTGCGTCGATCAAGAAAAAGAAAAATCGGTCGGACCTGTTTGCGGAGGTTATAGTCATGCAAGAGGCGCTTGGTAAGATCGTCGACAATCAATATATTCAGCGCGTCACCATGAGCCTGCACACAGAACTGTGGACCAAGCGGTTAACCGACGCGATCCCTGATAAAGAGTGGCCGGCTTATGTGGATGATTTTATCGAGATCATTGATGCGATCGATGCCGGCAATGCAAAAGCGGCGGAGAATGCCTATCGGCGCCATATCTCCAATATTTTGGAAAGCGCTGAGACTTATCTGCACGAGCGCTGATCGCTTAAGCTCTGCTCAAAAAACGCCATAATCTTTGGCCAGCTGTCATGGCTGGCCTGCGCATTGGCTTGTGGCGAGCCGCCACACAAAACGAAGTCTTTTCGAATCGGGTGTAGGACTTCTACGGACCCTGTCCGTATCGTATTGGGCGCGCTGATAAGATGGCCTGCAGAGGGATAATCCAGCCATTCAACATGGTGGCCATATTCTGCTTCATCCAAACGCTGCTTTAAAACCTTGCATGAATAATCGGACGGCCAATTTTGATCATCCCCGCCTGACAGCAACAGGATGGGGCACGCAGCCCGCTCAATGGGAATAATAGTGTCAGGCTTCACCCGTTGATAGCCCGCCTCAAAGGCCGCGCGTAATGGCAGTGGATCCCCAGGGGTATAGCCAATGGCTTGTAGCGCCTGCATCGCTTCTGCCGGCGTGGCGAGCAAGTGATAGGGCAGGGCCTTGCCTTTCCAGGTCCATCCATCCTGGTCATAATTGGCGCTCCCGTCAGTGCCGTTCATGACCACATGGCAGGGCAAGCAGCTGGCGATCGCGCCGACCTTTCCGCCCAGATAGGCGGCCGCAACAAGCACAGTTTCCGCGCCTTTTGACCACCCAATCATGCCTGCCTTTTGGCCATTGAGCTGCTCCGACATCCAGTCAAGCGCGCGTTCTACATATTCAAGTGGCAAGGCCACCATATGCTCAGGCACGCCCTCGGCTGCGAACAGCGCCAGAGACATTGTCAAATAACCGTGCGAGGCGAGCAGCCGCGCGTGGGCCTCTTCATATCCACCATTCGAGCCGGTAAGCGTAATAATGCCGCCTTTGGGGTGGCTGTTTGGGATATAGATCCGCGCCGCAAGACCTGTTTCGTCAAGCAAGGACCGCATTTCAATGTCATCATTCACATAGGCTTGCGTATACACGTGCTCGGCGACGCACTGTGCCTCTAGATGGACTGCAATCTTGATGTCGTTGGTCTGCCTGCCGCTAAGCGCGGGCCGGCCCAGCTGCATAAATTTAGACGCCGATTGACGCCGCATCGCTAAAAACGCTTCAGTGCTAACGATTTGGCCATCCACCTGCGGGCGCATGGACCAGAACAGCCCCATGGCATCAACACCGGTATAGGTGCCGTCTTCACTCGGAGTGTGTGCAACATCAATGGCGCCGTTTTCATTTGCACTAAACGTCGCCTCACTGGCCCATATCACACCCTCGGTGTCTGTAAAGCTTACCCTGATTTGGGCCCGCACCCCCGCACTAAGCCCGGCTATTTTGATCGATACGTCTTGATCAAACAGCGCCATATGCGGCGACACCGTAAGTGATGGCGGCATGATTTTGAGTTCCTTAATCGCGGCAAATCCTAGCCTCTAAATATATTAGAATATTTTTTTGAATCAAATAACATTTTCAGATAGGGTCTATTTATGTGGCGCGACGGAGAGGGTAAAATGCAGCAGACTGGCAATCGCTATAACGAAAAACAGCTCCCGCTCAGCATGTTGCTTGCGTTCAGCGTGATTTCCATACCGCTATCTGCCGTGATCCTGCCGGTGTTTATCTATGTGCCGACATTCTACGCCCAGGATGTTGGGGTCAGTTTAAGTCTTATCGGTATTTTGGTGTTTCTAGCACGGCTTTGGGATGGCATCACCGACCCGACAATTGGGCTGCTGTCGGATCGCGTGCAAACGCGGTTCGGTCGCCGCAAACCCTGGCTTGCAGCAGGGGCCGTTATGACCAGTTTAGGCAGCTATTTTCTCTTTAAGCCGCCGACGGGCGCTGGCGGCGTACACCTAACGGTCACCATGTTTGCCATGTATTTGGGCTGGACCATGATGAGTATTCCGCATGGTGCGTGGGGCGCAGAACTCACCCGGCATTATGACCAGCGCTCGCGACTGGTCGGTGTGAATATGGCTGCTGATACGCTCGGTTTCTTTGTGATTGGCCTGGTGCCTATAGTTTTAGGGCTTGAGGGGGAAGATTTCTCGGGCGCGTTACTATCGGCTATCGCACTGCCGGTGGCCATGTCTGTGCTGATTGTGGTTGTGATACCGCTCACCCTGGTGCCGCGCGGCTATAATGATGCTGACCCTATCACTAAAAGCCCGCTGCCTAAGGCCGCGATCTTTCGAGACGTGCTTGCCAACAAACCGTTTTTACGCCTTTGCGGCGGCATGGTTGGTGCGCGCATCGGTGAAGGGATCCGCACCACCCTGGCAGTGTTGTTCGTCACCTATTATTGGGGGCGCTCTGACATCATGGGCTATGCGATATTTCTGGTCACCATCGGTACGCTCGTCTCAATCCCGCTCTGGCTATGGGCGTCGAAGCGATTTGAAAAAGCAACCTCCTGGCGTGTGCCTTTGCTCCTCTCGATCCTCAGCGCCCCGATTGTTCTGTTTATTGACCCCGGTTTTACTCCTGGAATTTTGGCGTTGTTCCTGTTTTCAGGCGTGCTGACCGGGGGCGCAACCATTCTTCCCCAGGCAATGCTCGGCGATGTTGTTGATTTTGATTCGCTGAAGTCCAAAAAGCTGCGTGCCGGCACTTATTTGTCTATCTGGAGCTTTAGCGTAAAACTCGTTTATGCGGTGCCAGTGCTCATTATTTTCCCTTTGCTTGATGCTGCCGGCTTTGATGCCAAGCTTGGCGCAGACAATAGCCCGGCGTCGATTTCCTTGCTGGGCTATGTTTATGCGTTCTTACCGATACCGTTCAGCATCGGCGCCCTGGTTTCCATTTGGGGCTATCCACTAAACCGGCAAAAGCACGGCGTTATCCAGCGGCGTTTGGAGGCGCTGAATATCGGCGTGCGCTAGCGGTTAAGCGGGCACAATTTGGAGCACCGTCCCATGTGCATGGCGTGCGGGAATAATTAGCCGATCTGGGTAGGCGCGTGCGACTGGCTCCGCAGCATTTAAGATGCGCAGTGTCTCATCTAGGTCCGGGCTTGTGAGCGTGATTAGCCCGATAAAGGCATGCGGCTCAGGCGCAGCAAAGATCCCATCGTCAAAGCCGTGAACGGCTGCGTTATAATCTTCAATGATGAGGGTATCGGGCCCTATGGAGACGCTAAACCGATCATCCCGCTCGTCGTTCACAGCGCTTTCAAAAAGCGCAGTAAATGCTTTTTTAGTGGCCTGATAGGTTGCCGTATCAGGCGTGTAGAGGCGCGCGTCACGCAGACCGTTAATTTTATTGGGATGCTCTATCCATTCCTGGCGCCACATGGTCTCGCGATTAAAATGCTGGCACACAAAAGAGAACATCGTTGGTTGTAGGCTTGGCGGCAAGTGGCCAACCGCCACGTCGCCTTCATAGACGCGTCCCTGGTCGTCTTTCATATGCCGGGCCTGGCGAAAAACGGGGTGGGGCACGCTAAGGCCTGCCTCTTGCAGCGCAGCATGAGCCGCTTCAGCGTCGCCGGTTGCATACGCAACGCCCAAGACATGTTCGCCGATCCGGTCAACCAAAGGGATCATCGGATGCATCGGAAATGCCGTTCGGTCATAGAATGTGAACAGCTCCAGGTAGTGATGAGGAAAAACCACACATTGATTGTGTGAGCCGTAGCCAGCGTGGTCGCCGACCGGCGAGAGCACAAACCCCAGAGACGTGAAGGTTTTGCGCGCCGCCGCAAGATCGGACACCCCGCAAATAATATGATCTAGAGCGCTGATGTTCTGTCTCAGCATATCGCGTTCCTATTTTTCTGATAATAGATGAAATTAAACTTTATAATATTTTTT
>JBCCLR010000027.1:0-24727 GCA_039026755.1 Pseudomonadota bacterium | reverse complement strand
TCCCCCAACGGCAAAATGGTGTTCATGCCGCTCGAAGCCTCTTCCATTATCGGCGCCCTAGGCGGCATTACCGAGCTGGTGAAAGACGCCGGCGCGCCGGCGGAAACCCGCTCCGCAAGCCGCTCCGTCCCCAATTCAGGCAGCTAAGATGTTTGAAGACATCACGCTGAACCACTGGACCTGGCTGGTCATCGCGCTGGTGCTGGCCGTCTTCGAGCTTATCGCGCCTGGCGTTGTGTTCCTGTGGCTGGCCATCGCGGCAGCCATTACAGCCGCCGTCTCTTTCGTGACGCCAGAGCTGGGCTACACCTTCCACCTCGCCGTGTTCGCCATCCTCGCTGTCATTGTCACCTGGGCGGGCAAGCGCTACGTCAAGCAACACCCCATCATTAGCGACAATGAAACGCTCAACAAGCGCAGTCAGCAACTGGTGGGCCGCGAGGTCTCGCTGATCGAGGCAATCGAAAACGGCGAAGGCCGCGCCAAAATCGGCGACAGCCCTTGGCGCG
Source organism: Pseudomonadota bacterium (assembly GCA_039026755.1). Lineage (GTDB taxonomy): Bacteria > Pseudomonadota > Alphaproteobacteria > Sphingomonadales > CAKZYD01 > CAKZYD01. The sequence goes on along the minus strand of JBCCLR010000027.1, from coordinate 24,218 downwards.
TGCATGGGCCGGATTTGCCTGTAGGCACGCGGGTGAAGATTACGTCCGTGGATGGCGCGACGCTTAATGTGGAGGCGATTTAGGGGGGGTGAAATCCGGCGACCAACGGCTGCTTTATGGCAATGTTTGAAGCATTGCGAAGATTGGATCAATCTCGCTGCGTGACTTCTTTCGGGCGCGTCAGGATTGCTGCAATCAACCCACCCAGGATAATAGAAAAAGAGAAGAAGTTCGGTGAGTACGGGAAGAGTAGGCGGCCATAAGCAGCCAACATGCTCATTACGAACAGCACGACGATACTAAAAACACCCAATGCGCCCGAAGATATTTTCAAAGGCCTTAGTTTCCAACAACCACGTTTCCATTTCCACGTAAGATGCGCCAAAAGCAACCAAGCCAAAACCCACCAAAGCACTGAGAGAGCGCTGCCAATCGGCGAACTCAGAGCAGCCGATACTTCGAAAAAGAGTTTCTCATAGAACGTTGCGGGGCGTGCAGTGAAGCCATAGTGCATGTCCATGTATTCTGGATAGGCATCTTTGAATGGCTTACTTTGTTGTTCGATTTTTCTTCCGCGTGCCCAGTGGCTGTAGTTAGCCTCAAAAATAAGACCCAGCAATTCGTCGTAAATTTGGCACTGAGCTGGGTCAAGCGATCTATCGCAACGAATAAGCAATGCTCTTGATTGCGGGGTTGCGGCCAACAGGTATCCCTCACTATCAAAAACGACCACTTGTGAGGGATCGGCAAAAAGTACGCCGTCGCCGTACAGGATGGCGTAGTGAACAACGCCAAATTCCGGGTGTTCAATCTTCTCGCTTTGGCCAAAGTAAGGTGCATGCGCTTGGACGGGTGGAGCGGCCTTACACAAAAAAGCCAACATGGCGAAAATAATGAACGATCGCAAATTTAAAACCTCACATCCCCCAAGCCACTTTCTTATCATTCGACTTCTTCAAATTCCGGTAGCGCGCCAGCGCCCAGATGGGGAAGAAGGCGCTGTAGCCGTGGTAGCGCAGGTAGAAAACGCGGGGGAAGCCGACGGCGGTGAACCAGGGCTCTTCCCAGCGGCCATCGGCGCGTCGCGGCGCGTTCGCGAGGTAGCGCGCGCCGCGTTCGACCGCTTCGTGCTCTACATGGCCTGCCGCCATGAGGCCGAGCATGGCCCAAGCGGTTTGCGAGGCGGTTGACGCCTTGCGCTGGCCCTTGCGCGCGTCGTCATAGGTGGCGCCATCTTCGCCCCAGCCGCCGTCTTCGTTTTGCTGGTCGATGAGCCAATTGGCCGCCTTTTCCACATAGGGTGATGACATGTCTTCACCGGCCGCATTCAGCGCACAGAGGACGGACCAAGTGCCGTAAATATAGTTGGTGCCCCAGCGGCCAAACCAGCTGCCGTCAGCTTCTTGTTCGCCTTTGAGATAGTCCAGGCCGCGAGCGACGACGGGGTCGTCTTTCGTGCGGCCAATTTGCGCCAGGAAGGAGATACAGCGGGCGGACACATCCGCCGTGGGCGGGTCAAGCAGCGCGCCATGGTCGGCAAACGGAATAGCGTTTAAATAATCATCGTCATTATCAATATCGAACGCGCCCCAGCCGCCATTGGAGGACTGCATGCCTTCCACCCAGGTAACGGCGCGCTGCACGGCGGCATCATAGTCGCCATCGTTGGTGCGGTGCAGAGCCATGCCGACCACGGCGGTGTCATCCACATCCGGATAATGGCTGTTGCGGTATTGAAACGCCCAGCCACTTGGCTCCAAATCCGGCGCGTTGATCGCCCAATCGCCTTTTACGTCGGTAATCTCGCGCTCAATCAGCCAGTCGCAGGCTTCTTTAATGGGCGCGTCGGCTGGGCCTTGGCCCGCTTCTAACAGCGCATGGGCGGTCAGTGATGTATCCCACACCGGGCTGACGCACGGCTGGCAAAAGGCCTCCCCCTCGCCGGGCGTGATAAGCTTTTTGATCGATTGCTTCGCCGTCACCAAATCCGGGTGGTCTTTCGGGTAGCCGAGCGCATCCATCGCCATGACGGCGTTCGCCATGGCCGGGAAGATCGCACCGAGCCCGTCTTCTCCATTCAGCCGCTCGGTAAAGAAGTCAAGCGCTTTGCCAATAGCTTTGCGGCGCAGCGTTTTGGGAAAGGCAGGTTCAACCACGCGCAGGACCTTATCGAGCTGTAGGAACAACTCGCCAGCCAATTTGCCGGTTGGGTTATCTAGCCATTTTTCGATGGTTTCTGGGTCCTCACAGAACAGCTCGCGGATGCTTGTACCCGTGGGGTTCTTCGCTTGCGGTTTAAGCGTCGCCAGGATCAGCAGCGGCGAGATCACCGTGCGGCTCCAATAGCTAAACCGCCACACATTCACTGGGAACCATTTGGGCATCAGCATCAGCTCGACCGGCATCACCGGCACCGCCCGCCACGGCACATGGCCAAACAGCGCCATCGCATAGCGGGTAAAGACGTTCGTTTTCTCCGCCCCGCCAGCGGCAAGGATCGCCGCGCGCGCCTTTTGCATATGCGGCGCATCAATATCATCGCCCGCAATTTTAAGCGCCCAATAGGCCTTCACACTGGCCGATAAATCCATTTCACCTTTGTAGATCAGTGCCCAGCCGCCATGCGGTTCTTGGATCGAGCGGATATAGGCTGCCAGCTTGGCTTCCACCTCTGGCTCACGCTCATCCAAATAGTGATTGAGGAAGATGTATTCAGCCGGAATGGTGGCATCTGCTTCAAGGTCAAACACCCAATGGCCGTCGTGCTTCTGGCGTTCTTTCAGCGCCATCACGGCATCATGGATAACGCTCTCGATATGGCCATCGAGATCAAATTCTGCGTGTGAAATCCTATAAGAAGCATCTGCTTCAGTCGTTTCGGGGGAGGCTGGGGGGCCAGGTGGCGGCGGCATTGTATGTGTCTGTGAGCCGTGAATAGACCCGTCTTCCTTCATAAGCCCTCGCAAATTCCCAAATGAAGTCAGTATGTTGACTTCAGTATAGTCAATTTGACGCAGGTGTGAACGGACTTTTTGGCGGACTTAAGGCAGCCCCCTTAAAAATCGCAGCAGCTGCCGTTTGGCCAGAGCGGATCGCCCCTTCGATCGTCGCTGGCAGGCCCGTTTGCGTCCAGTCTCCGGCAAGGAAAACATTGCGCAGCCGCGTCGTCACGGGCCTGCGTTTTTTAAGGCCAGCAGGCGATTGGTCGAATGTGGCGCGCTTTTCTTTGATCACGCGAAACGGTGGAACAGCCGTCTGATCCCAGCCATAGCATTGCGCGATTTCAGCCCAGCAGCGGCGTGCCAAGTCATCAGGCCGCTCTTCCAGCGCTTTGCCCGCCGCGCTGACGGTGACTGACGCGGCATCGGCGCGCACAAACACCCATTGCGCAAGGCTCCCAATGAGGCCCAAAAACTCTGGCGCGAAGACGCCGGTTTGGACCGCATAATGAATGTTCAAAATACCTTCTCCAGCACCAGGGGCATCAAGCCAGGGGAGCGTATCAGCCGCCTGCCAGGACGGTAGAGCGATAACGACCGCGTCAGCGCGCCCGACCTCCACCGCCTCGCCGCCTATTCTCAGGTGCTGCGCGCAGTCATCCTTCTCTTCAAGCCCCATGAAACGCGCTCCAAAGCGGATCTCAGCACCCGATGTTTCGAGTTTCGTGAGCGCTGGGTCAATCAGCGCGTCCGCCAGCGACGTCCGCGCGATCATCGGCCTGCAGTGCGCGCCGCCCTTTAAAATGGTTTCAGTAAACACCGGACGGAGCAGGCACGCCGCCGCTTTATTGAGCGGTGTGTTAAGCACCGCCAGCATGAGCGGTTCCCAAAACCGCTCAAAGGCGGGGCTAGCTGTATCGAGCAATGTGCTGAGCAGCGCCTCTTGATTGGCAAGCAGGATTTTGAGCGCTGGCAGATAATCCTTCCAGCTGGTGTGCGCGGCGCGTTTGGACCGCTGGAACATCCACACCGGCACGCGGCCTTCATTGACATCAATGGCCCAGCGCGCCTGATCGCGAATATCCATAAAAGGAAAGCGCGCGCCGGGCGGTGTATGAAAGCCATCGGCGCCAATCAACTTGGTATAGCGCGCTGTGCTGGTATTGCCGCTTAGAACCAGGTGATTGCCGTTATCGATCACTTGGCCAAGCTGCGCGTCATAATAAGAGCGGCAGCGCCCACCGGCACGGCGCGCTGCGTCATAGAGGGTGACGCGATGTCCGGCAGCGACGAGCTCGACGGCTGCTGATAATCCCGCCAGGCCTGCCCCTATGATATGAATATGCGTCATTCAGGGGATTGGCGCACCCAAAGGCCAATGGCTTTTTTAATGAGGAAGGCGCGCTTCAGCAGCTTATGCAACGGTGTTGACAGTGGCGGATGCCAGGCATTGGCGGCCCAGCTATCATATGTTTGGCGATAGGCATCCATCATCATCATGGCCGGGCGAATAGCCACTTGATCGCAGCGTGCTGCGGCAGCTTGCGCCGCCTTAAAACGCGCAAGCGCTAAAGCGCCCAGCTCGGCGCGAACGGCCGGCAATTCCGGATGACCCGCCAAAGCCTCCGCCGGCGCCGCTTTTAGGCCGTGCCGCTCAAGAATATCGCGTGGGATATAGATGCGCTGGCGCTGTGCATCTTCCTCAACATCGCGCATAATATTGGTCAGCTGCAAGGCTTGACCTTGCTCTGTGGCAAGGGTTTTGGCGGCTTCAGATGCATCACCAAAGATGCGGATGCACAGCCGGCCAACCGCGCTTGCCACACAATCGCAATAGTGAATGAGCTCGGCGTTTTGCGGGCGCTGTATTGGGCCTTTCGCATCCAGCAGCATGCCTTCGATGATGGCGAGAAAATCTTCTTTTCTCAGGCCAAACCGTTCGATTGCCGTGACGAGAGTGCGCTCAAGCGGCGTTGTCGCTTCACCATCAAAAATATCGTCGATGCGCATGGCCCAGCTTTCCAAAGCGCGGACCGGGTCGGCCACACCCGCATCACCATCGGCGATATCATCAACCTCGCGGCAAAAAGCATAGACTGCAAATAGCCCGGCGCGTTTTTCGCGCGGCTGCAGTCGCATCGCCCAATAAAAGCTACTGCCTGCTGCGCGCACGCGTGCGGAAATGATCTTATCGTCCCGGCGCGCAAATGGGCTGCCAGGAGCCATGGCCGCTGCGCTAGGCACGCTTATGTGCCTTGCCATAGCTGCGGTCTTTCCAGCGATTGCCTGCGCCAAAGACATGGCTACGCGCTGAATCCAGCGTCATCATGCCATACAGCAGGGTCACAAACGGCATTAAAAACGCCTCAGCGAGAGACCGCTGATAGAGTTTTAACGTGGGCATAGTGGTTATCGCCATTAACAACCAGGCGGCAGCGCCGCACAGCAGCAAGATCGCATCACCATGCGCGATACCAACCACAAACGCCAGAGGCGGGACAAGAAAAACCAAGCCGAGGCCAGCAAGGCAGCCCGCCAGCAGCAGCGGATTATAAGACAGCTGCGCATATGCGGTACGCTTGACCATGGTCCACACTGCGCCAAGCCGATCATTTGGCCGCACGCTTTTGCTCAGTGGGCCGTGACCGAGCCAGAGCGTACCGCCTGCATCCTGAACGTGCCTGGCAAGTGTGCAGTCGTCAATCAGCGCGTCCTTTAAGCTCACAAAGCCGCCAATTCGCTGCAGTGCTTCGCGCTCGAGCAGCACGCAGCCGCCGGCAGCGCCCGCAGTTCGCAAGGCCGGACCATTGATCGCAGGAAAGGGATAAAGCAGCTGAAAAAAGTACACGAATGCCGGGATCAGCAGGCGCCCCACCACGCCGCTGGTATCCAGCGTTACCATAAGCGACGTCAGTGCGCTGCCTGACCAATTGGCCTGGGATATCAGCGCCTCTAGCACAACTGACTGGTGCACAATATCGGCATCATTGAGCCAAATATAATCGGGCGCGAGGCCGCGCTGCAAAACATCCTGCCAAGCGGTCTCCAAGGCCCAGGTCTTGCCGCTCCAGCCCGGCGGCAATGGCGGCGTTTGAATGATACGCACGCGCGCGCCGCCCGCTTGACGCGCCAGCTGAGCCGTTGCGTCCGAGCTTTGATCGTCAACAACCAGGATGTTCAAATCACCGCTATATCTCTGATTGCGCAGGCTCGTCACCACATCAGCGATCGTTGCGGCTTCGTTGCGAGCGGGGATAATAGCCACGACGCGTGGGAGATGCACCAAAGGCCGCTGCGCCGCAGACAGGCGAGGCTGCGCCAACCAAAATCGGCTGCGTGCCATAAGCAGATATACCCAGATTATGAGCGATAGCACCGTCGCGCTGAAGAGAACCGTCATAGCCGCAAGAAATACCGCGCCAGCGCCGCAATGCCAATGCGCAGCATCTTCGGCTTTGAAAAAACCACCTTTTCAGCAAGCGGGTCGCGGGCTCCTAAGGCCGCTGTCAGCTGCTGCGCTAAAGCCAGGATCACGGCGCTTTCTGCGCCTAAGCGTTTTGACGTGCATTGTTTTGGCAAGGGGCCAGCCAAAGAGAGTAGCCGCTGGGTTTGGACAAGGCATTGGTCAAGCACGCTACGCATTGCATCGCTGAGCTGCACGGCAGCCAGGTCAGCCACCACTGCGCTATGCTGCGCCATCCAATCCTGCGGCAGATACACCCGGTCCATCTCGGTAAAGTCTTTGCCGCAGTCCTGCAGATGATTGATGACTTGCAGCGCGTTGCATAGCGCATCTGAAGCGGCGTAACCGGCCTGGTCTTCACCATGTAGATCCAGCAAAAACCGCCCCACGGGCGCTGCCGACCGATTGCAATAGTCCATCAGCTCGGCCCAGTCGGCGTACCGGTTCTTCAGTGCGTCCTGTTTGAACGCACTGAGCAGATCAAGGGCGTGGCGCTGGGTGACCCCGGTCTCATCAAGGCTTGCACGCAAGCCAAGCGCAGCGGGAACTGCACCATGGCCCGTCTCAAGGGTCTCGCCATAGGCATCGAGCCGACTGATCTTGTCATCCGGCGGTAGATTTGGCGCATCGGCAATGTCGTCCGCTTCACGGGCAAATCGGTAAAACCGCGCCACATGGGGCCGAAGCGCCTTGGGCAGCAAAACCGAACCGACCGGAAAATTCTCACCGCCCGCATCCTTAGAGGCTTCAACTGCCAACGCGCTTTGGGTCATAGACTACATATGAATGGGCCGGCCGTGCACCGCAAGCGCAGCTTCTTTCACCGCTTCGGAATGCGTTGGATGCGCATGGCAGGTGAGCGCCACGTCTTCTGCAGACGCGCCAAATTCCATCGCTTGCGCAGCCTGCGCGATCATCGTGCCCGCAACGGTCGATATGATATGCACACCAAGCACGCGGTCAGTCTCCTTGTCTGCCAAAATCTTCACCAGGCCTTCAGTATCGCGGTTTGCCTTGGCGCGGGAATTGGCCGAAAACGGAAACTTGCCGACGCTATAGGCAACGCCGGCCTCTTTAAGCTGTTCCTCGGTTTTACCAACTGAAGCCACTTCCGGCTTGGTGTAGACAACCGCGGGGATCACCTCGTGATTAACGATGCCATTAAGCCCGGCGATGTTTTCCGCGCACGCAACGCCTTCGTCTTCTGCTTTATGCGCCAGCATGGGGCCCGCGATAACGTCACCAATCGCCCAAATGCCAGGGACATTGGTAGAGAAGTCGGCATTGGTAGCAACGCGGCCACGATCATCCATGTCAACGCCAGCTTTCTCAAGGGCAAGCGTTTGCGTATGTGGTTTGCGGCCAACTGACATCAGCACCACATCGCATTTTACTTCTTCTTGGTCGCCGCCATTGGCGGGCTCGACAGTGACGGTTGCTGCGCGGGATGTTGTTTGAACGCCAACGACTTTGGTTGAGGTTTTAAGCTCCATGCCCTGCTTGGTCAGAATGCGGGAGAATTGTTTGGTGATTTCCTTATCCATGCCCGGCGTAATACGGTCCATATATTCAACGACCGTCACTTTCGCGCCCAAACGGCGCCACACGGACCCCATTTCAAGACCGATATACCCGCCGCCAATCACGACCAAGTGTTTTGGCACTTTGGGGAGATCAAGCGCTTCAGTCGAAGACACAATCCGCTTGCCATCAATCTCAATGCCGGGCAAGCCGGCAACATCAGAGCCAGATGCGATGATACAGTTTTTAAAGCTGTGTTCTTCAGCTTTGCCTTTGGCTGGCGTTACAACAAGTGTCGATTTGTCTTTAAAGCTGGCAATGCCCGTCAGCCAGTCAATCTTATTCTTTTTAAACAGCCCAGCCACTCCGCGTGTCAGTTCTTCAACCGCATCATCTTTTTCATCAAGCATGGCGCCAAGGTCAACTTCCGCCCCTTTGACCTTAACGCCCCAACGCTCCATGTGCCCGGCGGTAATTTCTTCATAGAGTTCAGACGCGTGCAGCAGCGCTTTTGACGGGATACAGCCCACATTAAGGCAAGTCCCGCCCAGGGTTTCGCGCTTTTCCACGCAAGCGGTTTTCAAGCCAAGCTGCGCGGCTCTAATCGCAGCCACATAGCCGCCAGGCCCCGCACCAATCACAATTACATCATAGTCTGCCATGTCAGTCTCCACGCGCCGCAGGAGGCCTCCGTGCGGCGCTTACATCTATAAATCGAGTAATAAGCGGCCTGGATCTTCTAAGCAGTCCTTCACGCGCACCAGGAACGTGACGGCTTCGCGGCCATCAATGATGCGGTGATCGTAGCTTAACGAGAGATACATCATTGGGCGTATTTCGACCTGGCCATTGACCGCCATGGGCCGCTGCTGAATTTTGTGCATGCCTAAAATACCGGACTGCGGCGGGTTTAGAATGGGCGCGGAGAGCAGCGAACCGAACGTTCCGCCATTGGAAATCGTGAACGTGCCGCCCTGCAGCTCAGACAATTCAAGCTTGCCTTCTTGTGCGCGCTTGCCAAAGTCGGCGATGGCCAGTTCGCAATCGGCAAAGCTCATGGCATCCGCATCTTTAATCACCGGCACCACAAGACCGTTTGGCGCGGACACGGCAACGGCCATATTGACGAATTTTGAAAACACGATTTCATCGCCGTCGATGCGTGCATTGACCGCCGGCACCTCTTGCAGTGCATGGCAGCAGGCCTTCACGAAAAAGCTCATAAAGCCAAGCTTGATGCCGTGTTTTTTGGCAAACACATCTTTGTAACTGTTGCGCAGGGCCATCACTTCAGTCATGTCCGCCTCGTTAAAGGTGGTCAGCATGGCCGCCGTGTTTTGTGCTTCTTTCAGTCGCTCGGCGATGCGCTGGCGCAGCCGCGTCATGCGTACACGCTCTTCCCGCGGGCCTTGCGCAGCAGCGACCTGTGCTTGCGGCTCAGGGGCTGCACCTTTTTTCTTCGCGGTACCAGTATCAATGGCCTTTAAAACATCGGCTTTCGTGAGCCGGCCATCTTTGCCGGTGCCGGTTATGCTTGCCGGGTCCAGATCATAATCTTCAACAATGCGGCGGACCGCCGGCGCCAGCGGCATGGCATCCGCGGGCGCTCCAGACACCGTTTGCGATGGTGCGGGAGCGGCCGGCGTGGGAGCCGTTTGGACGGCGGGTGGAGGAGCTGCTGGCGCTTCAATTTTTTGCGGTGCCGCAGCAGACGCGCCATCGCCTTCGCCAATCTTTGCAATCAGCGCGCCAACTTCGACCGTGTCGCCTTCTGCGGCGACCAATTCCGTGATGACGCCAGCGACGGGGGCTGGCACCTCCATGGCGACTTTATCCGTTTCAAGTTCGGCGATCGGCTCATCTTGAGCAACCGCATCACCCACTTGTTTAAACCATTGGCCAATTGTGGCCTCGGTGACGGATTCGCCTAATTCGGGGACTTTGACATCCTCTGCCATGTGTATCTTTTCCTAGAGGCTGAGAGCTTGATCTATAAGGGCTTTTTGCTGCTTTGCGTGCATGCTGGCAAGGCCCGTGGCGGTTGAGGCGCTGGCGTGGCGGCCAGCGTAAACGGGTCGTTTGACCGGGCAATCTGCCTGCACCAGCGCTTCTTCAACAAAGTGATTGATAAAGCCCCATGCGCCTGCATTTTGCGGCTCTTCTTGCGCCCAGACCACCCGCTCAAGGTTCTTAAAGCGCGGCAACACTTCCGACATCGCCGTCTTGGGGAATGGGTAGAGTTGCTCGATGCGCAGAATATAGGTATCCGTTTGCTCGCGCGCATCGCGCTCGTCAAGCAAGTCGAAATAAACCTTGCCGGTGCATAAAACCAGGCGTTTAATTTCATCGTCTTTGTCGAGCTTCAATTTTGACGCACGGCCAATTTCCGCATCGTCATATAAAACCCGGTGGAACTGCGTATTCGGGCCCATCTCAGCCAGACTGGACACCGCCTTCTTGTGCCGCAACAGGGATTTGGGCGTCATGATAACCAGTGGCTTACGGAACTTGCGCAGCATTTGCCGGCGCAGAATATGAAAGTATTGCGATGGCGTGGTGCAATTACACACCTGCCAATTGTCTTCGGCGGACAATTGCAAGTAGCGCTCTAGCCGTGCCGAGGAGTGCTCTGGCCCCTGCCCTTCATAGCCATGCGGCAACAACAGAACCAGGCCAGACGCGCGCAGCCATTTGGCCTCGGCTGATGCCACAAACTGATCGATAATAATCTGCGCGCCGTTCGCGAAGTCGCCAAATTGCGCTTCCCACAGCACCAGTGAATTCGGGTCAGCTTGGCTATAGCCATAATCAAAACCCATCACGCCAAATTCAGACAGCGGGCTATCGAGGACTTCGAATACTCCGTCTGCGTCAAGGTGATTAAGCGGGATGTAGCGATCTTCTGTTTTTTGATCGATGAAGCCGGCGTGGCGCTGAGAAAACGTGCCGCGCGTCGAATCTTGGCCAGATAGCCGCACGGTATATCCGCCCTTTAACAGCGTCCCAAAAGCCAGCGCTTCCGCTGTTGCCCAGTCAAAGCCCTCACCGCTGTCAAACATGCGGTCTTTGTTATCAAGCACACGCTTTAGGGTTTTGTGGATATTGAAATATTCCGGCACGGACGTCAGCGTTTTGCCAATCTCGCGCAGTGTTGATTCCTCAATGCCGGTATCCGCGCGCCGGGCATTGGATTGATCTTCCTCAGGCTTTGACAGGCCCGCCCAGCGACCATCAAACCAGTCAGCTTGGTTTGGCTTATAGTTTTCGCCGGCTTCAAATTCATCTTCGAGGAAATTAACGAAGTTGTTTTGCATATCCTTGGCTTGGGCATCATCGATCAGCCCCTCGGCTTTGAGCCGCTCCTCATACATGGTCGTAACAGAGCGTTTGCCTTTGATGGCCTGATACATAATCGGCTGGGTAAAGGCGGGTTCATCCGATTCATTGTGGCCAAACCGGCGGTAGCAGACCATGTCGATCACCACATCGCGCTTGAAGGTCTGGCGAAACTCTGTCGCCACCTTGGTCACAAACGTCACCGCTTCCGGATCATCCCCATTGACGTGGAAAATCGGCGCTTGCACCATCTTGGCGACATCCGAAGGATAAGGTGAAGACCGGGCAAACTGCGGCGAGGTCGTAAAGCCGATTTGATTGTTCACAATAAAGTGGATCGTGCCGCCGGTATTATAGCCTCGAATGCCGGAGAACATAAGGCACTCAGCAACAATGCCCTGCCCTGCGAACGCAGCATCACCATGCAGCAGCAACGGCAGAATTTCACCGCGCTGACTGTCCCCTTTAACGGTTTGTTTCGCGCGAACTTTACCCAGCACCACCGGGTTCACAGCCTCTAAGTGGGATGGGTTCGCCGTCAACGATAGGTGCACCAAGTTACCATCGAACTCACGATCCGCTGATGTGCCAAGATGATATTTCACATCGCCCGAACCGCCGACATCTTCCGGGTTCACGGACCCACCGCGAAACTCATGGAAAATCGCCCGATACGGCTTTTGCATGACGTTGGCCAGCACATTGAGGCGGCCGCGGTGCGGCATACCGATGACCACTTCTTTCAGCCCCATCTGCCCGCCGGTTTTGATAATGCCCTCGAGCGCCGGGATCATCGCTTCGCCGCCATCCAGGCCAAAGCGCTTGGTGCCGACATATTTACGGCCTAAGAATTTCTCAAATTGCTCTGCTTCAATAAGCTTATTGTAAATCGCCAGCTTGCCTTCACGGGTAAACTGAATGGACTTATCGCGCCCTTCAATGCGCTGCTGCAGCCAGGCCTTCTCTTCGGGGTCATTGATGTGCATGAATTCAATGGCAACATTGCCGCAATATGTGCGGCGCAGAATGGCCATGATTTCGCGAATGCTCGCAAATTCGAGGCCCAGCACATGATCGATATAGATCGGCCGATCCATGTCCTCTGGACCAAAGCCATATGTTGCTGGCTCAAGTTCGGCATGCAGCTGCTTTTCCTGCAGCGCGAGCGGATCAAGATTGGCCGCCAAATGGCCGCGCACGCGGTACGTTCGGATCATCATAAGCGCGCGGATGGAATCAAGTGTCGCGGAACGCACCGCAGCCGCATCAGGCACTGCGGCGCGTTTTGGAGCCCCTTTTTGTTCGGGTATGTTCAGCCAGGCCGGGTCCAGCGGTTGGTTAAGCTCATCCACATCCTTCGGCGGCCAGTCAGTGCGGCCCCAGCTGGGCCCTTGCGCGATGGAATTGCCAGCATCAAGCCGCGCGAATTGCGCGCGCCAGTTTTCGCCGACGGAACTGGGGTCTTGGCGATACTTGTTATAGAGCGCTTCAACGAAAGTGCCGGACGAACCACCAAAATCTGAAAAGTCACTCGGCTGCGATGCCATTCTCTAAAGTCCCCCCAAACGCCAGCCTAATAGTGCTGACCATATATGAACATATCCATACCCTTGATACGCTGCATGGCCTTAACCTTTCAAGACATCTAGCAACGTCGTACCAAGTGCGGCAGGCGAATCTGAGACGGTAATTCCAGCCGAGCGCATGGCCTCAATTTTATCCTCCGCGCCGCCCTTTCCGCCAGACACAATGGCGCCCGCATGGCCCATGGTGCGCCCTTTGGGTGCTGTGCGGCCTGCAATAAAGCCTACCATTGGCTTTTTAACGCTGTTTTGTTTGATGAATTCGGCTGCGTCTTCTTCCGCCGATCCACCAATCTCGCCAATCATGATGATGCTCTCAGTCTCATCATCAGCGAGGAACAGCTCAAGCACGTCAATAAAGTTAGTCCCATTGACCGGGTCACCGCCAATGCCAACACAGGTTGATTGGCCCAGGCCCGCAGCCGTGGTCTGCGCCACGGCCTCATAGGTGAGCGTGCCTGAGCGCGAGACCACACCGACCGAGCCGCGCTTATGGATATGGCCAGGCATGATGCCAATCTTGCACGCATCGGGCGTAATAACACCGGGGCAGTTTGGCCCCACGAGCCGAGATCCAGAGCCTTGCAGTGCGCGCTTGACTTTGACCATATCCAGTACGGGAATGCCTTCAGTAATGGCAACGATAAGCTCAATGCCCGCATCGATGGATTCAACGATGGAATCAGCGGCAAACGGCGGCGGCACATAAATCGCTGATGCATTGGCGCCCGTCGCATCAACCGCTTCAGCCACGGTATCAAAGACCGGCAATCCAATATGCTCCATCCCGCCTTTGCCAGGCGTAACACCGCCAACGACTTTTGTGCCATAGGCAAGCGCTTGTTCAGAATGGAATGTGCCATTTGACCCGGTAATCCCTTGGGTGATCACCTTGGTGTTTTCATCAACTAAAATCGCCATTACGCGGCCCCCTCAACGGCGTGAACAATCTTCTTGGCCGCATCGCCCAAATCGTTCGCGGAGATGATGGGCAAGCCAGAGTTCGCCATGATCTCTTTGCCTTTTTCCACGTTTGTGCCCTCCAGGCGCACCACAAGAGGCACGGTGAGGCCGACCTCTTTGGAGGCTTCCACAACACCATTTGCGATCACATCGCATTTCATGATGCCGCCAAAAATATTGACCAAAATACCTTTCACATTGGGGTCTCGGGTAATGATCTTAAACGCTGCAGTGACGCGTTCTTGTGTTGCGCCGCCGCCCACATCAAGGAAATTGGCTGGCTCAGAGCCTTCAAGCTTAATGATGTCCATGGTTGACATGGCAAGGCCAGCGCCATTGACCATGCAACCAATCTCACCATCGAGCTTGACATAGTTGAGGTCGTATTTGCTGGCCTCAATCTCGCTTTGGTCTTCTTCGGTTTCATCGCGCAGCTCGGCCACGTCGGGATGGCGATAGAGGGCGTTGCCATCAAAGCTCATTTTCGCATCAAGCACGCGAATATCGCCTTCCGGCGTTAGGATCAGCGGGTTCACCTCAAGCAGCGCCGCATCGGTGCCGACAAACGCCTTGTAAAGCGCTGCCGCGGTTTTTTGCGCTTGTTTGGAGGCGCCGCCGGTGAGCTTCAACGCGTCAGCCACCTTGCGGCCATGATAGGGCATCCAGCCGGTGGCCGGGTCGATGGAGAAATTCAGGATTTTCTCAGGCGTGCTTGCCGCCACTTCCTCAATGTCCATACCGCCTTCGGTAGAAACAATTACGCCGATGCGTGAGGTCTCCCGATCGACCAGCATGGAAAAGTAAAATTCCTTTTCAATGTCTGAGCCGGCTTCTATATACAGCCGTCCCACCTCTTTGCCTTCTGGCCCCGTTTGATGCGTCACCAACACGCGGTTCAGCATTTCCTCCGCATTGGCCTCGACCTCTTCAACAGATTTGGCAAGGCGCACGCCGCCTTTTGATTCCGGGCCAAGGCCGTTAAAGCGGCCTTTGCCGCGCCCACCGGCATGGATTTGGCTTTTGACCACATAGAGCGGTCCGGGCAAATCCTCCGCCGCCTTACGCGCTTCAGCGACCGTAAACGCGGGATACCCCTCCGACACCGGCGCGCCAAATTTCTTTAAGAGCGCCTTGGCCTGATACTCGTGAATATTCATGTTTTAACTGGCCCCCCGGCCCATTGCGAATGTGCGACTCTATTTTAAAGTTGGATCAATATCTTGGCATGCGGACACCAGGTCCTTGACTGCATTTACCGACACATCAAAGTTGGTTTTTGCATCTGCATTCAGGTTGATTTCAACGATGCGCTCCACGCCGTCAGCGCCAATCACGACCGGAACACCCACATACATGCCATCAACGCCATATTGGCCGCTGAGATGCGCTGCGCATGGCAGCAGGCGCTTCTTATCTTTCAAATAGCTTTCCGCCATCGCAATCGCCGAAGATGCAGGCGCATAGTAGGCTGAGCCGTTGCCTAATAGGCCAACAATTTCGCCGCCGCCTTTGCGGGTGCGATCGACGATAGCGTCAATGTTCTCTTGGGTAGACCAGCCCATTTTGATGAGGTCTGGAACCGGAATACCGGCCACCGTGGAGTATTCAACCACCGGCACCATGGTATCCCCATGGCCGCCCAGCACAAAGGCCGTCACGTCTTCAACGGAGACGTTGAATTCTTCCGCTAGGAAATGCCGGAACCGCGCACTATCAAGCACGCCTGCCATACCGCACACTTTCTCATGCGGCAGGCCGGAAAATTCGCGCAGCGCCCAAACCATGGCGTCTAGCGGGTTGGTAATGCAGATGACAAACGCATCTGGCGCATATTGCTTAATGCCCTCGCCAACCGCTTTCATCACTTTCAAATTGATGCCAAGCAAATCATCGCGGCTCATACCCGGTTTGCGCGGCACGCCAGCGGTGACGATACACACATCCGCGCCTGCAATATCGGCATAGCTCTGCGTGCCCTTTAGCGCGCTGTCAAAGCCTTCGACCGGCGCAGACTGCGCCAAATCCAGCGATTTGCCTTGCGGCATACCTTCAGCAATATCGAATAAGATGACATCACCAAGCTCTTTGAGCCCAA
Source organism: Pseudomonadota bacterium (assembly GCA_039026755.1). Taxonomy (GTDB): domain Bacteria; phylum Pseudomonadota; class Alphaproteobacteria; order Sphingomonadales; family CAKZYD01; genus CAKZYD01. The sequence goes on along the minus strand of JBCCLR010000027.1, from coordinate 8,318 downwards.
TGAGATGCGCCAAGGTACCACCAATCATTCCTGCGCCGATGAGCGCGATTTTATTCCGTGCCATTTATGGGAATTACTCCGTAACCATATGCGGGCGGAGGGTCTTCGTTGGCGCCCCCGTCACCGTTCCTCAGAACGCCTCCGGTCTACTGAAGTTATAGACCATACGCAAGGCAATCAACGCCATACCGCTATAATTCATTAGTCGCATGGCCAGCACCAAGGTAATCCGCCGATTGCATCTCCATCAAGCGCGAAATTGTCCGGTCAAATTCAAACCGTCCCGAGCCTTTTTCATACAGATCCTGCGGCAGCGCATCGGCCGCTATGAAAAGTTTGACCTTTTGATCGTAAAGCGCATCGATCAGATTGATAAATCGCATCGCTTCATTGCGGTTTTCTGGGCCGAGCTTTGGCACACCCACGATAATCAGCGTGTGATAGCGCCGAGCGATGGCAAGATAGTCCTCCGCGCCCAGAGCGTTCGCGCACAGCCGTTTAAAGGAAAACACCGCAACACCGCGCAGCGCCTTGGGCACGAAGATCTCGCGGCCTTTCACCGTAATGGCATCTGTCGGCACACTGGCCCGGTCGGTCACGTCATGATCGGTGAGCCGAAAGAATACGGTGCTCAGCGCTTCTGTCGCTGCTGGCCCATTAGGCACATGATAGCTTTCCAGCCCCGCCATACGGTCAAGCCGATAGTCGGTGGGACCATTGAGTTCGAGAATGCGCAGCTTGTCTTCAATCAGCGCGATAAACGGTAGAATGATGGAGCGGTTAATGCCGTCTTTATAGAGATCAATCGGCGGACGGTTGGACGTGGTCACCACCACCACGCCGCGCTCCATCAATTCAGTAAACAGTCGGCCAAGAATCCCTGCAGTGGCCACGTCGCTGACCTGCATTTCATCAAAACACAGCAAGGTTGCGTCAACCGCGATATTTCGCGCAACTGGGGGGATCGGGTCATCGGACTGAGCCGGGGCGCCATATTTGATCCGCTCCGAAGCGTCCATTTTGCGAAAGGCAGAAATGGCATCATGCACCTGGGTCATGAACTCGTGAAAATGCACGCGGCGCTTGGCTTTAACAGGAGCATGCTCATAAAATAGATCCATCAGCATGGATTTGCCGCGCCCAACGCCGCCCCAAAGATAAAGCCCTTGCGGCGGTTTTTTGTTCTTACTGCCCAAGGCGAAAAGCTGTGCAAGCCGCCAGCGCTTTACCCGCGTTGCGGCTGAGGGAACCGGCGGATAGTCTTGTAATTCCTCTTCAAGCCGCACCAAGGCGGCAATGCCGGCCTCTTGATGCGGGTCTGGCCGCAGCTCTCCCGCATCCAGCAGCGCTTGATAGGCGTCTTGCAAAGTCTTCGCAGTCATGTGACCCGATATGCCGGGTTCTTATAGAAAGCTCAATCGATGAAATGGCTGAGCTGATCTGTCTGCATTCATGCTTGAACCACTGCGGTGTCAATGGCACTGCTGTATCGCCTACAGCCTAGGCGTCTGCAGCCGGAAAGACCGCTTCATTCAATGACCAGCGCACCTTTAAAGTCCAATCGCCTGGTGACGCTGGATGTGCTGCGCGGCGTCGCGGTGATAGGCATCGTGTTCATGAACATCTTCTTCTTCTCAATGCCAAGCGCGGCCTATTTCAATCCACGCGCTTGGGGCGGTCTTGAGACGATGGATGTCAGCCTGTGGGCGCTGAGCTTTATTTTTATCGAGGATAAAATGCGCGGGCTGTTTGCGCTATTGTTCGGTGCAAGCGTGCTTTTGCTGTTGGACAAAGACGCAGGAAACCATCCCATGCGCGGTCACTATAGCCGTATGGGCGCGCTGCTGATCCTAGGCTTTGCGCACAGCATCTTCCTTGCCAACAACGAAATCCTAAGGCTTTACGCCCTTTGCGGCGTGATCCTCCCGCTTCTGGCTAAGCTATCGGCGCGCACGCTGCTCATTATCTCGGTTATCTTGCTCGCGCTTCACATGGCGGTGGGCAGCTATATCGGCTATCACTGGCTATGGGTTTATTTTGAAGTGCTGGCGGGAAACTCCAGCGCGGAGCCGATTGAGGCCATGGAGCGCGCCTTAGGCGCTTATGCCCCAGCCCTTGATGCGCAAATTGAGCGTCATTTGGGGAGTTATGAAGCCCTCATTGCGGCACGCCTGCCAAAGCCCCTGAGCTTAGGTATCGTCGCCATTGTCATGCTGCCCATCACCTTATCCACTATGATTTTTGGCATGGCTTTGTTTCGGTCCGGCTTTCTGACTGCAACATGGAAACCTAAAAGATACGCCCGCGTTGCTGGCATCAGCTTTGCCATATCCGGCACCGTGCTCGCTGCGCTCGCTGCTTGGGCAGTCCAAAGCGGTTTTCATGCGGTCGTCATTGCCTTCAACACATTTGTCTGGTCGGCACCGTTTGATATGCTGATGACCTATGGGTGGGCCGCAGCGCTGTTATGGCTGGTCAAGACCTGGCGGGCCAGCCCTGCCATCGCCTGGGTCGCCGCAGCGGGGCGCATGGCTCTGAGCAATTATGTTCTCACCAGCGTCCTTCTGGGCTTTATCTTTTTCGGTTACGGCCTCGGCCTTTACAGCGCAATTGGCCGCAGCCAGGCCTATCTCTACGCGCTCGTTCCCATCGCGGCAATGCTCGCCTGGTCCAAACCGTGGCTGGACCACTTTCATTATGGGCCGTTTGAGTGGCTTTGGCGGTCGCTTGCAACCTTTAAGCGTCAACCTTTGCGAAAACCGCGCTAGAGAGGGTGACCATGCCACAAGACCTTGATCCATTTCATGCCATTTCCATTGGCAACCTGGCCTTCAAGCTGGCCAGTGAAGGCCGCTCTATTATTCATATGGAATATGGCATGCCCTCGGCCCCGCCGCCAGCAGCTGCCACTCAGGCCGCGCAGCACATGATGGACAGCGGTATTCCAGGATATTGGGAAAGCGGCCCACTTCGTGAAAAAATAGCAGCGCGCTATTACACTCTTTACGGCCTGGAGGTCGCGCCAGAGCGCATTTTCCTCACCTGCGGTGCCTCGCCAGCTTTGGTGCTGGCGCTTTCACTGGCGTTTAAGCCTGGCGATCATGTGGCCATCGCGCGCCCAGGCTATGTTGCCTATCGCAATACGATGAAAGCGCTGCACCTGAAGCCGCAGGAAATACCGTGTGGGCCAGGCAGCCGCTTTCAACTCACTGCTGCGGCGCTTGCCGACTCAGATCGACCTTTGAACGGCGTCCTCATTTCCAGTCCTGCAAATCCCACGGGCGCTATCATCAAACCAGACGAACTGCAGCGCATCGCGCGGTTTTGCCAAGAGCAAAATCTACCGGTCATTTCAGATGAGATTTACCACCAGCTCAGCTATGACCTGCGGACCCAATCCATGCTTGCATATGCGCCTGACGCGCTGGTTGTGAACAGCTTTTCTAAATACTTCTGCATGCCGGGCTGGCGGCTCGGCTGGCTCGTCGTCCCGCCCCGCCTGATTGAACCCGCAACAGCCTATCTTGGCAATATGTTCCTCACGGCGCCGTCGTTGGCGCAAGCGGCAGCGCTTGAAGCGCTTGAGGCAAAGCCGGAACTCGATGCACATATAAAGACGTACCGCGCAAATCGTGCACTTATGCTTGCGGCTTTGCCAAAGCTCGGCCTGGAACGCATCGCACCGCCGGACGGCGCTTTTTATATTTATGCAGACATCTCCAAATTCACCAGCGACAGTCTAGCCTTCTGCATGAAGCTACTGAAAGACACCGGCGTTGCAACCGCGCCAGGGATAGACTTCGACCCCATAGACGGGCACAAGTTTATGCGTTTTAGTTTTGCTGTAACAACAGCACAGGTGAAAGACGCGCTGGCGCGGCTTGAAGCATGGTTCGGCGCATATACCGCCTCAGCGCGGTAGATTAGGCTGGCCCTACACCCAGCTCCTTAAGCCCCGCATCGATCGCAGCGGCGAATTCCCCGGCACGCGCAGGCGCATGCAGCGGGTGATCACCTGGGAAGACATGCGTTGCTTTTGGGGCAAGGCACGCCTGGCACATCGGTTCAAAAGACGATGCCAGCGGCTCTGTTTGCGCGGTTAAGATGAGTGTCGGCAGGTCTAAACTGCCCAATGCGCCGGCAAAGTCATACCCTGGAGGCGTATCAGATGTCAGGCCAGCGCCGCCAACTGGGAGATATGCGTTTAAGTAATCCCTTATAAAACGGTACACCAGCGGCAATGTCTCAGCTGTCGCCTGAAAGCCCGGCGCGAAGATGTCGTAAGTGTTTAGCGCTTGGTTAAACAAAAAATCAGGCGGCGTTTCGCCAGCTTCCGGGATCAAATCGCCAGTGACCCGGCCCATCTTGGCAAACAAGCCCTCAAGCACTTTGGGGTCCACCATGGGTCCGCCATCGAGCACCAGCGCGCTAGCATTAAGCCCATCTTGCGCAATAAGCGCGGTTGCAATTTGACTGCCCATGTGCCCGCCAAGAACAACGGGCTTTTCAAGCTCTAAATTTTTGAGCGCGCCTGCGATGGCCCTTGCATGTGCCTCGATTGTGAGGCAGCGCTCAAGCGCAATGGAGTTGCCTTGACCCAGTGGATCGACGGCAATGACCTGCCAACCGGCCTGAGCAAAGGCGCCGAATTCACTGGCATACATCTCCGCCGAAAGCGGAAACCACGGCAGCAAAATGATTGGCTTGCCACTGCCAACCAGCGTGACATGAACCTGCCCAAAGGGGCTATCGAGATACTGGCGCCGCATTTAAGTTAGGCAGCAAAGTCGTTTTGTTTTTGCCAAAGAATAGGCAGAAACGAAACCGGCGCAGGATCGCCTGGCTTTAGTGTTGAGGCGGCTTTGAAATACCCATCAAAGCTAAATGGTTTGGGGTCCCAAACCAGGTCGGAGCCAATCCAGCGTGTGGTCAGCGCTAAACGCCTTCTGCCTTCGCCCAATTGCGGCTTTGAGGCGTGCCATGTCATCGGGTGAATGACCAGCGCGTCACCCGCTTTGCACGGCCAGCTTTGGATCGCATCAGGCTGCGCGGTCACGATGTCGAGCATGTCTTGCCCGGTGCCATAACCTTCAGGCGTCGGAAAATCCTCTTTGCCGGGCGTATAAGGCGGGCGAAAATAGCGGCCATTTTTATGTGAGCCGCGATAAGTGAGCAGCGGCGCGTCAGCTTCGCTCACATCGGTAAGCGCAACCCATAGCGACGGCATATGTGCACCGGCAAATGGATGACCAGACGCATCATGGTGCCAAGGCGTACTGCCCGCATCGCTGGTCTCTTTACAAAACCAAATATCATACCAGTACTGTACCGCTTCAGCGCCGATAACTTCGCCAACGATTTGTGCAGCGGGCGAGTTTTCGGCCCAATTCCACAGGGTATCGTCGTTCGCCACCGCGTTGCGCAGGTGTTTGCATTGCGTCGCGCTTATCACATCCCCATCAGCAGGCGCAATCGTACCGCGCTGTGCTGGCGGAAATCGCGTGCCGCGCACGATCATATCAATATGCGCATCAAAGACCGTTATGAGCGTGTCGACCCAGTCCTGCGAAAACGCATTCTTCACCTTTACGCAGCCGTCCGCTTGGTATGTCTCTCTCAGGCTGTGATAGTCCATGTCATCCTCCGGCGCTTGGTCGTCTTTCTGGTATGAAACAAAGCGCCCACAAGCCGGTGTACCCAAGTCTATTTAGCCATAGGCCGAATAGATGCGCGCAAGCGGCCCATTTGAGACCATGGCTTTGCCATGGACGTGGGTGCATGGCCTTGAAATAAAGATTTGAGCCATAGTTAAACCTCTAAACTGCAAAGCGAACTAAAGACGCACATGCGCCGTAAAGTTTCGCAGAATTTCAACTTATTAGACATGGATGCCCCCTCACTATGTTTAGAGCTTTAGCGCCGATCAGCATAGCCATCGCGACCTTTTGCATTGTAACGACGGCTCTTGCGCAAGCCCCCGGCCGGCCGGGCCCAGGCCAGCGACCACGTGTTCAGCCAGATAGTTTTTCACTTGGCCTTGGTATTGCTTTGGCGCCGCGCTTTCCTGGCGATGATGATTATGTTCTCAACCCGTTTCCACTGATTACATGGGTTAAGAATGGCCGTACATTGCGCAACAATGGCTTTGGCTTTGAATATGATCTGACCAAAGGCTCACAGCTCGATTACGGTCCCATTGTGCGCTTCAATACCGGCCGCGATGATTTAAACAGCGTCAATGATCCGGTTGTCGAAGCACTTGGAAAAGTCAGTTTTACGGCAGAAGTGGGCGGCTTTATCGGCATCACGCGGCCAATCCGCATAGCGTCGGGCAAGCCTCTGCTGCTTAACGCCCGCGCCTCAGCCGTGCAAGCGGTAAGTGGTCATGACGGTTTTATCATTGAAGGCTCGGCAGGTATTGTGCGCCCATCGCGCAAATGGATCACATCAGTCAGCGCCAACGTCTCTTACGCCTCCGGCAATTTCCACGACGCGTTTTTTAGTGTCAACGCCGCACAATCGCAGGCCAGTGGCCTCGCCGAATTTGATGCAGATGCCGGGCTCCGCGATGTCGGCGTCGCAAGCTTTGTACGCTATAATATCAATCAAACCTGGGCGCTAAACGCCATTGCGAGCTACAGCCGCCTACTTGGCGACGCAGCGGATAACCCCATCGTCGAGGAGCGCGGCTCAGCAAACCAGGCATTCTTAGGGCTGAATGTGAGTTATACTTGGCGTTAAGCGAGCGCAGCAAACGGTCTAGGTATGCCCGCAGTAAGATCACTAGGCCGTAAACGCTTAAATGGTAAGGCGACTAAATCAGGTTACCGATAATCTCAAAATCCTTTTTGTAGAACTCTAATATGTAGCTTTTGATATCTTCAGATTCTAACACATACTGGTCAATCTTATTGACCCTATCCTCTGTTAGAATAAGTAGCGCAGTTTTTCTAAGCCGATCAACTAAGGATGGTGGAAGGTACTTCTTTGAGAGATCTTTCAGATATACGACATAGTCCGAAATAGACTGATATTTAAACGTCACCGTCTTATTTGAATGAAAATCTGCAACCAAATTTGCCCCCAAGCGATCAGAGATCGCTTCAATACACTCCGATAAATTGTGCATGTGAAAAATGTTTTTCACCATTCGGGTGTCATCAATTTCGATAAACATGTGCTGTGGGCAAAAAAAGCAGAAGCGATCAATCAGCGGAATATTCGACTCAAGCCTTTCGAGCACCGCATCAAGCTCGCCTTTTATTTGCGCATCGGTTGCCTGATCCGGCCTTATTTTATGGGTTAGGCGAAACCGCTGTGCGACCGCCGAGGCAAACCGTTCAAATGGATCACGCAAAATTGCGTATCCATCCAGGTGAGCAATCACTGCATAGGCTTCCGGGTATCCGGCTTTGAGATACTTTAACGGCAGGTGAGAGGTATCAACAGTGCCAAGCGTTTCGTGTTGCTTCAGGCCGTTAAAGTACCCCTCATACAAATCGTATTTTTTGATTTGATCTTTGATGGATGATCCGCCGTTTTTGGGGATGTGCATGAAATAAAAGCCGGCATCACGGCAAACGATCATCGACCTGCTCCGACATCTCAAATAAAGACCATCAACACGCTGAGTTGATACGGTTTCGCGACATAACGCGTCAACGATGAATGCGCCGTTAAAACGTGCTCGCGCACGGTGCAACACCTGCACGCATGTTCTGTCTTGAACACGCTTACAAGATACGCGCTAGGCCGTAACCGCGGCCAACCATTCTTTATGGGCCAAATCAGATAAACGTTAAGACCCGGACCGAATGTTAACGCATGCTTCAGACCGGCTTCGCCACTGTCCAATATAAAAATGGACATGTCTTAACGCTTGGTTTTTATACGCGTTCAGCAGCTACTGTACCGCCGTGCAGACTTAAACCTGCCGCTCCAGCATCATCTTTTTAATTTCTGCAATCGCCTTGGCCGGGTTGAGGCCCTTCGGACAAGCGTTGGTGCAGTTCATGATGGTGTGACAGCGGTACAGGCGGAACGGGTCCTCCAAATCATCAAGGCGCTCACCGGTATTTTCATCACGGCTGTCAGCCAGCCAGCGATAGGCCTGCAAGAGGATCGCCGGGCCAAGGTATTTATCGCCATTCCACCAATAAGACGGGCAAGATGTTGAACAGCAGGCGCATAAAATGCACTCGTAATAGCCGTCAATCTTCTCGCGCTCTTCTTTTGATTGTAGACGCTCTTTACCGGTCGGCGTTGGCGTTTCGGTCTGCATCCATGGTTTGATGGACGCGTATTGCGCGTAAAAGTGC
>JBCCLR010000026.1:0-24728 GCA_039026755.1 Pseudomonadota bacterium | reverse complement strand
TATCGACATCATTAAGCGTATCGGAGGTGTGAACGGACCCATCGGTATATAAGCTTGCGTTGACGCTCTCAGAGCCGTCATACACAAATGCCGTGAGAACCTGAGCCGGCACAGCAGAAGAGCTCAATATGGTGTCAGATCGCACCGCTAGGGCAAGATACCCCGTGGCAGCTTGCACAAAGTAAGTTAATCGTCCACCAGCCGTGGTGTTTGGACCAATATTTAAAATGCCTCGAGCAGACGCTGGTGGGCTCGCCGCCAAATCAATCGCAGCGCAAATCGTTTTGTCGCCCGACCCGAGCAGCGGCGTATAGCCGACAGATTCGTAATAGTTGCCGGCGGATATTTGAAACCTGCCACCGGTTGTAATAGGCGACTGATTAAATTGCGGGCTCCCCACAGCTGTTAAATCGCCCACACCGGTAGCCGATGCTGCGTTGGTCAGTGATTGACCATGGTAAACAGCGTCGTAATCAGCCCATACTGATGCCCGGCCGTTCGCAGCGGATGCAGCGGGCAAGCTGGCATCAGGATCGCCAACAAAATAATAAATTGTCGTGTCATTTGTCGCAGACAGAAACGGAATGCGCACCCATACGATGAAGGTTTGCGCTGTGCTGTTCCAAGCCACCAGTTCAAATGACAAAGCAACAATGCCACTCTCATCAAGTGCGAAGCGAATATCAGCGCCATCGCTGCGCGCTGCAGAAAATAACGCAGCGCGCTGGCCCACGGACAACCAGGCCTCAGTGATGAGCATTGGAAAGTCGTTATGGCCAGCGCCATAGACAAAGGCGCTGCGCGCAGTAAGCGTACCCCAACTCGAGTGCGTATCGGTGAAAGCCATCTATGCGGACTGATAGCCAGACAACATTGCTTCAGCGCTTGTGATGTGCGCGTCTAAATTCGTCTTCAGCGACGCGACTGAGGCCACAAATTGCTGTAGGCCATTACCGCTTGCATCTGCCGTCACCCCAGCATCGCTGTAGCTTTGGATAAGGGCACCAAAGCCTTGCGAAAATTGTTTTGCTGCAGCGATCATCGCACTGGTATCGGTAATGGTTGACGACTGCTGCGAGGCGTTAAGCGTTGCAAATGCACTGACAGGCAATTGCAAAAGCTGCTGCTGAATAGCCGAACCAAGGCTTTGAATGCTGTTATTTACGCTGGCATATCCCTCGCCTGCTAAATCTTGATTGCCTAAGCGCGTTTGAATGTCCGTCAACCAAGCTTCAATTTGATCAGCACGTTGCTTTTGAAGCCTAAACACCGCTGGCAATTCATCCAACTGCTCGCGTTTTTCTTGTGCAGTCAACTGGTCAAGCCCGGTTAGAACAAGCGTCTTGGATTGATCCGCCGTCATTGCCGCTAGCAGTTCACCAGCGACAGCTGACCATTGCTCTGCAGTCCAACCAGCAGCTTCAGGTGGCAAAGACATCTAGGTATCTCCAAGCGTTAGCTGCACTTCAACGCCAAGGGTGTGCAGCTGATGTGTTAAATCCAAATAAGGTTTGACCACTTTTTGCAGGCTTTCTGGCAGTTCGCTGTAAATACCTTGAACGCTATCAAAGCAATGCAACGACTGCCCTGTGATGCCCATCCACAGCATGTCAGCAATGCGGTGTTCCCACGTTTTTTCAACGCGTGGGCTGCGTTTGCTTGGCGGCTTTTCAGCATTAACGACTGTCCATGCGTAGCAGCGTTCCAGGTATTCCAGACCCATCTGCGCAGAGCGTGTCCAGTTCGGGTTGCCGCCTCTTAAGGCATTGTAGAACCGTGATAGCGACAAAAAGAAACGAGTAAACATTGATTGCAATCCGCAGAAAAGCACAGCAGACGCGCCGCCCCCGCAGCACGCCTGCCGTGTTGAGTTGCCCAGTCAGGGAGGGTGCCTGGGTGTGGCTTGCCGACAAGCCCGCAATGCGAGGAACGAACGCTTGCCGGCAAACTGGTTGCGGGGGTCGGATTCGAACCGACGGCCTCCAGGTTATGAGCCTGGCGAGCTACCAAACTGCTCCACCCCACGTGAATGAGTGAGCGGCAGTTTTGAGCCATGCCGTAAGGCTCTTCGTTGCGCCGAAGCGCTACAAGTGTTTGCTAAAATCTAGACATGCACAACACTGATAAGCGAACCTATTGCCTATCAGTCTCAACCAACAACGCCCAATCCTGGGGCATCTGGGGCGTGTGCGTTGTGCGCTTAGGGGGCGGATTGGCTACCGCTCTGCCTGTCTCTACACTGATCCCACACACGTCATTACCCTTTCGCATCTAGGATGCCTTTTCCAAATTGTCCAGAGAAATTTGTATTTCATTGGTTTGGCCAAGCAGGTCCATGACGATGTAAGCCCATCGATCTCGGATGTCTTTCACGTCCACGATATGCCCATCAAGCGGCCCATCAACTACCCGCACAGTATCGCCAATCTCAAACTCATGGTTGGACCGCATGTAGCGCTGCTCTGACGGCGGGTTTGCTGATTTCCAATGATCTGTGAACCGAAGGATCGCAGCGCCGTCTATTGCAATCATTTGGCCCGCAGTGCCAATCACGCCATAGGCGCAATTGATCGATGAAAAAATATCATACCAGGGCTTGGCACCTCTCTGCACGCCCACAAAAACCATTCCCGATATTGCCGCAAATGCGAGCCGCTTCTTCGTTTTGACGGTGCGATTTATGCGCCGGTATCGCCGGGTGATGGGAACAAAAGCCACCGGCCCAAAGCGCACAATTTGCCGCTGCGCAATGAACTCCTTTCCGGACATAACCAGCACGGCAAACCAATCTATTTGCTGATCTGTCATTGCGGATTTCGCAGCACGGTTGATGCGCAAGGCACCTTGCTCGAGATAGCGGCGCTGGTATTTTTTTTCTGGTGCACGCTTGCTCAACCGGTTAGCTCCATGCGCCTGCCAGGCCACTTGCCGCGGCCTGATCGTTCATAGCCATGAGCAATCACATCATCGGGCATCTTGCAGCCAGGCTCATCCGGCATTGGGCCCCAATCCTTGTCCCAGTCCCACCGCGTCCAAAACAGCTCCGAGGCTCGCTTTTGCTGGTTCTCCGATGCCTTGTCCCAAAACGCAGCGCCGTACCTGCCACCGCCGGACTTTTGCTCTGCAGCTTTCGGGATGGCGCGGCCATCTCGGGCGGCATAACGCTCGGCATTGCCGACCCAAGTTGCCCAAGCCCCTCGCCAAGAATCGTATTCCAGAGATTTAGAATCCGCATGGCCAACAAATTTCAGAAACTCTGAGTTTGCCCATACTCGGCAATAGCCACGATCATCGATTAGCTTCAAGTACTCATCTGGTGGCTTGTCACCAGGTTCAAACGGGCAAGGTGTTCGAGGTTTATCCCCCAACTTTTTTTTACTTGGTTTTTTTTGTTTTTCTAGTATCTGGTCTCTAGCCTCTGGCTTCTGGGTTTTAAGGCTACCGTTATCCATAACCTTATCCTGTGGGTTAACCGACGCTCGATTTTCGCTTTTATTACAAAGCTTTGGGTTGCCCCCACTTTTCCCGTTTTTTCGCGCTATTTTTGCTTTTTTTTCATCTTTGGTCATCCGCCGTGAGTAGATCACACCCTTTAAAGTTCGGGAGAACACCTCCGCCGATTCCAGTTCGCCTAAGAGGTCGGGGATCTGGTCGGGGGTGGTGCCTGCCAGCACCGCAAGTTGTGCATCCGTCAGGGCTTTGCCTTTGACGAGCAGTTGCCCGCGCGGGTCTGCTTCGTGCATTATCATGAGCATTTCAATCCAAAGGCCACGGGCGGCCAATGAACACATTTTTAGCGCAGGGTCGCTACGCCAATCCGTTGGGTAGAACTTAAACCACGGTGTCTTTGCCATAAGCCCTACGGATCCATAAATGAGTTGGTGGTGATGTCGCAAAACAGGTTATGCGTGTTCGGATTGCCGTTCTTAATTTTCGCTATGATAATCTCGATTGCGTGTTTAGCGCGGGCCATTTTGGCGTCCCATTCCGTCCATTCATCGCCGCCGTTTTTTGGCTCAACGCGCTGCAGGTAATAGGCTTCGCGGAACGGGAACAGGATAATGTCACACGCCTGCTCGATGGCGCCGGATTCAGCAAGATCGGCAAGCGTTGGCCGCTTATCCTCGCGCTGCTCAACGCCCCTATTGAGCTGCGACACAACCACCACACACAGTGACAGTTCTTTCGCCATGGTTTTCATAGCACGGATGTCCTCGCCAATTTGCTCATAGCGTTTGAGCTTGAAATTCTCATGCCGCATGAGCTGCAGGTAATCGATCGTCACCAAGCGCAATCGAGAGCCTCTCAAATCGCATAAGCGCGCCACACGCCGGCAATGGCTATAGATCTGCTCCATACGCAGCCCAGGACGCGTGTTGAGCGATAGAGGCATTGCTTTAATGTCCTCATGCGCAGCCGCCATGACGCGCTTGTGCCGAGTGTCCATCGCCGTTGGTTTGAGAAAGTCTTTGTAAGGTATCGGCGCCTGACTGTTGCGCTGTATGTCCGCCATAAGCCGCGCGGTTATTTGATTGGCCTGCATCTCCATGGAAAAGAACAGACCCGCAAAACCATGATGTGCCGCACCGCGCATGCACGATAGGGCAAAAGCGGTTTTGCCCATGCCTGGCCGCCCAGCAATACAAACAAGGTTCCCATCAGCAAAGACGTTGTGGGCATCGCAAAACCGTTCCAAACGATGCACGTTGATCAGGCTGTCGGTGTCTGGATTCAGCGCCTCGTCATAGAATTTCTGATAGTCGGCAACCATGCCGTCAGCATCGAAATCCGCGGCATCTTTCTGCTTTGATACGATGCTGCTTAGCGTGGCCTCAGTGCTTTCGATAAGGCCTTTTGCAGTGACTTCGAGATCAGCAATATACGCTTGACCAACCAGACTCTCACCTAGCTCTATCAGCGCCCTTTTTCGGTGCATTTCGATGATCAGGTCGGCGAGCTCATTGATGTTAAAGATCGCTACCGCCGCCGTTGCAAGCTTGCCGATATATTGCGAGCCCCCAACCTCTTTTAGGCTTTCGTCATTCTCAAAAAAAGTCTTTAAAACAACAGGGTTGGCTGTCTTCTTGTCACGAATTAGCGCTTCAATCGTTTCGAAGATGCGCTGATGGACGGCTTCAAAGAAGTGTTCCCCGCGCAGCTCTATAAGCTGCCAGAACACGTCATTGTTCATGATGATGGCGCCTAGAACCGCTTGTTCAGCTTCGATGCTATGCGGCGGCTTGCGGCTTTCTAGGATGTCCGGCATGACGGTCATATCAGCGTCCCATCTTTGCGCAGCCAATAGGTCTGCGTACCCAACTGTGGCGCAGTAAAATCCCACACATATGCGCTGTAGTTGATCGCGCCGTTCTTGAACGCATCTTTGCCCAAAGCTTCGACAATCGAGCCCGGCGGCATGCTTGGCCGGTCGGCAAAATTATAGATGCGCGATGGGCGATGCTGGGCCCAAAAGTCTGCACGATCACCGCTGTAATGCAGCTTGTCGCTACCGATCATGATGAGCTTGTATCGGGCGTACTGCTTTGCGAGTACCACCGTCTGCTTCCAGCCCTGCCCTTTGTAAAAAGGCGGGTTGGTCACCATGATCCCCGCACCTTCCGCACCCCATTTTTTAAGGTCAAAGATATCTCTGCAAACCGTCTGGAAGCTGCTCGCTCGATCAACTACGTCATACCCAATGCACCAGCCCGGCATGCCCGTCGCTTCCGCAGCCTTTAACGCTGTGCCCGTCCCGCAACACGGATCGACAACAACACCCCAAAGCTTCTCATGACAAAACAGCGCGTCCCAAATCCATTGCGGTTCAACGTAGAAGTCAAACTCGCTGTCGCTGGCATCTGCGATGGGCCGCTGGGTCTCAACCCTTCCCACAAGCGGCCTCTATGGCTTGCTTATTGGCTTCCGTGCTTTCCATAATGCAGACGTGGGTGGCATACAGATCGATGTCAGGCCGCATTAGCTCGCGATTAAGATCAGTGGACGCCTGCCACGCATGCAGACACGCGTCATGCATCTTGTGCAGTATTAAGAGCTTGCTTTCTGTGTGCTGGTAAAGCCCTGTCATGCGCTGCAGACGCAAGGTTTCTTGATCAAGCCTAAGCCGCAAATGAACGGCGTAAATGATCGCGGCCATGGTCACAGCGCCTTCTAGGATATCGATCATCTACGCCGCCCCATGCTGCGACTGCACCAGCTTTTCAAACTGACTGACCAGCGTTTCCAGCTTCATCAGCGGACGTTTTAACCGGCTGTCCATAAGGTCATAGCCAGCATCTAAAATGCGCTGGGATAGCTCTAGGGCTTGGCGCTGCTGATCGCCCGTCATGCCCGCCTCTGTGCATCCAGGATGGCGCGGTTGCGGCGGCGCTCAGTGACCTGGTCTTTGATGTGCTGCGCCGCGTAGATGAGCACGGCAATGGCATCGGCTTCGTTGTCGTCTTGCAATTGCCGCGGCGCCACCCGCTCACACACGCCCATCATGGCGCATTTGTCCGCGCGGCCGGTGCCAGCGAAAAACTTCTTGATGCTTTGGTTATGCACGTCTTGCGCGCGCATGCCCTGCGGGTACGGATAATCCTTAATCACATTGCCCAAATGGCGCAGCAGATCAGCCGTGCTGCTGTTCCTGATAGCGGGTGCTGGCAACGGCGTTTCGTAATAGAGGTGGGTGACATCATGGACAGTCATCAGGTCCGTAATCAGAGCCCGCAGCTTGTCGCCCTTATGCGTCACGCCAAGGCCCTTGCCGCCGATGTCCGCGACGCCAGAGATGATACCGCCATAGGGTTTCATCGCCATGGTGGGCACCAGTGGGAAAGGCCACGTCTTAATTGCGGAAAAGGGCGCGTACGCCCATCCCGTCTTTGTGGCTTGATCAAGGGCTAGAATGCCGCCCATCAGGCGTCTTCTAGCTCGGCTTCTGCGGCATCGACCATGTCGTAGATCTGGCCTTGCCAGTCCTCAATCTCGGAGATGTGTATTAACGCGCGCAATCGATCACGCCGCTTGTCATCATCCGCCATCTTGCGCAGCTGCACCGCAATGTTCATGGCCCATTTGTTGAAGTTCTCGCCATGCAACGTCTGCATTTCTTTGTTGATGCCGGCAATCGTCTGGCCGGCCCCTGAGGCTTTGTCTTTCTGGTCCTGAATGCGTTCGTAATAGGCGTCCAAATCGGCCTTGGTGATCGGCTTGTTGTGACCGGTTTTTGCCATGCTGATGTCTCCTGTGATGGCGGGTTTAGGATTTAAAAGATTTCAGTGATGTGGTTTTCGGCATGGACGCTGCGGCAATAACCTCGCGCCAAGCTGCACAAGACCGCTCAATGGATTCAACGATGTCGCTGGCTTCCAAAACAGTGACCTCGCCATCCTCTAAAGCTTCTGCAAAGACGCGTGAGGCCTCGCCCTGCGCTGCCGTGGCGCTAATAAAGGCGGCTAGGATGTCTTTCTTAGGCGCTGTGTCCGCCCTGCCCTTGCGCCGCTCTGCAACCTCGGCAAACGGCTCACGGTCAAACCGCTCTAGGCACAGCTGATCAATTACCAAAGCCTGCTGCACGTTGGGCACGGCCTGCATGTTTTGATTGGCCCATTTGCGAATAAGTTCCGGGCTCTTGCCAATCAGCTCTGCAGCCTCATCAAGCAGGCCCTGGGCAATCACCCATGTTGCTGCAGAGGCCCAGGTCATCGGGTGGCGGGGCGCGTTCATGGGTGTGTTCCGGTATAAATTGCAGCAATCGTTGTACTGGTATTGACCGCTCGGATGCGTACGGTCGGCGCATGAGTTTTGTTGCTGACAGTGTTGCGTATGCGTTGGGCGGGGGTGGTCACGCCGTGACTTCCCGCTGGACAGCCTCTGCTCGTTTAAAGACGTCTGGACGGAGGTCGTATCTCGATACGCCACTTATAAATTCAACATCGCAAACACGATTGGCGGGAATTTGGCTTCCAGCAATCCATTTGTGCACGGCTTGTCTGGTAACACCAAGTCGCGCAGCCAGCGCGATTGCGCCACCAGCGTTTTTTACTGCAAGGGAAGTTGCTTCTTTCGCGCTCATAATCATGCGCGCAGGGTAACTATTAGTTTACTTAAATGTCAACTTACAGTTTCGTTGATTTAGAGACCTGCACAATCGAACTTGCTGTCATGAGCATGGGGGAACGCATACAGGCGCTAAAAGACAAGCGTCGCCTGACACATGATGCGCTAGCAAAAAAGCTTGGTGTGTCGCGACAAGCGGTCAGCGGGTGGATAAATGACGCAAAAAATATTTCACCCAACAACCTAAAAGCCCTGGCGCGAGAACTAGAGACGTCGCCGCAGTATCTTCAATATGGCGAACTTACAGCGGACAGCGAGCAAAACTATTTACCAATTGACGTCATGCCGACCTACGCCGGTATGGGCGGTGGCGGCAGCGGCGATGGCGAAGTAGCAAAAGCCTGGGTTTCTCGCGCTCTTATCGAGGACGATCTCAAGGCTAACCCTGAAGACCTCACCATGATTGATGTGCGCGGCGATAGCATGGAGCCGATGTTTCAGCATGGCGACCAGATTATTATAGACCGGCGTGACAAAAACCCTGTTCAGCCAGGAGCATTTTGTATTTGGGATGGTGATGGGTATGTGATCAAGAAAGTTGAGCGCGTGCCAGGAAAAAGGGGCTTCTACCGCGTGTTTTCACAGAACTCCGATTACACTGAATACGAGCTGGAAGAAGACGCCATCAAGATAATGGGCAGGCCTGTTTGGTTTGCTAGGCGTATTTAAATACCGAGTACTGCAATGGATTTCATTGACAACATACCGAGCGGCCTAATGGTTTTTGTGGTCGTAATTTTATGTTTCTGGTGCATTGCTTTGTTTGTTCTGCCCTTCGTCGTCCTTACGATCAAATCGAGGTCTGACGCGATTGAGCGAAGACTGACGCAAACAAATGAGCTCTTGGAAAGCATACTTAGGTCGCAAACAAAAGAGCAAGAGCATAAAGTAGATGATTGAGCTTTTTAAAAAGCTTGGGCGCGGGCATAGAATACCTCCAAAATCACATAATGCCGAGATTAGCGTGCCGGAGCAAGACGCCGACGACACGCTGCTGGAAAGCGCAGCAGAGGCACCAATTAGCGAAGGTTTTGCGGTGTCAGATTGTGGGGGAATGGCAAACGTCATTGCATACAAAGATTCAAAAAATCAAATTAGCGAGCGGCGCGTTACATTCCTGCAAATCGCCGCAAAAAAACATCAGTTTTATTTAAGCGCTTATTGCCACGAAAGGAGTGCGTATCGCTCGTTTCGTTGCGATAGAATAATGCACTGCGTTGACCCGGAAACCGGAGAAATACGCGATGATTTTTTTGACTATATGGCAGAGACCTTTGGCGTCGACAGGGACCGCTGGCTATCGGGACAACAAGACGCTGCCCTAGATAAGTGCAAAGACGGTATAAGAATTTTAGTGTTCTTGGCGCGGTGTGACGGAGAATATCACCCCTTAGAGAAGCAGGTTATTGCTGATTACATAGACGAGCGATGCAGCTACCTTTCTTTATCTGGCGATGTGGCTTCAATATTGCGGTTTGCAGAACGCTCGGCCCCATACGACGACACCTTTTACGGGGCTGTTGATGCAATAATGGAAGAAGATAGCCGCGATCACACTAAGCTAATCGTTTCAAAGGCAATTCGTTTGGTAGAAGCAGATGGGCGAATTACTGACGAAGAGCACTCCTGGCTTACAGCGCTACATCAAGACTTGTCGGCGTGAGCTCATAGCCAGAATATATGAATCATTGCGACAACCGGAGTAAAATTTAGTAGCGTAATGTAAAATAATAGTTGACGTATGACAACTACAGGTTCACATTCCTCTCAACATCTGAGAGGAACCCATGCAGCATTCACCGTCATTTGCCCACATCGCTCGGCTTTTCCAAAAGCGGAAAGCTGGAGTTGCTGTAGGCGATCAGGTTTGCCATTCTGCGCTGAAACCATGTGACCTTGATGTAGTTGGCGCGCCCGTAAACAGTTTGGATTGCGCGATTCTGTGCAATGGTCTCGAGGGCCAGCATGGCCGGGGGTTCTTGGGCGTAGATGAGCGCCAGCTCAGAGTTGATGGTCTCAACATCGACATCCGCGCGTTCGAGTTGACTGAGCACGGCATAGAAGCGCCCACGCAGCCGCATGTGTTCGGCGGCCTTCACACTAAATCCAAACACTATATCGAGGGTGGCAAGCAGAGATATCATCAGCCCGGTGTAGATATCGGAGCTTTCGATCTTACCAAAGGCGCGCGCTGCGGCGGCGCTGCCCAGCAAAATGACAATGAACATGATGACCTTGTGCACGCGGTCCATAAACGCAGCACGCATCTCATGGTAGTACACGCTGCGGATAACCGTGCAGCGGACGTCTTTTATTCGTCCGGGTTCGGCCAACTGGTTGGTCCCTTGCTGGGTGTCGGGTTTCTTTCTTCTTTTGGCGGTTTCGGTTGCGGGCTGTCCTTGACTGGCGGCGGTCGCGGATCGTCCTTCTCGGACATCATCAGATTTTGGCACGGCATATCCCCTTGCATCAGTTTCCGTCTCCTTTCGGTTGGTGCGGATGGAGGCGGCGCGGCCGGCGTATTTGAGGCGCTGGCCGCACCTTCATGGGTGCAAAAACTACTTCAGATTGAATCTATGCGCAACATTACGGAGGCGGCGGCATGAACCAGATGATTTTAAAGACCGTCGATAAGTCAGACGCGGCGGCGCATTGGCGCGACATCGTCAAACCGCTTGATGCCCTGCTAGAGCGCCTTGAAATGTGGTGCTGGCTTGACACCAAGGTCGATCGCGCGCTGCAATATGATACGGACACCGAAAGCACCTTTCTGCAGTGCATGCAGCATTCCATATGCCATGCCAGTCACACGGTGCAGCACGGCAATTTTGACGCTTCGGCGTTATGGTTTGCACCGGTCCCGCAGCCCTGCAACAGCCCGCACTTGCCAGAGCGCTGGGCGCATATGGTCAAACGCGTTGATGCAAATGCACGACAGCTTATAGAAACCCTGCGCGATGGTTGGCCGCTTGCCCTGCGCATGCACAACGCCCGCGAGCAAAAGCGCAAGTTTTGGGCCAAAGACGACAAACCCAAGCGCAAGAACGCTGAACAGGTGCTGCACCGCGCGGAGACAGAGCTTTACTATTACACGCAAGACCCGCGTTTATTAGCGGCCTATCGGCTGATGGACAGTGGGCAGACGTCACACACCGATTGCGCCGTGCTGCAGGAAATCATTGCAGTCATTGGCGATCAGATTTACCGCGCCGCCAAGCCTAATCGGGTGCCGGCATGATGTGGGTACTCGCTTTTTTTGCTTTTGCCGTTGGAGGCTCTGCAGGTTTTTTTATTGCTGGCTTTTTGTTTGCCGAAGGTGATTACATTTTAGACAGACCTCGACAGCGCAAGGTTATCATCTACGCATATTTGTGGCTGTTAATTGGCATTCTGCTGAGTGTCGCATCTCACTTTGTCGCGAGTGCCGCGCCATGAGCGGGCCGCTTGACACAGACGCCGCGCTTGCCGCCTTTCGCATATGGCGCATTGGCCAGACATTCAGAGAAACCGGCGCGATACCGCCGTTTCCAACCCGCAATCATGTGTCGGCCATTGCCGCAAACAAGTCTTATCCAGATACGCTGCGGTACAGAGCGTTTGAGCTCTACAAAGAGATGACTGATCGGCTTATTAAATTGGATTTGGCGGCATGAACATAGCTGTAAATACGCCAGAATGGCTTGCTGCGCGCCAAAAGAATATTGGCGGCAGTGAAGTTGCGGGCCTGTTTGGGCTTAGCAAGTACACCACATCGTTTAAGCTTTATCACCAAAAGCGCGGCTCGATTGACCCTGATGTCTTAGACAATGATCGTGTTTTGGCTGGGCAGATTTTAGAGCCAGCGATCGCCAATCTCGCCATGGCAAAGTTTGAGATAAATCTGCGCAGGGTGCATCGCTATATACCGCATCCAACAGTGCGTGGAATGGCCGCGTCTCTAGATTATGAGACGGTCAGCGCTCCTCGGATTCCTGCGGAAATAAAGAACGTTGATTTTAGGGTTTTTCGCGATGAGTGGGAAATTGATGGCAACACCATCACCGTATGCCCGCCGCATATACAGCTGCAGCTTGTGCATCAGATGGCATGCACGGGCGCAAAAGAAGCGCTGATCTTTGTGCTGGTCGCTGGCAACACGCTTTATCACGGCCGGTTTCCATTTCGCGCTGATATTGCTGAAAAAATTGAGCGCCGCATAACGCACTTTTGGGCTGATGTCGCAGCCGAGCGCGAGCCTGCCATCGAGGGCGGCGATGACCTTGGCGTGCTGCAAGACCTTTACCGCGTTTCGGATCCGGCAACAACTGTGGACCTAAGCGGTGATAACGAAGCCATAGATGCCGCGCATCGTCTTGCTGCTGCTAAGACCATTGGTGCCGAGGCAAGGCGAGAAGAGCGCAGCGCAAAGACGGTCCTGCTTGAAAAACTGCAAGGCGCGTCTGCAGCTACGCTGCCAGGCTTTGAGCTGACAATGAGTGACATTAAAGGCGCGCGTGTCGAAGCGTTTGACCGCAAGCCGTATCGAAAAATGAACTTTAAAAAATTACCGGAAAAGGAGGGCGCCGCATGAACCAGGCTGTTGCAACACAAGTAAGGGAGGCTCGCCTTCCATACATCAAGGGCATTGAAGAGCGGTTTAACATTGACCGTACATCTTGGCGCGCGTTGGTGGAGTCCATTTATCCAAATGCAACCTCGTCAGAAAGCGTAATTTTAGCGCTGTCCTATTGCCGCGCGCGCAATCTCGATCCTTTTAAGCGGCCTATTCACATCGTGCCGATTTGGGATAAAAACCAAAAACGCATGGTAGATACTGTGTGGCCGGGCATTGCTGAGCTTCGTATGACGGCGCATCGCACCAATGAATATGCCGGCAAGACACCAACGGCTTATGGGCCGGACGTCACGCAGACGTTTACCACCGCAAAGAACGAAAGTTTTGACGTTACCTATCCTGAATGGGCTCAGGTCACAGTGCATCGCAAGCTTGGCGATGACATCATTAGTTTCGCCGGACCTCGAGTCTATTGGATCGAAACTTACGCAAGCAACAAAGATAAGACGCCAAACGCAATGTGGCGCGACCGTCCTCGCGGGCAGCTAGATAAGTGTGCCGAAGCGGCCGCCTTGCGCACCGCGTTTCCAGAAGAACTGGGCAGCGAATACACAGCCGATGAAGCCTTTGCATCAAACGCCCGGCCGGCCGGCGGTATATTAGAGGGGGAACGAGCCGTTGCTTCTGATAGCACCGCAAACACGCAATCTCTGGACGCTTTAAGCGCGTCGATGGATGACATTGATCCCGTTACTGGTGAGGTGTCCGCAAGCGCAAAGGGCACGGCCGCGCGCACCGCACAACAACCCAATTCGCCTGAGAGTGCCAACCACACTACCCCAAGTCAGGCGAATGCATCAGGCGCAGCAGCTGTCACTGGTGAGCCATCGGAGCGGGGGCTTCCGATTGACACGCCGGATGACAGCCCTGCGCCTGATGCACCTCAGATTGGCTTTGAACGCATCTTAAGAGACATTCGGGAGGCGCCATATGGATCTGCCGCAGAAGACGTGCACAGAAAGCACTCCGACTGGATCAATTTGCAAGCTACCGATGATCAGAAACGGCAGCTGAATGACGCGATCGAGGCTCACTATGCTACGTGAGCCGACAAACGAAACCGTGCCACCCGGCCTTAATGATGCTGTGCAGGCTTTTAGGGAGTTGGTGGGGTGAGCCAGAACATGCATTACGAAAGGGCCACAAAGTATGTGGGCTTGGTCGGAAAAGCGCAAAAGACCACGCGGCCTGGGAGAGGCAAGCTGCACAACCTTAGCGTAAAAACTACAATCTATTATCAAGACACGGATGGCGCGAAAAACTATCACGAGTGTGAAAGTTTTGACGCAGCTCTATCGTCGATCATTGCGCAACGCTTTGATGAGCTTGCAGAGGGTGCCCTTCAATACTTGCATCGCGAAGCCCTTAAGGTGCAGGCAAGCAAAATTGAACAGCTCGAACGAGAGCTCGCAAAGGCGCGGGCAGCAAAAAGAGAGCTGGATCAATGACCCTCAAATACACACAAGCCGATATGGACGCGGCCATAGAAACGGGTCGCGTCAACGGGCGTGAACAAGAGTACAATGCGTTCATAGATTACGCTGAAACGCTCACGGCCGAAGGCATCCCTCCTGTCGGCATCCTAATGGGCCTGACACTTAAAAAACACAGAAACCAGACCGACAATGGCTGAGCAGTGGCAGGCATATCCGCAAGAACGCGGCCCAGGCCGCTTTCAGGTCTGTCGTTATTTTGACAGCACAAAGCGCGAAACCAAAGCGCGCGACCTTGAAAAAGCAGACGCCGAACTCATCGCCAAAGTGCTCAACAACCCGGAGCGATATGAGGCTGTGGATGAGATTGTGGAAGCTTTAGCGCGTTGGCGGTCAGCGCGCAAAATGCATTTAGAGGATTACAGCCAACGGGAAATAGCTGAACAATATGCCATGGGTGCTGAAAAGTGTGACGCGCTGCTTGAGAGGGTGAAGGCGTGAGTGACATAGTTCCAATAGAGTTTAGACCGGGTTGCTTTGTTCGCATCCACGGCATTCCGCATGACTTTACTCTTGAAGAGGCTGAAAAAGTCAGCTCGATCATCATGGCCTTAGCCACACGGGCTAGGACTAAAGCCAAATGACCCACGCTTCAAGTCAACAAAACGCAAAAACGTTAACTCGTTTGCCCAGGTATGTCGAAAAAATGGTGAAAGCTTAACTCGTATGACCCAGGCTTCCGCCATATCGGTCCCAAAGCTGGTCACCCAAAAGCAGGCTGCTGAAGAGCTGGGCATGGACGTTAAAACGCTTTGCAAAGAAGTCGATAGCGGACGGCTACGTTTTGTTCTGGTTGGCAAGCGCCGCAAATATCGTTTGGATGACCTAGTCGAATACGTCGAAAGGCAATCTCAATGGGTCTCTACAGAAGAAAAGACTCCCCGGTCTGGTGGTACTCGTTCACGCGGGCAGGTGTTCGATTTCGAGAAAGCACGGACACAGAAGACAAGGCGGAAGCGCTAAGAATATTTGAGCAAGCCAAGGCTGACTACCGCCGGGGCAATAAGGTCAAGAAATGGAAGTGGCGCGAGTTCGCCGGCGCATATTGGTTTGAACACGGGCAGCACTGCGAAAATAAAAAGACGATGCAGACACAGCTTGAAACATTGAGCGACCACATTGGGCCAAACACGTTTGTTGACGGCCTGACCAATGCTGCGTTCACGCGCTTTGTTCAAAAGCGACGTGCCGAGGTCAGCAATTCAACTGTAAACCGTGAACTACAGTTGGCACGCGCAGTCCTGATGTATTGCGAAGACATCCATAGCCAAGCGATCCCGCGCATTAGCTGGAAGCGCCTTAAGCTAAAAGAGCCACCCAGGCGAGAACGGTTTTTGAGTGCAGACGAATTTGACCGGTTGATGTCGATTGAAAATCAAGAGATCGCCGCCATTAGTGCGTGGGCAGTCTTTACCGGCATGCGCAAGGACAATATTAAGACGCTGACACGCGCGCAGGTTGACATCGGTGCGCAAAGGGTGCGCCTAGTCACCAAAGGCAATAAGAGACAGCTCATAAAGCTATCCTCGGCTGCAATGGCTTTACTGTCAGCGCGTTCAGACCGGCAAGAGCGCATCTTTGACTTTACCAACTTTGAAAAGCGGTGGCGCGCAGCTTTGGCTGAAGCCAAGGTTAGCGACTTCCGTTTTCATGATTTGAGGCATACATTTGCATCATGGGCGCGCATGTCAGGCGTAGACATTCTTGACCTCAAAGAAGCTATGAATCACTCCGACATCAGCACCACTATGCGCTATGCGCATGTGTCGCCGGACTACCAAGAAAGCGCACATGAAAAGGTCGCTCAGTCGGCTTTTTTGTCACGAAATCGGTCACGCTCAACGCCTAGCCAGTTGCAGGCCATTGATAGTAAAAGGAAAAAATAAATGGGACTTCTTTTCCCAAAGCAGATGCGCTACCAGGCTGCGCTACTCCCCGACAGCGGGTGTCCTAGGGTTTTGGCGCTTCAAGCGCAACATCAAAATGCGGCTCAGTGAAACTTACGGCAATAACGCTGCCGCATTTTTTTACGCACGACAAGCGCTCCTTGCTTTGCAGCAAGACAACCCTTTGATTTAGATTGGGATTGGGATTGGGATTGGGTTTGCGTCGCGCGGCGCAGCATGGTCCAACCACTGTGCGTTACGACGGCGGCGTGGTCTCGCATGGAAAGTTGTTAAAGTGGCAATGGAACACTTGATCGCCAGTATTTAATCCCGCAGCACGGGCTTGCCCCGCAGCCAGCTCTATCACGCCAACCCCTTTGCCGCGGGACCGAATTGACGACAACGACCCCGGCTCTGCGCCTTCATAGATGTTCAAAATCTGGCCTTTTCGGTCGAGAAAAATCATATCGAGGCTCAGTAGTGTATTTTTCATCCACATGCCAAGCTGCCGCGGTGCATCATAGAGGAAGATCATGCCGTGCTTCTCGGCAAGTTCTGTACGAAACATCAGACCAGTGCGTTGCTCGTTAGGGTCGTCCGCCACTTCTACAGTAAAGAAGTGCTGGCGCCCATCTCTTGTGCGGATCATCAGCGGTTGCGTGGACAGCCTTTGCGCCTGCCCGAGCGCATTGTCTTCAGCATGCAATTGACCGGTGCCGGTGCCGCTGCAGCCAACCAAAAGACCAGCGAGCAAAGCGCAAAAGCGCAGCTTTCTTAACCCCCGCGGTGCGCCAGGGTTAGAAATCATCTGCCGGTTTGATTTCAACGACGAGCGGGCCTTTCTCGCCTTTCCCAATGCGCACGGAAACCGGATCACCCGGTTCCACATTGAGAATATCAGCCTGCCGCAACGTCTCCATATGAACGAAGATATCTTGTTCGCCGTCACCTTGACTAACGAAACCATAACCACGCAGGCGGTTAAACCATTTGACTGTCGCAGGAACAAATTCGCCGCTTTCTTCAAGCATGATCTTCGGCTTGCGTTCAGACTTGACGAATTCTTCTTCGAAGTCAGGTGTTACAGCCGTACTCAGATCAAGGTTGAGAATTTCAATGGCCTGACGACCGCGGTCGCGTTCAGCAACAATACACGTTACAGTTGCGCCTTCCGGAACAGTCCGGCGGCCAATCTCTTTTAATACTGAAAAATGCAGCAACACATCGCCGCGATCATCCGGCGGTATGATGAAACCGTACCCTTTGACAGCGTCAAACCATTTGACCCTACCAATTAGGTCGTACCCCTCAGCCGCGCCCGATTCTCCAGCATCGGACTCAGACTCTTCCATTCAACTCCCCTACGCAGGACCATCTACTACAATGTGGCGACACTACAGCGCCAATGAAATAAGGCAACAGCTTTCCTCTTCAATCATACATTTTTCTGTAATTTTGCCGTTTCACTACAATGACAAAGCCGATCACTTAAAGTCATTCTAACGGATAAATACCAGCATAAACCGCTATATAAAACTCCATATAGACGGATCTAGTGGCCGCCACTATGGCTTGACACTGATGCCGAGCCCGATCCTTCTCCGGCGTCCTGTGCGCTGGCATTGTGGTGCTCTATCAATCCTTTTGCATAAAGTGTCTCGGTCATGGGAACGAGCAGCAGATACACCGCGCTAATCGCTGTAACTGACATGGTGATGGTATAAGGCAAAGCCATCACCACCATACGCACATAAGATAAACGGATCAGCGGGGCCAAAGCGGAGGTCAGCAAAAACAAGAACGCAGCTTGGCCATTTGGCGTTGCAACGGAGGGAATATTCGTTCCTGTGTTGATGGCCACCGCCATAAGGTCAAATGCATCGCGGTCCACACGGCCTGCTTGCCAAGCTTCATAGGCTTCTGTGATATACACTGTTGCTACAAAGACATTGTCGCTGATAGCGGAAAGCACGCCGTTGGCGATGAAAAAACTAATAATTTGGGTTTTGCCTTGTTGGCTCAAGACGAATTCAATGACCGGTTTAAACAAGCCCTGGTCATTGATCATGCCGACAATAACGAAGAACACAACAAGCAGCGCCGTGAATGGCAACGCTTCTTCAAATGCATGCCCAATTTGGTGTTCATCAATCACGCCGGTAAAGGCGCTCGCCAGCACAATCACAGACAAACCGATCACGCCCACTTCAGCAAGGTGCAGCGATAACGCGATGATCAGCCAAACGGCGACAATACCTTGTACAATCAGCGAAGCCTTATCAGCGCGCGTGCGTTTTTCAGCTTCGTGATCAGCGAATTCCACAAGAATTCGGCCAACTTCTTCCGGCAATTTAGCGCCGTACCCAAACAGGCCGCTCAGCTCCAGCGCGATACAGGTTATGATCCCAACCAGGAGTACCGGCACAGTGACTGGCGCCATGCGCAGCACAAACTCGCCAAATTCCCAACTGGCGCGCTCACCGATCAATAGATTTTGCGGCTCGCCAACAATTGTCATGGCGCCGCCAAGTGCGGTGCCAACCGCGGCGTGCATCATCAACGAGCGCAAGAACGAGCGGAATTGCTCCAAAGTCTCACGGCGATGTTGCTGCAACTGTTGATCGTCCATGTAATCATGCGCATCGGTGAACAGCTTACCCGAGGCGACCTTGTGGTAGACACCGTAAAACCCAACGGCCACGGTGATAATCACTGCCGTCACCGTGAGGGCATCTAAGAACGCTGATAAAAACGCCGCAGCCACAGAAAAAATGAGCGATAAAACAACTTTAGATTTGATCGTCGTGATCAACTTGGTGAACACGAAAAGCAACATACCGCGCATGAAGTAAATACCGGCAACCATGAAAACCAGCAACAGGATGACCGGTAGGCCCTGCTCAATCTCATGTTGGATTGTGTTTGTAGACACCAGGCCTAAGGCTGTAGCCTCAATTGCAAGCAATCCCCCCGGCTGCAGCGGATAACACTTTAGCGCCATGGCGAGCGTAAAGATGAATTGCAGAACGATAAGCCAGCCAACGACATACGGGTCGACGATAAAGAGCAAGATTGGGTTGGCAATCAGAAATCCGATTACCGTGAATTTATACCAATCAGGTGACTTGCCAAGGAAATTTGCCGAAAACGGGTTGGAACTCAGGACTGTGTTGGCCATGTGCTGTGCGTGTCCGCTTGTTGCAGTTTTGGAAAGTCAGATATAGCGCTTGTGCTTGGGTTCTAGTTGCCCCCGATAAATTAAATCAAGCCCCGTCGCTACATCTGCGTAAGTTTTTCGCTGCCTTGACCTTGAAATGACAATTGACGAACGCCGGGGTGTTTCTCTAACCCGGCGCGTATGACAGCCACACAAAGCGACACGCAAGCAGATGAGCCCCGCGCCAAGGCGGCAATCCACCTGGTGCCAGAACCTGATCACGGCGGCGGTATTCCCGCATTGGTTTGGGCCAGCCTTCTGGTATTGATTGTTGTTGGCGCAGTGCTTTGGCAAATGCATGGCCGATAGCCAATGACGCAGCAGCCTGACAGCACACTAGACCCGCCCATGGATCCGCCCATGGATCCACTTGAATACGCATTGCGCTGGCGCCGCGCAGGCCACCACGTTGCAGTTGCGACAGTTTTGCAAACCTGGGGTTCCGCGCCGCGTGCCGCTGGCAGCCACCTTGCCGTCCGCGATGACGGCGAATTTGCCGGCTCTGTTTCCGGCGGCTGTGTGGAGGGCGCCGTTCTGGCCGAAGCGCTAGACTGCATGACGACAGGCAGCATCAAAGTCTTAGAATTTGGCGTGAGCAATGATGAAGCCTGGGCGGTTGGCCTCGCTTGTGGCGGACGGATTGAAGTGCTTGTAGAAGCGGTCGGGTCCACTGGAATGACGACGCAGCTGCTTGAAGATATTGCGGCGGCCAAAGCGGAGAAGCGCGCACTGTGTCTAGTCTCGACCAAATCGACAGGCGCGCAGCGCTTGCTTGACCCCGCACATGCGCTTGACGCAGCGCGCGAAGATATCGCCAGTGCGCGCCAGGCGCTTCGGCGCGACACGTTTCAGAGCCGCGACGTTCCCGGCGATACGATCTTCTTTACGCCGATCAACCCGCCGGTCTGTGTCATGATTGTCGGCGCCGTCCATATTACGCAGGCACTGTTGCCGCTCCTAAGCACCGTCGGGCTGGATGCTTTGGTCATCGATCCGCGCACGGCATTTGCCAGCGCAGAGCGCTTTGCCGGCGCGCCGGTGCTGCATGATTGGCCCGATGAAGCTTTTCAACGCCGCCCGATCACCGCGCGCAGCGCAGTGGTTACGTTGACCCATGACCCAAAACTTGATGATCCGGCATTGTCAGCTGCCCTGACATCACCTGCGTTTTACATTGGCGCCCTGGGGTCAAAACGCACCCATGCACAGCGGCGTCAAAGACTGTTGGATGCTGGGTTCACCGAGGCGGACGTGGCACGCATTGCAGCGCCGGTGGGTCTTGATATTGGCGCCAGCAACCCCGCGGAAATCGCGCTGTCTATCGCCGCGCAAATTCTGCAGACGCTGCGCAGGTCGCCGCCATGACACCCAAAAAAACCAATGACGGTAGTAAGCCCGATGACGCCAGAAAACCCATGGTTCCAACAAGCAGGGTACCATGCCTCATCTTGGCGGCGGGCAGCAGCGCGCGTATGGGCGATAAAAACAAACTCGACCTGCCGCTTGGCACACTCACGCTGCTGCAGCACGTTGTCAGCGCCGCATGTGCCAGCAAGGCATACCAAGTGTTTGTTGTCAGACGCCAAGGTGAACGCAGCCGCAGCACAGGCCGTGCGATTGATATTGAAAGCCCCGATGCGGCCAAGGGCATGGCGCACAGCCTAAAGGCTGGGCTGGCCATGGTGCCGAAGGATGCACCAGGCACACTGGTGCTGCTCGCCGACATGCCATTTGTAACCGCAGATCACATCAACGCTGTGCTTGATGTTGCGGCAAAGGAGCCCACGCAAATCGTGCGGCCGCGCTATCACGCACAACCCGGGCACCCGGTGTATTGGCCGCGGCGCTTGTTTTCTGCTTTGCGCACATTGTCCGGTGATCGCGGCGGCCTTGCCTTGCTGGGCGGCGGCAAAAATGCGCCGGCATTTATCGACCTTAAAGACGACGCTGTGGTGTTTGACGTGGATACGCCTGAGCGATATCTCGAGGCGGTTGCTAGACTTTAGGCCGTACGCTCCTAAATGGAGACGCCCGGGATGGCCCCCATCGTTCCATCCTCACGCCTTGCCAGGCTTTAGTGTTCGCTGCGTCACGGGCATTTCCATTTAAGAGCCTACGGCCTAGTCGTCCACGGCCTCATTCACCCAGGCGTCAACGGCATCCGCATCCGGTAGCGCAAGAATATGTGCGGCGGTTTGATATGCGTGCCCTGCACGCGCAAAGACGGCGACTTCCTTATCCAGCATGCGGCGTTCATCTGCTGCAAAGGCGGCGGCCTCGCGCGGGCCGCGATATGGCCCGAGACGCCTGCGGCGGGCCAACGCTGCAGCGGCCTGTCGCAGCTGGGTTTGCGAGATTTGCCCGCTGATCTGCGCGGCAACCGCACTTTCAAGTCCTTTATGGCGCAAGTCTTGTGCGATACGCTGTGCAGATTGGCCTTTTCGCAGCAACTGATCTGTACGCAGGCTTGCATAGCGCGCATCATCAACCAGCCCAAGTGCAACGCAGCGCTCGACCGTTTGGGCAATCAAAGGCTGCACTTCTGAAATGTCGTGAGACTGCAGCCAACGCCGCACTTTACGCTCTAAAACCCTGGTCAAACGTGCCTGCGTTGCTTCAAATCGTGCGCAGTAGTAGCTGGCCGCATTCATCAGCCGCTGCTGCGTGACCGGCTTTTTTTGATTTGTCTTGTTTTGATGTATTTTGGCCATCGCGCACTATATGCATGGCGCGCGGCATTTAACGATGCGTTTGTCGCCAGAAAAGCGAGCGAGACGAAAAACACCCATGCGACGAGACGATATCATAGACTTTGGGTTAGTGGGGCTATTGACGTTGATGTGGGGTTCGGCATTCGCGTTCATTGAAATTGCGCTGCGTGATTTTTCGCCCGCCATGATCGCCTTTATACGCATCGCCTTGGCTGCCGTACTGATCGCGGTCTATGCGATCGTTAGACACTCCGGCTTACCGCATAGTGGACGCCATTGGGTGCTGTGCGCGGCGCTCGGCTTTTTTGGCTTTGCCGCGCCGTTTATTCTTATACCATATGGCCAAGAATATGTATCCAGTGGCACCGCGGCTCTGTTGATGGCAATTAGCCCTATCAGCACTTTATTTTTCGCACACTTTTTAACACATGATGAGAAAGTTACAACGCGGCGAATGCTTGGCGTAAGCATTGGGTTTGTGGGGATCATCATTCTTTTCGGCGGCGACGTGGCGCTAGGTGGGCAGATGCTTATTGGCGGACCCGTGCTGATCGCTGCAGCGCTGTGTTATGCTATCGCCGGGATTATCATGAAGCAGATGAGCGCGTTTTCAGCCACTGCGTCCTCGGCGGGCAGCCTGATCATGGCCACGTTGATTTGCATTCCTGCACTTGCCCTACGCAACGACTTTGCAAAGCTCGCGGATGTGCTAAACGCCAGCAGTGCGGCCCTGATATCACTCTTGGTGCTTGCCATCGGCGCAACGGGACTTGCGGCAATTATTGTCCTTATTTTGGTACGGCGACGGGGCGCAACGTTCACGGCAACGTCAAATTATGGCGTGCCAGCATGCGGTGTCATCCTTGGCATTTTGTTCTTAGAAGAAACCGCCAGGTGGAACATTTTGGTCACACTTGCCTTGATTATTGCAGCAATTTGGTTAACCAGCGGCAAGACGCAAGCGCCGCAAACGCCTCGCGCGGAAAGGGCGTAGAGCGAATAGAGGTCAAGCAGTGCCGCCGAAATGCCACTTTGTTATATTACAAATATTGGTCAAAATTGCTTGCGATCATGTGAATCGGTGTCTAATGGTGCTGTACGGCGCGGTTGAGTGTATCAATTTTTTCGTTAGTTACTTACGCTTAAAACAGTTTGCAGAGCTTTACCATAACGCTGGGGTGCGAATGACACAGCTAATCGGGTCGGTTCAGAACGCTTTATTGGGTAAGCAAAATTCAGCCACTTGTCGTATGTGTGGGATGCCAACATGCTGTGGCGTGGTGAAGTGACCATTTTATAAGATCTATGCCATCTCCAACGCCCACTATTGATAGTTCATTGCCGCGATTGGTCGGCGATTTCAGCACCATTACTGAGGCGCTTGATTACGCCGCCAGGGGTGTTCGAGGGCTTAACTTTTATGATGCAAAGGGCAGTCTGGTTGAAGCGACACCTTATGCACAGCTGCGCGAGCAGGCGCTTGCGACGGCCTATCGATTGTGTGCACTTGGGATAAAGCCAGGCGATCGGGTCGCCCTTATTGCAGATACGAGCTGCGATTTCGTCACTGCGTTTTTAGGGGCGCACTATGCCTCAATACTACCAGTACCGCTCCCATTGCCGACCTCATTTGGCGGCCGCGAAGCGTTTGTTGAACAACTGCACTTGCAGATGAAAAGTTGCGGCGCCCGGGCGGCGATTGGCCCAGTGGGCATGGACGAGATGCTGCGTGAAGCCGTGCAAGATCTGGACATGGTTTTCGTTGGCTCATCGCCCGATTTCAATCAGCTTGAAGCGCCAGTAACGCGGCTTTCAAAGCCGCACCCCGAACAAGTCGCATATCTGCAGTACTCCTCGGGCAGCACACGCTTTCCGCATGGCGTAATGGTCACGCACAAGGCGGTGATGACCAATTGCCGGGGCCAAGGCTATCACGGCGTACAAGTTCAAGATGAGGATCGCTGCATATCTTGGTTGCCATTCTATCATGATATGGGTTTGGTCGGGTCCTTGCTGACCAGTATGGCAGCACAAGTGTCCGCTGATTTTCTCGCAACCGAGAGTTTTGCGCGGCGCCCCATGCAATGGCTTCGATTGATTAGTCAAAACCCCGGCACCAGCGTAAGCTACAGCCCCACATTTGGCTACGATATCTGCGCCCGCCGAGCAAATACATCCATGCTTGAAGGGCTCGACTTGAGCCGCTGGCGCATTGCCGGAAACGGCGGTGATATGATCCGGCCTGATGTGATGCAGGCGTTTACAGACACGTTCTACCCCGTTGGCTTTGACCCACAATCTTTCATGCCAAGCTATGGCCTCGCTGAATGCGTGTTGGGCGTCAGCTTTATGCCGCTGGGTCTGGGCATCATGTGCGACATGGTGGAGGAAGATGCGCTGACTGGCGAGCCATTATCACCGGGTGCGCAGACACCCACACACAATGGCGCACAAAATGGCAATGGCCGGCACGTCAACGGCGACCATCGGCATTCTAGGTTTCGCGCGGTTGTCAATTGCGGTGTGCCATTGCCGGAGCTAGAGGTTGAAATCCAAGACGCACAGGGCGTCGCGCTGGGCGATAAAGACATCGGCCGCATCGTGGTACGCGGGCCGTCGGTCATGCGCGGGTATTTTGATGATGAAGCCAGCACGGCTGCCGTCTTGTCGAGTGATGGGTGGCTT
>JBCCLR010000025.1:0-25093 GCA_039026755.1 Pseudomonadota bacterium | reverse complement strand
GCAAAGCTTCGTCAAATATGCACTACAGCGCCAAACCACAAAAACACCAAACAGTGCTCAAGTAGCGCAACGCGCGGTAGCACACAAAAATGTACAAAGCGCCGCCCGCACTTCCCTTCCAAACTTACTTGTCAAAGATCATGCGACGTAAAAAGTGGTGCGCTGGCTAGCGCATTTCGCTTTCGATGTCGGGAGCCCCGCATTGAGAACCGCTGTTCTCGCCTCAAGGCAACGGTGGCGGTGTATATGCCTGTGGAACTCAGTTGTCAAACGCCAAAATACGTTTTTTGGAAATTTATTTTTTGTTAATGCAGGAAACGAGTAAGCATATGTATTTAAAATGTTTTTTGTGCAGTGGCGCATGAGCGCACCGGCACAGCTTACGGGACCATCGATAAGACGGTGGGTGGCGGCCCGAGCTGGATTCGCCCCAGTTCTGCATCTGCCGGCGTCACCGCGTTAAACGGATTGAAATCAACAATTCCCACCATTTGCGGTGCAATGACGCCATTGCCGACACGTGATGCCACCGTCAGCTGCCAGTCTGGCTGGCATTTGCTTTTGCCCCAAAGCACTTTGGTCAACAGCCCGCACCCCGGCAGCTGCGGTTTGAAACTGTAGGCGTCCTCGTCAAATTCCTGCGGAGTCGCACGGGCGATACCGTAGACGGTAAGCGCTGTGCGACCGGTGCTTTGATCTAACAGTGCGGCATCACTTTGCCATAAGCTCAAACCATATTTCAGCGCCATCCAGCTGGAAAAATCGATCACGCTGCCATCAGACAAGGGCACATAGCTGCCGAAGAAGTCTTGTGGTTGGCTGAGGGATTCGAGCGGCCGGATCGTCAGCTCTAAATCCTCCTTTGGTGTATCGGCAGACGAAGGCAGGCTAAGACATGCCGCAATTAGGCCTATCCCAAGTTTTTTTAACCCATTTTTCATTGCCAACCGGCGCCTTTTCATATTGCCAAAATGCCGCTGACTGAAGATAGCGGTAATTTATGGCGGCACGAAGACTTTTAGCGCTGTTTGTGACAATCCAATCACAAGTCATCGTGTAATTAAATTATTTGATCACATTCACGGGATCAATAGCAATTGGCTATTAATGCTTTGCGGTGATCAGGCAGTGAGCATGTGGCTGCGCCCATGCTCACTGCCTTTTATCAGCGCAGATCAAAGACTAAAAAGTCAGTATCGCTATCAGCGGCTACGGTCAGTGTTGCCTGATCGCTCACGGCGACGCCGTCACCCGCGCTAAGGGATACACCATTGATGTTGGCTTGGCCTGAAATCATCTGCAGCCAGACCCGCCGGTTTTCACCAATCGTCTGCACCGCGCTTTCGCCAGCACCAAGCTTGCCCAAGAAAATCCGCGTATCTTGATGGATGGTCAGTTGATCTCCCTTAGCCTGAGGGCCGGCAATTTGGGTGATGCCTGTACCAATCGTATCAAGCGACAGTTCCTCATAGCCAGGCTCAAGACCTACGTGTTCTGGTTCAACCCAGATTTGTAGGAAATGGACGGGATCGGTCTCACTTGCGTTCATCTCTGAGTGGGTCACGCCGGTGCCTGCCGTCATCCGCTGAAATTCACCGGCCTTAAGAACCCGGCGATTGCCCATCGAATCAACATGGGCAAGCGCGCCGTCAAGCACATAAGTGAGGATTTCCATATTTTCATGCGGGTGCGTGCCAAAGCCAGCGCCCGGCGCCACAACGTCCTCATTGATGACGCGCAAATCAGAAAATCCCATATGCTGCGGGTCATAATAGCGGCCAAAAGAAAAACTGTGTTTTGATTGCAGCCAGCCGAAGTCTGCAGCGCCGCGCTCGTTGCTTTTACGAAGGGTTACCATGTGCTCTCTCCTTCTTTGAAAGTGATGTTGCCATCGGTATTGATGTTGCGAGAGAGATATGCACGCCATTGCAAACGCACTAGCCAGCAGATCCGAATTTTTAAGTTTCCAAATCGGAAACGCCATTGCCAAATGACGGCGGGCTTTTGCATTGCTTACGGGTTGATTTTCTGGCTGAGACATTGCAAGTGTCAGCGCGGCAAATGATGAAAAACAGACTAAAACAGTGATGTTTCAAGTCGACATGGCGGCAGGAGAAGATGATGCTCAAATCAATGACTTGGACCTCTAGATTTGTGTGGGGCGCGGCTGTGCTTGGCCTCCTTTTTCTTATTTTAGGGCCAATCTTTACGCGTATTGGCATCATCAATTTTATGAGCGGTTTCATCGCGACGGCGATTGGCGGTGTGCTGATGATTGTCGCGGCCCTGATCGCAATTGTCCGCATGGTTCCGCCGCTGCGCGATCAAGGCAAAGCGCACCTGCTTGGTGCAGCGGTGCTCAGCATCGGCGTCATCTTTTACATGTTTAATCTATTCTCAGGCGCCCGCGCGGCGCCGCCTATTCATGATGTATCGACAGATCTCGACAACCCGCCGCAATTCATGACCATCGCACCGCGGCAATACCCCGATGGGCAGCTGTTTACCCAGACCCAGCGCCGCGTGCTGCAGCAAGTTGCCTACCGCCAAGTAACCTCATTGCCACTTCAAGCCGAAGCCGGCAAGGTTGGCGCAGCAGCCCTCGCCGTGCTTGACGATATGGGCATGGAAATCGCCGACAGTGATTTTGCCGATGGCCAGATTGAAGCCACCGCAACAACCCTGTGGTTTGGCTTTAAAGACGACGTGGTCATCCGCATTGCACCAGGCGAAAACGGCGGCTCGATTGTCGACATTCGCTCGGTATCACGCGTTGGCCTCGGCGATGCTGGCGCGAATGCACGGCGGATTTCTAAGATCATGGCGAAGCTCAGCAAGACCGTCAGCTAAAATTAAAAGATGGCAAACGGCTTTCCACAAGACCTCGCGGAATTTTGGGCACTTGTTGTTACCGTTTGGTACCAGGGCTTTGCCGGCGTAAATATCGGTGATCTTATTGTTGCGGCGGGCGTCATCCTGCTTGGTCTGCTGCTGCGCAAACTGTTTGCGCGGCTGATCTCAAAAAGACTGCTAAAAATGGCGCAAAAGTCGCGGTTTGAGTTCGATGATTTGTTCGTCACCGCGCTTGAGCCGCCTCTGGCGTTCATCCCGGTTGTTATCGCAATTTTCTTTGTAACGCAGTACTTACCGCTGAAGGGCCTGGCAGTCGAGATCGCCAATGATATCGACAAATCACTGATCGCCTTCACACTGTTTTGGCTATTATATTCGGCGACCCGGCCGCTTAGCCAGGGCGTACTGAAGCCGGGCAAAATTCTCACACCAGAAATGGTCAATTGGCTTGGCCGGTCGCTCAAGATCATTTTCATCTTGCTGGGCGCGGCGGTGATTTTGGAAATCTGGGGCATCAAAGTTGCCCCGCTGCTTGCAGGCCTTGGCCTGTTTGGCGTCGCCGTCGCGCTGGGCGCGCAAGATCTGTTTAAAAATCTTATCGCAGGCCTATTTTTGATTGCCGAACGGCGCTTTCATAGCGGCGATTGGATTAAAGTAGATGGCTTGGTGGAAGGCACGGTCGAAGAAATTGGCTTTCGCACCACAACGATCCGGCGGTTTGACAAAGCGCCCGTCTACGTTCCCAATGCGCAGCTGTCAGACAGTGCAGTCACCAATTTCTCCGAGATGACCCAGCGGCGGATTTATTGGAAATTGGGCGTCACCTATTCTACCACTGCCGCGCAGCTCAAAACCATTTGCGACGGCATCCAAAGCCGGGTTGAAAATGATGATGCATTTGCGGGCCCGCCGGTCGTACCACTGTTCGTGCGAGTAGACGCGTTCAACGCATCCTCGATCGACATCATGCTGTATTGCTTTACCAAAACCACCAATTGGGGCGAATGGCTCGCGCTCAAAGAACAGCTGGCGCTCGATATCAAAGCTATTGTTGAGGGCGCTGGGACGTCCTTTGCCTTCCCAAGCACATCAATTTACCTCGAAAGCTTAGCCGATCCGGCGGCAGTCGATGCGCCAGAGGCGTTTCCGCTCCCCGCTGCACCAAATGGGGATGCTTGAACTGTTTTAAGAATTTAGATACCTTAACAAAGTGTTAAAGCGCCGCGGTGTGGTGCGGCGCGCGCGTGTTAAGGAGTATCTTGTATGCGGTTTATTCAGCTGCCGCTGTGGCTTTCTCTTGCCATGGGCCTCGCGGTTTATTTCGGTTCAATTGATAAAGACCTAGCGACGGGCCTGATCTTTGCCAGCGTTTTCGGCTTCATCTATGGCGGGGTGATGTCGACATTAAAACCACCGAGCCAATTGGGCCAGAATAGCAGCCGTGACCACCAAGGCGGTTTTGGCCGCAAGCCATATATGCGCCGCAAGCCAGCACTGCGCCGCAAAAAGTTTGGGCGGCAGCGTTCGTTTAGGCAGGCCGCCCGTTAAAATCCTCCATAATGTCTTTCGGCGCATCAGGCTTTAACCCCCCGCAGCGATCGCCTATGCTTGCGTGATAGAAACGCAAAAGGCGATAGACATGTCATCAGCCGCTCACTCAGCTCCCTACTTGGTAGACGCCGCACCCGATGAGCGCACCGATTTACTGGGCGCTTTTCACACAGTGCGCGGTGCAAGCACCGCTCTGACCGCACATCTCAGCCCGGAAGATATGATGCTCCAGTCGATGGAGGATGCGAGCCCGGCCAAATGGCATTTGGGCCATACCAGCTGGTTCTTTGAAACCTTTATTTTAAGCCATTATGTACCGGGCTACATCCCATTCGATCCAACGTTTAAAGAAGTTTTCAACAGCTATTATGTGTCGGTGGGCGCGCGTCATGCGCGCCACGCGCGCGGCCTGCTTAGCCGCCCCAGCGCTGCTGACGTGCTGCATTATCGTGCACATATTGAGGCGGCCATAGACGCCAGCTTTGGCGCACTGCCACCGGCCGCGCTAGACCTGCTTGAACTGGGCTTACACCATGAGCGCCAACACCAAGAACTACTGCTCACTGACCTCTTGCACGCGCTGTCTTTTAGCCCACTTTACCCAGCCATAGCACAAGGTGATGTGCCCCGCGCAGAACCCTTTGGTAATGACATATGGCATCGTTTTGATGGCGGCCCAGCCAGCTTTGGCCACAGCGGCAACGGTTTTGCCTTCGATAATGAAGGCCCACAGCACGTTCAACACCTGACCCCTTTTGCCCTTGCGGGCCAATTAGTGACGAACGCTAACTGGCGCGCCTTTATGGCGGATGGCGGCTATGAAACGCCGCTGCTTTGGCTGTCAGACGGCTGGACCTGCGCTCAAAAAGAGAGCTGGGACGCACCGCTCTATTGGCATCGCGGCGATGATGACTGGCAACGCTTTAGCGCCTATGGCCTCATTGATATCGACCCCAATGCGCCAGTGTGCCACATCAGCTTTTATGAAGCAGACGCCTTCGCCCGTTGGGCCGGTGCGCGCTTACCAAGCGAATATGAAATGGAACATGCGGTGGGCGACCAGCCAATCGTAGGCCGATTTGTTGAAGATAGCGCGCTGACACCGCTTGGCGGCCATGCGCTTTATGGTGATGTTTGGGCGTGGACGCAGAGCAGCTATGCGCCCTACCCGCGCTATAAAGCCGTTGAGGGCCCGGTCGGCGAATATAATGGCAAGTTCATGGCCAACCAGATGGTACTGCGTGGCGGCAGTTGCTTTACGCCGCGCGGCCAGATGCGCGCGAGCTATCGCAACTTCTTCTACCCCCACCAGCGCTGGCAAATGTCAGGGCTGAGGCTGGCCAAGGATATTTAGGCCGCGCGGTGGCGCCACAATGCAAACATGCCAAGCGCTGACCCAAAGAGTGGCAGTGCTGCTGGCACGGGGACCGGCGCTAGGGTTTCCAGCGCAACTGCTGTCCCAAACGCTGGCTGTTGTCCGGTGCCAAATTGATTGCTTGCGAAACCGGAAATGACCGCCGTCCCATTACCCAGGTCAATCCCTGCCGCTCCTGCAATGCGGAATTCGTCAACGCCATCGGCGAAGGGCGTTGCGCCTGTCACGGCAAAAGTCTCTGCACCGCCATCATGGAAATTGCTTTCCGCTGTTGTGAGCAGCCGCATGGTTGATCCAACGGCAGTGAGGATCTGATTAACGAGCACGTTAACGCTATTAAAGCCAGGCGCACGCTCCCCCAGCAAAAACAAACTGCCACCGCCAGCGACAAATTGGGTAATCGCGTTGATTTCCGCATCGGGCAGAAAACCGCCCGGTTCAAGCGTACTTTGTGCCCTCCCGAGCGCCAATATCGCAATATCATTGCCAGCCAAGCCAGCGGGGGTGACCGGCGTAGACGCTGCGAAATCGGAAGCCAGCGTCACGCCCACAATGCCGAAGTTTAAGATTGAGTAGTCGACCACCGTCTTACCGCCGAGCACATTTTTAAACAGCTGATCATTATCGCCAATGACCGTCACAATATTGCGGTCGCCAGCTAAAAAAATTGAGCTGGCACTTGCAGGCAGCGCTAAAGTTGCTGCAGCGACAACTGCAGCGATACATGTTTTTATAGTCATAAATGCCCCACACGGTATTTTGTTTTTGTATCGAAACTTTATGAGTTCGTTTGGGGCGTGTCAATAAACGCTTTAAATCCCATGAGCCAACGTGCAGGTGCAGCTGCCGGGCTCAAATGAAACACGCCCAGTGCCGGCTTAGATCAGTGTTGACGTGGGCGCGGCCTGTGTTTTGTGAAACACAAGACATAGATTATTGGCTGGCATGGCGTGCGTTTTCTGATGCACCAGCTGATGCCGGCGTGCCAAGTCAACCACATCACCAAGATCACGAATACCCCATGCAGGGTCACGTGCTTTCAGGCTTTCATCAAAGGCGGCGTTGCTGGGCGCGCTGTGTTCGCCCCCCATCATAAACGGGCCATAGAGCACGAAAATCCCGCCTGATCTCAACTGCGCAGCCGCGCATTTACACAGACCCACCGTGGCCTCTGGTGGTGCAATATGGATCATATTTGCGCAAAAAACGCCATCATAAGGCGGCGTGCTGGCGGCAGGCCAATGCGGGTCACACACATCAAGCATGATGGGCGGCGCAAGGGCGGCAGGCGCGCTGCCGCGCCAACTTTCGATCGACGCCAGCGCGGCCGCATCCGGATCGCTCGGCTGCCAACGCCAGCCCGGCTGCTGGGATGTGAAGAAATGGCCATGCTCGCCAGTGCCGGACGCGATCTCTAAAATGCTTGCTTTGCGCGCAAAACTGGCCCGCAAAACGCTTAAAAGTGCGTGACGGTTCCGTAAGGTTGCCGGCGCGTGGCGCGCACCGTCCGGGAGTATCAGATCAGCCACGATGGATTTGCAAGGCCAGTCTTAGCATTATTTTTGATCACGAAACGCGCGCTGGGATTTGATCAGCCGCTTGAGGGTTTTCGTCTCATTGAG
Source organism: Pseudomonadota bacterium (assembly GCA_039026755.1). Taxonomy (GTDB): domain Bacteria; phylum Pseudomonadota; class Alphaproteobacteria; order Sphingomonadales; family CAKZYD01; genus CAKZYD01. The sequence goes on along the minus strand of JBCCLR010000025.1, from coordinate 17,692 downwards.
TGCTAATGCTTGTTTCAGCGCAAGTGCGCGGTCCTTCATAAACCCTTCAAACGCATCATGCGGCTGTGCCTGCTCAATATCCACAAGCAGCTGCTGCGCTTTTTCGCGCATACCCGGGTCGTTAATATCCAGTAAGAGCCGCGTATAATAGGCAGTGATCAGCGCATTGTTTGGCGATGCTGCGATGGCTGCATCAAAATATTTTTCAAATTCCGCAACGTCGGCGCCAACGGTCACGTCTGCAATCAGTTTGCCATAGGCGGCAATAGCTTCACCATGCCAGCCGCCCAATAGGCCAAGCACATAGCCGTTGTCTGGGGCCGCCTCAACCAACTGCTCAGCGCGCGCACGGGCTTTTTTCGCCCGGCCAATAGATGTCTTGATGCGCGCATAATAGCCTTCAGCAATCGACAGCTGCAAGTTTGCATCGACATCATCAGGGCGCAATGCCACGGCTGCTTTGGCGGCCTCGGTTGCGTCGCGCAGGAGTTCGCGGGCGCGTTTTTTGTTCTTCTCTTCATATGCAGCCAGGAACAGGCCAGACTTTGCGGCGGCAATAAAGCCATCGAAGCTGTCTTCAGCCAGGCCTGCGGAAATGGCTTCCTGATAGCGGCCAGCCACTTGGAGCTGCGTGGCCGACACTGCGGAAATCACCGTGTCAGCACCTGCAGTTGAAGCAGATGCATCAGGCGCGGCGCCGGCAGCGCTGCTATAGGTGAGACATAAGGCCGTACAAACGGCCAGCGCGTTAAACAGTTTCTGGGTGGCTTTGGGGGCTAAGCGTTCCATCTAAACTCCGTTCAATCAGTTGAATGGTTTCCGCGCGGCCATAGAGCGCGATAAATCCCCCCATGCGTGGGCCCTGGCTCTGCCCAAGCAGGCATTCATAAAGCGCTTTGAACCAGTCTCTTAAGACCTCAAAGCCGTTTTCTCGACCAGCCGCGAAAACCGCACTTTGATAATCTTCCGCATCGCTGCCATCTGGCAGGGCGCTGAGGCGCTGCAATAGATCCTGCATGGCAACTTGCTCATCATGCGTTGGCGTACGGAACCGTTTTGCCGGTTTGATGAAGTCGTCATAATAGGCAATGGCATGATGCACTAAGCCATCAAGCTGCGGGTGTGTCTGCGCTGTCGCGCCAGGCACATAGCGTCCAATAAAACCCCACAGCGTTTCAGCATCTTGCGCATTGGCGGCACTGACCAGATTCAGCAGCAGAGCAAAAGAAATGGGCGGTGTGCCTTTCGGCGGGCTGCCGCGATGAATGTGAAATGCTGGGTTGTTGGCAATCTTGGCTAAATCGGCTTCATCGGCGGCACGCCAATAGCCATCGAGATGCGCGTAATATTCATCAACAGCTTTTGGAATCACATCAAAATACAGCCGTTTTGCTTTTTTTGGATTGGTGTACATGTAGAGCGAAAGGCTCTCGGGCGTAGCATAGCGCAGCCAGTCCCCTATGGTCAGGCCGTTGCCTTTTGATTTTGAAATCTTCTCGCCTTTTTCATCCAAAAACAGCTCGTAGTTAAAGCCTTCCGGCGGCGTCGCCCCAAGCGCGCGGCAGATGCGCGAGGATAGCGTTACCGAATCAATCAGGTCTTTGCCGGCCATCTCATAGTCGACGCCCAGTGCCACCCAGCGCATCGCCCAATCGGCTTTCCATTGCAATTTACACGCGCCGCCGGTGACCACTGTGGTCATTTCCTCGCCGTCATTGGGGTCAATATAGGTAACAGTTCCAGCCATGGGGTCAGTCCGCACCATTGGCACCTGCAACACATGCCCAGTTTTCGGACATAGCGGCAAAAAAGGCGAATAGGTTTTGCGCCGTTCTTCGCCCAACGTTGGCAAAATAACATCCATAACCTTTTGATAAGCGGCAAGCATTTTAAGGAGCGTCTCATCGAAATCGCCGGACGTGTAGCAGTGCGTTGCGGAATAAAATTCATACTCAAAGCCAAACTGGTCGAGGAAGGCCATAAGCCGGGCGTTATTGTGCTCACCGAAGCTCGCATGCGTGCCAAACGGGTCAGGCACCTGCGTCAGCGGTTTATAAAGGTGCTGCGCCATCGCATCGCCGCCCGGTACATTGTCTGGCACTTTGCGCAAACCATCCATGTCATCGGAAAAACAGATCAGCTTGGTTGGTAGATCGGACATGCGCGAAAACGCTTCACGCACCATGGTCGTGCGTGCGACTTCGCCAAACGTCCCGATATGCGGCAAACCGGAAGGTCCATACCCCGTTTCAAAGACGACAACACCGCCTTTTGGAGGCTCTTTGGCAAAGCGTTTTGCAAGCTTAGCTGCTTCTTGAAAGGGCCATGCCTTAGATGTCAGGGCTATTTCTTTTGATACAGTAGGGTATAAGGCCAAAGCGTGCTCCATCCGTGCCGATATAGCGCAAGGGCTACACTATGGTACGTCCAGTGGCCAGGATTAGACCGCGCTGTTTGTTCCGCCAGCCACAAAGAGAAGACGCGGCGTATAGAGGCAATGGTGTGGCGCGCGGCAAGCCGAGACGATCACGCTCTTTAACAGCGCAGGCGCAGAGTGGGAGGCGCGCCGCTAGCTGGTTGGCACCTCGCCCTCAAGCGTTGGAATATGGGCAATATCATACCCTGGATTTTCGGCTTTGCCTAAGCGCGCTGCAAGCACGCCAACAAATGCCCATGTGATCGGCGATAAGGATGAATTGAGGAGAAGCTCTACCCCATTAAAAGCGAGAAAAAGCGCGGAAATCGTGACCAATGGGTCGTTCCCAAACGTATCTCGACGCCGATAAAGCAAAACAATTGGACCAACAAGAAGACCAAAAAGCGACAAAAACCCAACAACCCCAAACTGCCCAAATTCAATAATCCAAGTGCCGTCTGTCACACTTTCGTCAAGACCTGTCAGTTTCGAATAGACGCGGTTTCGTCCATATCTACCCCATCCAAAAATGGGCCGCTCCTGCGCTTTCTCAAGGAGTATGTCTTCATTGTAAAAGCGGAAGCCCAGCGAATCTGCTCGGTTGGGACCGGCCACTTCAGCAACGGAGACCAAGTAGTCGGTGGGTACCAGATCTAACCCGCGCAATAACGGGTATGATAGTGTCGCGGTGGCGAGGAGCGCGGCCACCAGCAAATGCATACGTGGTTTGAAGAAAAAACAAATGGCCAAAAACGCTGCGCCGTAGCCAATTGCCGCGAGGCTTTTGTTTAAAAATAAGACGCAAAATAAGCCGACAACGATAAAAATCGGCGGCAATGGCGAAATTCGAATTTTCTCGCGCCACAAGGCTATCGCGGCGGCGACGATGGTGAATAAGAAAAAACTAACAACCAGTCCATGGCCTAGAAAAGCCGCTGACCTAAAGCCGCCATCGCGCACATGTTGCGCGAATGAATGCGGGAAAAAGCCGTATATCCATGCATGAAGCTGCGGTGACATGCGAAGTTCAAACAGCACCACCAAACAATAAAATGCTCCTAAAATGGTTAACCACTTCAAGAATGTTGTTAAGTCATCTCGTGTCTTAATGTAGTTCGCAGCCAAAATAACAGGGACCAAGGTTAAAACCTTTGTAAGGGTCAAGCTGAGAATATCGTAAAGCTCTAAGCCTTTGAGAATCCGGGTACCCTCGATCAATGTGTCAGCGTTGGTAAACACCGTAAAAATTGGTGAGATAATGTAGATAATCAGACACGCTTTGAGAAATGGGTGTGGGAGCAGCCATTTAAAGTCTGGCGGACGACGAAATGCCAACGCAAGCAGTGCGCTCAGTCCAATGATTTCCAGTTTGCCGATTGGTGGCAAACCCTTCGCATTAAAGTAGGTTTTGACAGGCAACACCAAGTAACCGCCGATCACGATTATGGTGAAGGCTTTGACGGGGTCGCGCTTTGAGACAAGAGCAAGAGAGATGAGCGGCCATGCTGCAAGCATCGCATATGCAAAATAATTTGGAATGAGAGTTCTCCCAATACGCTTTCATCAACACTGGACGCGCCTACTTATAGTTAAGCGGCATCGCGTAAAAATATCTTTAATCGTTTTTATACCTTTGGCAACGTTTAAGCGCGTTTCTAAATTTTGGAATATAAAACCGGCAAGCATTCGCCATTCGAATAACAGTGCAGCCGCGCATGACGTGCGCAATTTTCCATTACGTATGCATAAAGGCGACTTGTTTCGGCAGATCTTGTCTCTTTTGCTTGCCTTAAAGCCCGTCACGAATGCGTAAAGCAATCTGGCTGTTCTGAACAAAGTGCCACCGAAAAGCCGAGGGTTCGCGTCGAATTGTTTTAGCAAACGCAAACATCATTAATATCGCCGCAGCGACCCTCCCACGTTCACTGGTGACCACCAAGCAACCACGGTTTAGTTTGATGAAATCTCGACCCTGCGAAACTTAATCGTGCCGCCACCGTGCTGCAAAGCGATAAAACCGCTGCTAAAAAGCCCGCTGCGCAGGCGTGCGGTGCTGCGGCCATTAAGCTTCACAGTGATGTCGCGGCCGCGCGCACTGATTTCGAAGCTATTCCAGCGCCCGCCTGCTTTTGGCATAGGGCCAACTTCCACATGACGCACGATTGCACCAGTGCCGTAGCTGGGGTCCGGGCGCTGGTCAAAAATATTGACTTCATAACAATTTAGATCCGAGATATCGGCGCGGTCCTGACAGCGCAAAAATACGCCGCTATTGGCGTCATTGCTAGCATAGAATTCCACGTACAGATCAAAATCGCTATAACTGCCAGCACTCACGAGATAAGACGGCGCACCGTTTATCGATGCGTCGGCAACCAAAGCGCCGTCTTGGCTGCGCCAATTGTCATGACCGATCGTGCTAAATTCACCAAAGGTTGAGCCATCCGTTAGCACAGTCCAATTGGTCCGATCTCCGGCTTGGGCGGCGTGCTGCGCAGCTGTGCATGCGCTGATGACCAGGGCCAGGGCCAGGAGACCTTTGAAACGAGCAAGCATGTGAGCACCTTTCACAATCAAAAAATCTACATCGCTTTCAGTGTGCGTTTGCGTCGCAGCGCGTCAACCAAGGATAACAGCAAGCTGAAGCCGCAAAACAACAGCAAAAGCGTGAACGGCAATCCAGCAAGTATAACGCCGCTTTGCAGCGTCGATAGCGCTGTCTTACCGCCACCAACAAGCAGCGCAATTGCGACCAGGCCTTCCAGGCTGGCCCAAAAAACGCGGCGTGCAACCGGCGCATCAAGGCGGCCACCAGCCGTTATCATGTCGACCACAAAGGAGCCGGAATCAGAAGACGTGACGAAAAATACAATCAGCAACACGATCGCTAAAAGCGATGTCACCTGCGGCCAAGGCAGATTGTTTAAGGTTTGATAGAGCACAAGATGATCTGGCACGACCCCCTCGCTCAGCGCGCCAATGCCATCTTGTATTTGCGCAATGGCAGCACCGCCAAATGATGAAAACCATACCAGCCCGATAAGTGTTGGAAGGATGATTGTTGCCGCCAAAACTGACCTGATGGTGCGCCCTTTTGATATACGCGCGATAAAAACGCCAACAAACGGCGACCAGGCGACCCACCAGGCAAAATACAATATGGTCCAGTTGCGAAACCAAGGCTCATCCGGACGCTGCCCCCAGCTGCTTAGCGCTGCAAAATCCGCCATGTAGGCCGCCATATTCGGAAGGTAGCTTGCAGTAATCCGCGCCGTTGGACCGGCCAGGATAATGAAAGCCAACAGCGCAAAAGCAAGGGCCAGGTTTATTTGACTTAGGACCCTGATGCCGCGATCCAGGCCACGCACAACCGAGCCAATCGCTAAACCGGTAATTGCAATGATGAGCGGCAGTTGGATGGCAAGACCATTTGAAATACCGGTTAAAAACTCAATCCCACTGCCCACCAAAGTAACGCCCATCCCGAGCGCGGTGGCAAGACCAAAAACCGTTGCGATAACCGCTATGAAGTCAATCATATGGCCAGGCCAGCGCCACGTCGCATCGGCCAGGACCGGCGCAAAGGCCGACCGGATCGTCATCGGTAGGCCTTGGTTATAGTGTGCATAGCCTAGTCCAATGCCAACCAAGGCGTAAATTGCCCATGGGGTGAAACCCCAATGCACCATCGTTGCACTGAAGGCGAGGCGCTCGGCGGCGGGGGTTTGCGCTGGGACGTTAAGCGGCGTGCCGGACCAACCGGAATAATAGGCCGCCGGTTCAGCTGTGCCGTAAAACACCATTCCCGTTCCAACACCCGCCGCAAACAGCATCGCAAGCCAAGCGGCAGCAGAGAATTGCGGCTGCGCCGCTGCCCCGCCAAGACGCAGCTTGCCAAGCGGCGAAAACGCTACAATCACACAGACCAGCAGCGTCGCGTTTGCGGCCAGCATAAACAGCCAATCAAGCTCAACAACGATCCAGCTGCGCGCTGCCGACAAAATCGACGAAGCCGTTTCGGGAAAAACCAATGTAAGAACGCTGAACATAACTATACTGCCGGCACTTAAGCCAAACACGTGCCATCCGCTGTCAATCTGCAATGGTTGCGCAACTCTCATATTTGTATCTCGGCAGTCCTTTATGCGGGTGCATGCGTATCCATTTACGACCCGTCAGCGCCTAATCGAAAACCTCACTATCTCAAAGTGAAAAAATTTAGCGCTAGGAAATTGGTAAAGTCTGGTCAACGCTCTATTTACCGCCGGTCGAATACGAGCTGCAAGGCGGTCAACAGGCTCGACCGGCTCAGCTTTAAGCGCCAACTTTATTCACGCTATAGGAGATAATACATGCGGACACATATACCAGACGTCACGTTTAAAACGCGCGTGCGCAACGATGCCCTCGAAGGGCCTAACCCATTTGAGTGGAAAGACGTTACCACCGCTGACTTATTTGCCGGCAAGAAGGTGGTTGTGTTCGCGCTTCCTGGTGCTTTTACGCCCACATGCTCCTCAACACATTTGCCGGGCTATGAAGAGAAATACGGCGAATTCAAAGCCCTTGGGGTCGATGAAGTGATTTGCCTGTCCGTAAACGATGCCTTTGTGATGTACAAATGGGGTCTCGATCAAGGCCGGGAAAACGTATTTCTGTTGCCGGATGGGTCTGGCGAGTTCACCCGCAAAATGGGCATGCTGGTCGATAAGGACAATCTTGGTTTTGGCTATCGCAGCTGGCGCTATTCAATGTTTGTGGATGATACAGAGATTAAAAAGATGTTCATCGAGCCAGAATTTTCCGACAATTGCCCGACGGACCCATTTGAGGTGTCCGACGCTGCAACCATGCTGGATTATCTAAAATCCCTCTAGGCGTTCGCGCTTAAGACGTTTGAAGGAACCGCGTAGGCCGTAATAGTCCTACGCGGTTTTTTTTGGACCTGCTCAGTCTATTGCCGCCTCTGCGCTGGGCGACACTGCGCTGCTGATCTGCTTTATTTTCCTCTAAAGAACGCGGCGCGTCCGGCGATGCGGCGTGCCTTCAAGCTTGGATACCTTGCGCACCAGCTTTACAGCTATCTCACCCCACATGCACTTCATGCGAAAGTTTCGCATGAAATTGAGCGGGTTATTCAGTAAAGTTGAACGGATATAATCCCGATAAAAGGGTAATCCAGTTTTGCGGGAGATGCGTACCATCACACAAAGCAACTACGTTTAAGGCATACGACGTGACAGGTCAGGGTCAATTCCCTATGATGATGGCGAAATCAAGGAACAAAGGTCCTTACACCATGCCCCCTCGTCCTGCGCTTAAGCCCGTTGATAAGCCGACGTCAGACCATTTATGTGGTCTGGTCGAGCGGATCGCCGAAACACGAGACCGCCAGGCATTTGAAGATCTCTATCGGCACTTCGCGCCGCGGCTCAAAGCGTATGGCATGCGTGCTGGTGCAGATGCCATTACAGCGGAAGAACTGGCGCAAGAAGCGATGATTATGGTGTGGCGTAAGGCGGCGTCCTTTGATCGCCGCAAAGCAACCGTATCCACGTGGCTGTTTACGATTGTACGTAACAAGCGGATAGATTTGCTGCGCCGGCAAAACCGGCCAGACATCGAGGCGGAAGATGTGATTGCGATGATCGAGCCAGAAATTGCGCAGGACGACGCAGTGATTGCAGAACAAAGCCATTCGGTTGTACGCGAGTCTCTTAAAACACTGCCCGAAGACCAGAAGAAGGTTTTGGCGATGGCGTTTTTTGAAGATAAGTCGCACAGCCAAATAGCGGAAGATTTAGGGCTGCCCTTAGGGACGGTAAAATCGCGGATTAGGCTTGCGATGAGCCGGCTAAAAGGGCGCTTAGGTAAGGAATTGGCAGTTTAAGATATGGTCGTACATCAAAGTGACGAAGGTTTAATGCTTGATTATGCAAGCGGTGCGCTGGGCGAAGAACTATCTCTCGCAATGGCAACACATCTCTCGCTCAGCATGAGGCAAGCACAGCAGTATCAGACGCTCAATGCGATTGGCGGCAGTATGCTTGACGACATCGATTGCGATAGTGCCGACGATGACGATATCGGTCTTGAGAGCGTTCTTGCGCGGCTTGATTATGAACCTGTTACCGGCAAACCAGTTTCATTCAACCGGGTTACCAGCGATGTAATTCCTGCACCTTTGCGTGACTACATTCCAGCAGACATTGACGCTCTGAAGTGGCGAAAGGTTGGTCCAGGCGTTGAAGAATATCGCATTAAAACCGCGAATAAGGCAGCAAAGACGTCGCTGCTGCGCATTGAACCTGGCCGCGCGATGCCAGAACATACCCATAGCGGGCGCGAAATCACCGTGGTGTTGAAAGGCAGCTATGCTGACGGCGTGGAAACTTTTGCACGCGGCGACATGCAGATTGCCGATGCATCAGACAATCACCAGCCGCTGGCCGATCATGAAGAGGGCTGCATTTGTTTGATCGTGCTTGATGCGCCGGTTAAATTGACGGGCCGGGTCGGTCGCTTGCTCAATCCGTTTGTTAAGTTTTAGAGCGGTTCTGAGCAATACGGCGAATTTGAGGGACCCCCATCCCATGCCAACAAAGCGCTCCTCTTTTGTGGCCGCTCTATTTATTGCAGCGCTTTTTACGCTTGCGTTTCTGCCCTACCGCGCGGACGCGGCCACCAGCGATGTTCCAGAAGCGGCGCGCCAGGGTGACATCGTTTTTGCGATGGAACGTAAGGGGAAGACCATCGGCGCCCATAGCGTGCGCTTTACCGCGCTTGATGACGGGCGTTTGCAGGTTGATGTAAATATTGCGATCAAGGTCAAGTTCGCCTTCATCACCGCCTACCGCTATGAGCATCACAACCAGGAAATCTGGTCGGCGGATGGCAAAACGCTGCTCTCCGTTCGCAGCCAAACCTATGACAATGGCAAAACCTACTCCGTGCGCGGCGATTATACGGATGACGGCTTTGTCGTCATTGATCAAAACGGTGATACCGCCGACGCTGATAACCCCGTTATGCCAACGAGCTATTGGAATGCTGGTCTCCTAGCGCCGGGCGTGGCGGTGCTCAACACGCAAAAAGGCTCGTTTGATGACATCGTCTTTCAGCGCCGGGCGCCGGGTGAGGCTGCTATGCCCAATGGTGCACGTCAAGCGGCCGACGTGTTTGAGGCCACTGGCAAGCTGAACAATGTATTTGTGAACTATGCCCGAGGCGGACAGTGCTGGGTTGGGTTGGAATTTTATCCACCAAAGCAAAAAGTCAAAATCTCCTATCGCTTAAAGACCTATTTTGCGCAGCCTCGTGCGGACCTCGCGCGCTACCAAAGCCTTGCACCGTGCCTTGATCTTAGTCTCGACGTGATGGCAACGCCGGCGCAAGATGGCAGCGTATCGTGAGCTATGACTTTACATCAATTTGGATCATTGGTGCATCAACAGGAATTGGCCGGGCTGTTGCAGAGAAACTGGCGAGCCAAGGTGTAAACGTCGCTGCCTCCGCGCGGTCTGAAGACAAACTCAAAGAGCTGGAAGCAGCCTTTCCCGACCATATCAAAGCCTGGCCGGTTGATGTGACCGACACAGCGGCGCTGAATGCAATGGCGGCCGACATTGACACCGCTTATGATGGCCTTGGGTGCATGATGTATTGCGCCGCGGCGTGGGAGCCCACGAACGCTCAGGATGTGGACCCTGAACGCTTCGCCCGCAATATTGCAGTCAATGTCATGGGCGCAGTTAACGCATTGGCCGCTATTGGCGCAAAAATGGAGCAGCGGCGCGCGGGCAGGCTGGCCATCGTGTCAAGCGTGGCCGGCTATAGCGGACTGCCCAATGCGGCTGAATATGGCACCACGAAAGCTGCGTTGACCCACATGTGTGAGAGCTTAAAATTTAAATACGATCAGGCCGGTGTCGTCATGCAGGTGATAACGCCCGGCTTTGTGAAGACCCAGTTGACGGACAAAAATGAGTTTCCAATGCCTTTCATCATTTCAGCGCAAAAGGCTGCAGAGTATATATGCGAGGGTTTTAAAAGTAGGGGCTTTGAAATTACCTTTCCAAAGCGCTTTACGTTCATGCTGAAGTTTTTGCGCGTCTTGCCGTATCCGCTTTATTTTTGGCTGGTTGGCAAAACCACCCAAGGCAAAGCTTGAACGGTACGCGCGCTAGGCTAGGCTGTAAACTGAAGCGCTTTATACTTCCCGTGGATACCAAATTAGCCTATCAGATCACTTAAATGTGACATCTTTTCCCTATTATTCATGTGGAGTTCAGTTACTCTAGGGTAGTGGGAACACGGGGCTAAGATGCAAATCGCATGAGAAAGGTTTTGGCTATGCGACTGGTAAACATTCTTGGCGGCGTTGGTTTGGCCCTTGGTCTTGCAGCATGCGCGCAAAATATAAAATCCGATGTAGCTCGGTTTCACCAGCTACAAACTGTGCCGCAAGGTGCGACTTTTGCCATTGTGCCGCAAAACGATGAGCGAATCGGCAGCTTAGAATTTCAGCAATATGCGAGCCTTGTGCGGGCAAAAATGGTGCAGCAAGGCTTTACGCCTGTGAATGCGGGCAATGCGTCTGACTTGGTGGTATCGCTGGATTATGGCGTGTCTGACAGTGATCAAGTCATCCGGTCACGGCCTGGTTTTGTTGGCGGCGCTGGCTTTGGCTTTGGCCGCGGTTTTCATCCGTTTTATGGCGTTGGTGGCGGCTTTGGTCCTGGCGGCTTTGGTGGTCCGGATGTATATAGCTATGCGGTCTACACGCGCAATGTGGGCATTCAAGTTTATCGCCCTTCGCTCGCTGATGATAAACCCAATACTGTGGTGTTTGAAGGGCGCGTGGAATCCGTTGGCCGCGATAAGCGACTGCCAGAAGTCATGCCGTATTTGGTGGAAGCGCTGTTCACCGACTTTCCTGGCGAATCCGGTGTAACCAGCAAAGTCAAAGTGAAAGTACCGCGCAGCTAGCGCTTGTCTTGGTGCCTTGAATGGGCTTTACGGCTTAACACTTGCCAGACGTGCATACGTCCGGCAGTGTTTAAGTCGTGAGCTATGAACCGAAAATACCGCCATCAGCCAAACGAGCGACACCGGCACACAAACGGTATCGAAAATTCTGCGTGGTCGTTGATGGCTCGGAAGACAGTAAGGCGGCAATTCGCTTTGCCGCGGGGCGTGCAGCACACACCATCGGTGGGCGCGTCACATTGTTTCACAGCCTGAAACCCGAACGCGGCGGGCATTGGATTGCCGTTAATGAAAAAATGGAAGCAGAAGCGCGCGACGCTGCCGAAGCGCTGATTTCCCGGACGGCAGACGCAATCTTTGATTATGTCGGTCTGCGTTCTGAAGTCGTGATGACGATGGGCGATTTGCGCGATAATCTCGTTGACCACATTTCCCAAGATGATTCGATTTTTGCCTTGATATTGGGCGCGACGCCCGGCGGATCTCCAGGCACCTTGGTTGACTATTTTTCAGGTGCTGCTGCCGGCAACTTGCCATGTCCGCTGGTCATCGTGCCTGGCGCACTCGATCCAGCGCGTATTGATTCGATCGTTTAGGCAAACCGGCGGCAGTCAGCGCGCAGTTATAGATTTTTCAAATCCCCAGCGCCGACGCACGATAAACGCTTGACCCAGATAGCACCGATGCGCACATGTCAACGTATAGCGTGACACAGGGACGTTGTGTACGGCTCAGTGCCGCGTCATTTTGGAGCAATGCAATGTATATTTCGACGGAAGAAACGCCAAACCCCAATACGCTGAAGTTCAATCCAGGGCAGATCGTCTATGGTGAGGATAGTATCACGTTTGATACCCCGACAGCAGCAGAAGCATCACCGCTGGCGACCGCGCTGTTCGCGCTCGACGATGTGACGGGCGTTTTCTTCGGATCGGACTTCATTTCCGTTACACAGTCAGGAACTGAGTGGATCAACCTAAAGCCACAGGTTCTCGGCGCGATCATGGATCATTTCACCTCCGGTGCACCGCTGATCATTGCGGATATGGCGCAAGATGGCGTCGAAGGGTTTGATGATGACCCGCAGGACGCGCCGATCATTGCGCAAATTAAAGACCTGCTGGAGACCAAAGTGCGCCCCGCCGTTGCCCGTGATGGCGGTGATATTACCTACCACGGCTTTCGTGAAGGGACGGTCTATCTGCACATGCAGGGCGCCTGCGCCGGCTGCCCATCTTCAACCATCACGCTTAAAAACGGCATCGAAAACCTGCTGCGCCACTATGTTCCCGAGGTCAGCGGGGTGGAGGCGATCTAGCCAGCCAGTGTGCTGATACGCTCTGACGATATAGGTGGCATCTGAGCCCTTTTTTAAAACCAGCGCACGCCTGCAAAGCAAGGAAACCGCATGACTGACATCCTGAGTGATAGCGCGCTCGATACACTGTTCCGAACCGCCCGCTCTTATAATACATGGCAGGACAAACCGATCAGTGATGTCCAGATCGAGGCGATCTATGACCTCATGCGCTGGGGCCCAACCAGTGCCAATTGTTCACCAGCTCGGTTTGTTTGGATACGCTCAGACGCCGCCAAAGCAAAACTGTCAGAGCATGTGAGTGAAGGCAATACCGCCAAGGTTTTAAGCGCATCAGCAACCGTCATCATCGCCCATGACTTGGCGTTTTATGAGCGCATACCAGAGTTGTTTCCGCATAATCCTGATGCCAAAAACTGGTTTTCGGGTTCTGCAGACGTTGCTGAACAAACGGCATTTCGAAATGGCACTTTGCAAGGTGCCTACCTTATGATTGCCGCACGCGCCTTAGGGTTAGACTGCGGCCCGATGAGTGGATTTGACAATGCGGGCGTTGATGCCGCGTTTTTTGCCGGCACCACGGTTAAATCCAATTTTCTCTGCGCAATTGGCTATGGCGGGCAAGACCAACTTTTTGATCGCAGTCCGCGGCTCGCCTTTAAGGACGCCAGCAGCATTCTCTAGCCCATAGCGGCCCAATGCCCGATACGCAGCCCGAAACAATGCCGCAAAAGATGCTAGATACGCTCTGCATCGATACTTGCGGCGGCTCTCTGACTATAGCGCTGGGCGCGTCTGCCGCCGCGCCGGACAGCCGCGACATTGAATTTCACCATGAAGACATGATCATAGGACATGCCGAGGCCATCCACCCGGCTCTAGAAACCTTGTTTGGCCGCACGCAAGACCGCCTAGGCCGGCCGTTCAAACGCATTGGTGTCACCACAGGGCCGGGCAGTTTTACAGGTCTACGCGTTGGGCTGTCTGTTGCGAAGGCTTATGGGTTGAGCGAAGGCTGCGCTGTTGTGCCAATTAATCGCCTGGCCATGCTGGCGCGTGGCGCGCAGATGCACAGCCAGTCTACCGCGCCCGTTCACGTCTGCATTGATGCGCGGCGCGGCGAACATTTTGTGCAAATATTCGATCGGACACTCACCGCTTTAAGCGCACCCAAAACATGGCCAAGCGACACGCTTGATGACTGGCGACGGCAGGCGGTCGCAGACACTGGGAAGCCGATAATCGTTGACACAGCCGATGACATACCAGGGGCGGTGCGCGCGCAAGCGCTTATCTGGCTCACGCAAACCGGCCAAGGCATGACACATAAAACGATCAGCGCGCTGTATGTGCGTGCACCTGATGCCAAGAAACCAGGAACAACCCGCTTTCGTGTTGCCTAACGCCTCAGTGAGGGCGTGCGGCAAAGGTCGTATAGACGCGGCGCGGCGACTAGCGCATTGTCGCCGGCGATGATGCACAGTATGACGTCTTCATGAACGCAAGCCGGCATCTTTGCATAGAGCCCTATAAAGCGCACTTGCTTGAGGCAGTGGTCGCGCTCAATGCCGCGGCCTTTTCAGCACAATGGGGCGAGCGCTGGAGCGATAGCGACATGCGCAGCGCCCTAAGCCTGAAGAACATGGAATTGTTATTGGCCGGCGACGGTGATCAGGATTTTTTCGGTTTTTTGCTTGCGCGCACAGTGGCGGATGAAGCGGAAATCTTGTTGATTGGTGTATTGCCCGAACACCGCCACAACGGTATCGGCTCTTTGCTCATAGAGGCGTTTGTGCAGCAGGCCCAAGAGGGCGGATATACAAAACTCTTCTTAGAGGTTCGCGAAAGCAATACCGCTGCACGCAAGTTATATTGTAAAGCAGGTTTTAGGAAAATCGGACACCGCAAAGACTACTATCTTGGAATAGATGGCCAAAAATCCTCTGCAATAACGCTTGCGCGATACTTTAAGTGAAATCAAAGAATAATTTTCAAACATAAAAGAAGTGAGCTTTTGTTTGATTGACATTGTCGTTCTTTACAGGTCATAGAGACGCAATGAATAGCGTGGATTGCGCAACAATAAAAACGCCAGCTTACACAGGAAAACTATATGGCAGGAAATTCATCTGACGAAAATATTCTGTCTTTAACGGCAGATATCGTCTCTTCCCACCTTTCCAATAATACAGTTGCGGTATCTGATGTACCGGTGCTCATCGAGAAGGTATATTCCTCCCTTACAAAATTAGAATCGCCAGAACCTGAAGCGCAGCCCAGGCCTGAACCCGCTGTGTCTGTGCGCAAATCTATTCAGCCAGATTACATTGTGTGTCTAGAAGATGGCAAAAAGCTCAAGATGCTAAAGCGTCACCTCAAGACGCGCTATGATATGACGCCAGAACAATACCGCGAGCGTTGGAACTTGCCGTCAGACTACCCTATGGTTGCACCCAATTATGCTGCACAGCGGCGCAAGTTGGCCAAGGAAATTGGTCTTGGAAAAGGGCGCCGCAAATAGCGGCTCGCAGTCATACGTTTTAAAAAAGCGCGCTCAAATTTGGTGTCTAAGCGGCGCCGAGAGGCTGATCTGCGGGCATGCCGCAGACGTAGGTCTTTATGAAAAGGGCAGTGACATTTGATCAGTCTATCAAGTGTCATTGCCAGGCTTTGGCAAACACCATATATATCGTTAACGATATCCGAGTAACGGGGTCCTTTACATGATCGATCTGGAGAATTTATGCGCTGAGCGGGGTTTGCGTATGACCGAGCAACGGCGCGTGATTGCAAAGGTCATGAGCGATTCAGAGGACCATCCAGATGTGGAGGAGCTGTATCGCCGTTCGGTCAGTGTTGATCCGCGGATTTCTATCGCCACTGTTTATCGTACCGTCCGCCTGTTTGAAGAAGCCGGTATTGTCGAGCGGCATGACTTTCGCGATGGCCGCTCACGCTACGAGCCAGCCACTGAGGAACATCACTATCACCTTATTGATGTGGAATCCGGCGATGTTGTTGAGTTTAACAACGACGAAGTCGAACAGTTACAGCGCAAGATTGCCGAAACGCTGGGATACGACCTTGTCGATCATCGCATGGAACTTTATGGCAAAAAATCAAAAGCGTAAAAACATTCTGCGCACGCCAGGCTCTGCCCGCGCCGAGCGTGATTGAGCGCGGCCTTGGCTGGTGACTTTGAACATGTCCCGCCTGGCAGTGAGTTCGGTTCATTCGAGATCGGAGATACCAAGCTAAACCGCGCAGCGCTACGCACCCTGGCCATTGCCGGCATCTCTATTCTCATCCTGCTGCCAATCCAATTTATTATCACGAAAGTTATGCCACAGCGTTACGCAGGCGTTCCTCTGTTCTTTCATAAGCTCATTTGTTTTGGCTTTAATGTAAAACGCACCGTCGTCGGCGAACGCAGCACGGAAAAAAGCATATTGTTTGTGGTGAATCACGTGTCCTGGCTTGACATTCCGCTGCTTGGCGCGTCGCTGCCAGGCAGTTTTGTGGCAAAAAATGAGATTGCTGATTGGGGGCTCTTCGGCACGCTTGCCCGGCTACAGCGAACGATTTTTGTATCTCGCGAGCGTCGTACGCAGAGCGCAGTTCAGCGCAATGCAATTGTTGAACATTTGCGTGAAGGCCATAATGTCATTTTGTTTCCTGAAGGCACGTCGAGCGCCGGAAATGGTGTATTGGCTTTTAAGTCTGCTTTATTTTCAGTTACTGAGGCAGCGCGCGATGCCGGCGTCACGCCGATTATTCAACCGATTTCGCTGGCCTATACCGACGTCAATGCAATTCCGCTGGTGCGCGCCATAAGACATAAAATCTCATGGGTTGGCGATATGGAGTTTCTGCCGCACCTGGTTCAAGTCATGCGGCTGAGCCAAATTTCAGCGACAGTGCATTTTCACGAACCGCTCAAACTCGCGGATTTTTCCAGTCGTAAGCAGCTGGCGCAGCATTGCCAACGTGTCGTCGCAAAGGGTGTAAGGCTGGCAAATTCCGGTCGCCAGCTCGCCGCGCCAGCAGTTGCAAAACCGGCGGAACTGCCGTAATGGCGAGGGAGTTCCGACAACAGTTGAAAGTATCGTCACGTGGCGTCTTCAAAGGCAGATGACCAGGCCAAAACGGCATTCATCAAAACCTACGGGTGCCAAATGAATGTCTATGACAGCGAGCGCATTGCCGACACGTTGCGCGCGGACGGCTATACTCTGACCGATCAGCCTGATGATGCGGATTTAACGGTCCTAAACACCTGCCATATTCGCGAAAAGGCGGCGGAGAAAGTGTATTCTGAGCTCGGGCGCCTACGCAAAATTCAAGCGCAGCGCAGCGCCGCAGACAGGGGCAACATGCAAATTGCTGTTGCCGGCTGTGTCGCGCAAGCGGAGGGCAGCGAGATGCTGCGGCGGGCGCAAAACGTCGATGTGGTGATTGGCCCGCAGGCCTATCAGGACCTGCCGCAGCTGCTAAGACGCCGCCGCGACGGGCGGCAAGTGGCGCAAGACTTTAAACCACATGATAAATTCGCAGCTCTTAAAGCCGCTACACCAGCGCGTAAATCACCGCCAACAGCCTTTCTAACCATCCAGGAAGGCTGCGATAAGTTCTGTACATTTTGTGTAGTGCCGTACACGCGCGGCGCGGAGTTTTCTCGCCCGGTGGCGGATGTCCTTGAAGAGGCAAAGCGCCTGGTTGATCGCGGCGCCCGCGACATCACGCTGCTCGGCCAAAATGTCAATGCTTATCATGGACTTGGCACAAGCAACACGGCTGCTGGTCTTGCCGAGCTGCTCTATGCGCTTGCGCAGATCGATGGTGTTGAACGGCTGCGTTACACCACATCGCATCCGCGCGATATGTCGGACGACTTGATTGCTGCGCATGGCGAGATTGCCGCACTGATGCCTTATCTGCACTTGCCCGTACAGTCTGGCTCTGACCGAATT
>JBCCLR010000024.1:0-25269 GCA_039026755.1 Pseudomonadota bacterium | reverse complement strand
GCCCCGCATCGCGCTGCATCCAGCGCCTAACCAGTGCACCATGGACCTTAGCAGTGCGTTTCAAAGAAACCTTAAACCGCTCTAGACTTTCCCGCGTCGTTAAAAAACACGTTTTCAGGTGTCATGCTCAAGCGTGCTGCTGTGCCTGCTTCAGGTCACAGCCACGGCGCTATTGGGACCTGAAGCAAGCCCTTTGTCGGCTGAAAGGCCTAGGCGCTCATTTGCGTTTCGGGCCTTTCGGTGATTTGCCAATGGCGTTCGGCACGCTGCGCCTGCCACATCTGCGCATAGCGCCCGCCGCTGGCGAGCAGGGCATCATGATTGCCCTGTTCAGCGATCTGACCTGCTTCGAGCACGATGATCGTATCGGCGGCTGCGACCGTGGATAGCCTGTGGGCGATCACCAGCACCGTCTTGTCACGCACTAACGTATCAATGGCCTTTTGGACTGCCACTTCACTCTCGGTATCAAGCGCGGAGGTGGGCTCATCAAGAATAACAATGGGGCTGTTTTTCAAAATCGCCCGGGCGATGGAGATGCGCTGGCGTTCGCCGCCTGAGAGCGCGCCGCCAATTTCGCCCACACCTGTTGCATAGCCATTTGGTAGCGCGGAAATAAACGCGTGACAGTTTGCCGCTGTCGCTGCGGCCACGATCTCTTCATGCGTCGCGTCTGGTTTGGCGAGGCGAATATTCTCTTCAATTGTGTCATCGAACAGATACACGTCCTGAAACACGACAGAAAAATGCCCCATGAGTTCGGCTTGTGTCATGCTGCGAATGTCGGCGCCGCCAATCGTGATGGTGCCGCTTTGTGGATCTGCAAAGCGTGTGAGCAGCTTGGTGATTGTGGTTTTGCCGCTACCAGATGATCCCACCAGGGCGGTGAGACTGCGTTCGCGAAGCGCCAGCGACACGCCGCGCAAGACGGGCTCTTCTGTGCCGTCATAGGAGAAGGTCACGTTCTCAAAGGTGACATCGGATCCCGCAGGTTCGCTTTGTTTAGCGCTTTGCGCTAGCGGCGCCACGGCCAGTAGCTCACTGATGCGATCAATTGCGGCTTCCATGAAATCGAACATAGCGGACAAATTCGCAAACAACGCAAGAGGCTCGCTAAATCTGACAGCAATGATGATCAGCGCCAGCACGGCGGCCACAGTGAGCGAGTCGCCGAGTACAAAAACAATCGCCAAAGCCGTGATTGCCAGGATGCCCATTTGCACCAGTGCTGACATCAAAATACTAGGCAGAGTGCCCAGCTTGGTCCCTAAGGTTTGTGCGTCACGCAGGCGTGCGAGCGAGGCTTGCAATCGCTGAGCTTGCAAGCCAACTTGCCGGGTCGCGCGAAGCACGCTGAGCCCTTGCGTATATTCCACGATGTGCGACGCTGCATCGGCATGCGCAGTCATGGAAATTTTATTCTCTCGAGCTGCCATGGCGCGGATGAAACGGTACAGCGGCACAGCCATGGGGAAAATGATCAACATGGCAATCGCCAAGCGCCAGTCGATAAAAAAGGTGGCGAGGATGGTCACGCACGGCGCGACCATCGTGTTGATAACAATGCCAAACAGCCCGCCGGCAATGGACACCACATCATTGACGTTGCCCGTTAACACACTGTTGAGGTCGCCGGTCTGACGCTTGGCCAGCTGTTGCAGCGGCATATGCTTTAGTTGTTCGCCAAGCTTGGTGCGGGTCTCGTCCGACACTTCGATATAAACGCGCCATTCCTTGCGTGAGCCAAGCAAGCGAAACAGCGCGTCAAGCAACACCAGACATACGATTGCGCCAAGGTACCACCAGGCCTGGGTTGACGATGCGGCAAGCGCAGCAAAAAGCGGAAACAGCAGAGCATAGGCCACCCCTTGAACCACAGACGCCAGTGTTACATAGGCCAGCGCGGCGCGCATCAGGCCCGCTTTTGAGCCGCATGTTTGCACCATATTGCGAAATGTCTCGATCATCGCTCTGCTCTATTTCACTCAGCCATTTCCGTGTGTTCTGCCCGCAGGCCCCAACCCTGCGCTCGTTCAAAGTGCGACCATAGTTTTGCGTAGCGCCCACCTTGCGCAAGCAGCGTTTGATGGGTCCCAGCCTCAGCGACCCGGCCACGGTCTAGAACCACAATCTGATGCGCATCCGTGATGGTCGACAAGCGGTGCGCGACCACGATGAGGGTTTTGCCGCGCGCCAGTTCCGCCAGCGCCTGATGGATCTTTGCTTCGTTATCTGGGTCGGCAAACGCCGTCGCTTCATCAAGCACGATGATTGGCGCGTCCTGCAAAATGGCGCGGGCAATGGTTATGCGCTGGCGCTGGCCACCTGATAGGCTGGAGCCGCGCTCACCGACGATGGTGTCATACCCATTCGTAAGCTCGGTCATGATAAAGTCGTGCGCCTGCGCGGCGCGCGCGGCGGCTTCCACTTCCTTATTGCTGGCGCCGGGTTTGCCGAGCTTGATGTTGTTTCTAATGCTGTCTTTGAGCAAGAACGGGGATTGAAACACAAACGCTACAGACCCCATCAACTGATCTGCCGTCATCTCGCGCACGTCCACGCCGCCAACCAAAAGCTGGCCTTCATCCACATCCCAAAACCGCGGGATCAGTTGCGCGACGGTGCTTTTTCCAGCACCGGACGCGCCGACCAGCGCTGTTACGGTGCCGGGGGCTATCTTAATGCTGACGTCCGTTAACGCGTTGTCATCGCGCCCTTCATAGCGGAAGCTGACGTTTTTAAGTTCTACTGATGCGTCATGCGGCGCTTGCCCTTGGGGCACCTCCGGGATGAGCGCTACATTGCGCAAATGACCAATGCGCTTGACCGCCGCACTCGCATTCACCAGGTGCTGTTGGAGCCAGACGATGGGGATAATGGATTCCGTTACGGTTGGCGCAAGCAGCAGAAACATCATCAGTATGGGAATTTCCAGCGTGCCACTTAAACACATGGGAATACCCGCAGCAAGCAGCACCAGAACCGTCGGCAGTGATGCAAATAGCGTGCGCGCGATATAAGCGCCATTCTGCGACTGCGCGGTCCATTCGCTCATGGTCTTGGTGGCCTCATTCAAAGCCGAGCGGTACCGCTGAAACGAGCCAGAACCGTCGTCGAAGGTGCGCACAACATGCATGCCTTGGACGTATTCATTGATCACGCCATTGATGTGTTCGGTTGCTTGGTCGACTCTTTTTCGGGCCACATCATAATCGCGAAACGCCAAGAACATGCCGATGAGCCCCACTGGGAACAAGGCGAGCGATATCAGCGCTAGGCGCCAATCCAGCGCGAGCATGAGTACAAAGCCGAGGATCGGCGCTGAAAACGTCTTGGCAAACAGCGGCGTGCTATCTGCAACAAAGGCATGCAGCGCGCGCACATCATCCAGCACGACTTTCTTTAATGTGCCGGACCCCGCGTTCACCACATACCCCAAAGGCACCTGGGCCAACCGTGTTGTCAGCTCTGTACGCAAAATTTGCTCAAGCCGAAACGCACCGAGATGCGACACCCGGAAAGACACCACCCGGCAGATGAAGGACAGCGCCACGAGGCCAAAACTGGTGCCCAATAACAGCGCGAGCTGGCCTGTATCTGGCGATGGCGTAAGAATTTCGCGGGCGATTGGCAGAAACAGCATGATTGAGCCAAGCCAGGCGATCAGGCTCAAGAGGGAGATCGCCATACCCGTGTAGATCTCCCGGTTGACCGGAGAAATAATCTGCCAAAGACCTGGCTCTTTGTTGTCCGCCGGAGCTGTATTGTCCTGTGATGTGTTACTCATTTCGGCGACCCCCATACGGCGCTTGCTACATGCAACGCCATGCCGATCCTAATGTTATTAATGATACACCACCAGAATGCTATTGCAAATCAGTATTATAAAAAATAGCTCTCCGATATGATTTCGCAGAGGATTTGGAGTTTTCGCGCGCGCAGGATGGTTTGAGGTGGGACAGGCATTTTGCCCGCCCGTGTTGTGCGCTAGGTGTCGGCAAAAATCAGGATATCTTCTGTAACCTGTGCTGGCGTAATGCCTTCCAAGACGAGTGTTGAAGTGTCATAGTTTAACTGCGTACTCGCGCTGCCATCTATATCCACGAGCGAAAGCGCTACAGCAAAATTACTGGCTGTGAACGCCTCGCCAGCCATTCGCTCAACACCGCTTAGATCGATCATGTCCGCCGCAATATCAAACCCCATCGCAATCAAACGGGCGCCGCCAGTGTCGAGCACGATGGTATCACCTGCCGTGCCAAGACTGTAGCGAATGGTTATGCTGTCCTGCCCGGCCGCAAGTGTATCGGCGAAAAAATCTTGACTTTGCGTGTTTATGATATCGCCATTGTTCGTGCCGATGAATTGGGCGTTGAGCCCAGTGATATCGAGGCTGCCGCCGGCATGTGTAATGAGTGGTGCCGCTTGCGCGGCAAATGTTGCGGCAGTGCTGAGCTGGCTTAGATCGATGATATCTTCCGCACCGCCGAGCGCTTCAGAGGTGCGGCTGGTGACGCTGTCATTGCCGTCACTTGCGGTATACACCAAGCGGCCAAAGCCATCGGCCCGGCTAAGGTCGATCGACAACGTTTCATCTGCGGCGCTGCCGAGAAATGTGACATCGGTATCGCCGGGCAGCACATAGCGCTCAAAGCCCGTTAAAGGCGCATCTGCAAAAAATGATTCACCGCTTGTCTGGCTCCGGATTTGGCCGGTGGCTGCATCAATTGTAACCTCCAGCGTCGCAGCACCTGCATTGACGTCTGGCGCCTGATTTTGCATTGCCAAAGCGGCTAAAGCGGCATCAATATCAAGCGTATCAAGGCCGTCACCGCCGCTGATCGGATGCTCACCTTGCCACACAACAAGCCGGTCATCACCATCGCCGCCGTCCGCACGAGCGTTGCCGTCGATATCAAAGATCAGATCATCGCCATCGCCGCCAAAGCTTTCGTCATCGCCTGGCCCGCCGCGCAGGTGATCATCGCCAGCGCCGCCAATAAGCCGGTCGGGTCCGCGATGGCCATTTAGCTCATCGCGCATACCGGTTCCCTGCAGTGTCACTTGCGCGCCACTTGGGACGAAGCGCGGCGCGAACTCTATATTGTCGAAGGTTATGTAGCGCGCGAGAATTTCATCGATCCCGAGTGTAAGCCGTTCGCGAGCATCCACAAACGCCGCCGCGATATCGTCGAATTTGCTCGCATCGTCGAGATCGCTCAGGATATCGACCACGTTGACGGTAAACTCTTCTACGACCGCCCGG
The DNA here is from genome assembly GCA_039026755.1 of Pseudomonadota bacterium. GTDB lineage: Bacteria > Pseudomonadota > Alphaproteobacteria > Sphingomonadales > CAKZYD01 > CAKZYD01. Next base: position 20,003 of record JBCCLR010000024.1, on the reverse strand, counting down.
CGCAGCGGCGAGAGCGCGCCTAGAACGTCGGCCTCTAAAATGTCAAAACCAAATTCGATCAGGGATCTGATTTGGCCCGATACGAAAGCAGCAATATCATCGAGCGCACTGGCTGCAAATTGCGGCAATCCGGTTAAATCAAGCGCGATGTCACGCACCACAGCTTGGCCAAAGTCTGCCCCCAATGTCAGCCCAATTTCCTTATCTTGCGGCGTCTGCAAAAGGCTTTGCGCCAGCGCCTGATAGGCCGCTGCATTGGGGTCCGCTGTATCTGTTAGCCGGTAGAGCGTGCGTAAAACGCTGACGGCTATAGAGATTTCCTGGTTGAGCTGAAGCACCTGGTCCGGCAGGGAGGGTCCGAGCAGATCAAACCGCGCGGCTGCGTCAAAAGTAAAGATATCAACCCCGCCAGCGGCGTCAATCTCATCTTGCAAGCGGGTAAGCGCCAACACGTTGATGTCTGACGGCGCATAAAACAGCAATGTTGTCAGCGGACTTAACACGCTTCCGCCATCGCTGCTGATCAACAGGTCATCCAGGCGCAGGCCAGTAAAGGTATCTATACCGTCGATGGCAACACGTGTTCCCGGCCCGCTGAGCGTCGCAAAGCGGCCATTGTTATCGCTGATGATAAACGCTTCATTGGCGCCGCGCGTCAAATCACCATCGAGATCTAGAAAGACCAGCGTGTTGCCGCGTGCCCCTGCCGCAATGGTATCGCTGAGCTTATCGTTAATGGTGAACTCGATGGTCTGTTCGGCGCTGCCGCCGCGCCCATCAGATACGGTGTAGGTAAAGCTGCCGGCATCGCCATCAAAGCCTGGGTCAGCGGTAAAGCGCAGCTGTGAAAACAGGGCCGGGCTAATGACGCTGTCGGTGGTGATGCTCTCACCGGCATTGCTTGCCAGAAACAGCCGGCCATTATCTGGAACGGCGGTGATGTCCACCGTGAGAGGGTCGTTGTCCGGATCACTTGGCACCATGATATCGATGACTTGATCGCGCGCATCTTCATCGAAGCTTTGGCTGGTGCTTGCACCCACCTGCGGCGCTGAATTGAGCGGTGGTGCTTGGAAACGTGCTGCGTTGCCGCCACACGCTGCAAGCATCATTGCCAAAGCGCTTGGCGTCGTGCTCAGCCTTGCCGGCTTTGACTTAATCAGAACACCCATCGCTGCCGAGCCCCGTTTTTTATGCCATCCCATTTGTGACACCAAGCGCTGCGGAATGTGGGCAAATCGAGGCATAAATATGATTTTTGCTATCTGTGTGTTGGTGCGCCTATCACGTGGCGATTGCCATAGTGCTCACCTGTGTGCGCGGTATGCATGCGGCTCAAATAACCGTGATGCACATTAAACGTGCGCGCAAGCGCGTTTCTGCTTTAAGGCAGCACGGCTGCTTGGCTATGATAGCGCCGAACTCACACTTAGTTTCAGGTTTGCGCGCTGCCAATGGCCTCTTTACCGCCGCTTCAACAAAATCCGGACGTTCGGTATCTCGGCCGTTTGCTAGGGGATGTGATTCGCGAATTGGGCGGTGAGCGGCTGTATGAGCGCACGGAACATATTCGCTCTGCCAGCGTGAACAGGCATCGCAATCGGCATCTCGGTGGGTCAGCTCTAGACCTCCAATTAGAGCAACTCTCGTTCAGTGAAACGGTCGATTTCGTGCGCGGTTTCATGCTGTTTTCCATGCTCGCAAACGTTGCCGAAGACCGCGCTGAAGCAACCGTAAAGCGCACCATGGGTGTTGCCGAAGTGATTGCGGCTTTAGAGGCGCAGAGCATCGATAAACAACGCATCATCGACCTGCTGGGTACGGCAGAGATTATGCCGGTTTTGACTGCACACCCTACGGAGGTGCGGCGTAAAAGCCTGATCGATCACCGCAGCAGGATTGCCGAATTGATGCAGTTGCGCGCCAGCGGCGCGCACACGACCGCGCAAGGCGACGATGTTGAAGCGGCCATCACCCGGCAAATTGCATTGCTATGGCAAACCAGGCCGCTGCGCACCCAGCAGCTTAATGTGACGGATGAAGTGGAAAATGCGCTCAGTTTCCTCAAATCCGCCTTTCTAGACATTCTTCCAGGCCTCTATAACCAGTGGGAGGTGGCGTTTGGCCAGCGGCTTGGCAGCTTTTTAAAGGTTGGCAGCTGGATCGGCGGTGACCGCGATGGCAACCCTTATGTGACTGCCCAATCGCTGGAATATGCCCATGCGCGCGCCGCTGAAATGGTACTGACGCATTACTTGGATGAGCTGCATGCACTGGGCGCTGAGCTGTCGTTGTCAGACAGCATTTGCAGTGCGGACGCTGAGATTACCGCTTTGGCAGATGCAAGCCCAGATACTTCCCCGCACCGCTATGATGAGCCCTATCGACGCGCCATCGTTGGGCTTTATGCGCGGCTATCGGCGACGTTTGACGCACTCCTCAATAAAGCGCCGCCACGCCCATCGCAGTATATTGCAGAGCCATATGCGGCCCCGGTGGAGTTTGAAGCAGATTTGCGCACTATTGCGCGCTCACTAGCGCGCATCGGCGGCGAAGCGCTGGCTTCCAATGGCGCGCTTGGCCGGCTTATTCGCGCGGTTAAAACCTTTGGCTTCCATTTGGCTACAGTGGATATGCGGCAAAACAGTGCTGTGCATGAGCGCGTTGTGGCTGAGCTTTTAAAAATCGCCGGCATTGCAGCGGACTATCAAAGCCTTAACGAAGCTGAGCGTGTTGTCCTGCTGCGTCAGCAGCTCATCGACCCGCGTGGCTTGCGCGTGCGCGGCGCAGTGTATTCGAGCGATACCGAGAGTGAACTGGCGATCATGGACATGGTGGCGCGCAGCCATGCGCGCTTCGGCGCCGACTGCGTGCGCAAATATATCGTCTCCATGGCCACCAGTGTGTCTGACCTTTTAGAAGCGCAACTCCTGCTTAAAGAAGCGGGCCTGTTCATGCTGGGCGATGCAGTGCAGGCGCCGATTATGGCGGTGCCTTTGTTTGAGACCATTGCCGACCTTGATGCTGCGCCTGAGATCATGGCCGAATATTTCGCACTTCCAGAGCTTGCCGACATGTTTGCCAATCGCGGTGTGCAGGAGGTCATGATTGGTTATTCTGATTCCAACAAGGATGGTGGCTATCTTGCGTCGAATTGGATGCTGTCGCGCGCTAGCCGCGCGCTTGCGCCGGTGTTTGACGCGGCTGGGCTCACCATGCAGTTGTTCCATGGGCGCGGCGGCTCCGTCGGGCGCGGCGGCGGCTCAGCGTTTGAAGCGGTGCGCGGCCAGCCGCATGGAACGGTGAATGGCCGCATCCGCATCACCGAGCAAGGCGAGGTGATTGCTGCAAAATACGGTACCCCAGAAACGGCGGCCAGCAGTTTAGAGGCCATGGCCGCAGCGACCATATTGGCGACCTTAGAGCCCGATCGATTGCCGCCTGCGGATATTGAGCGCTTTAGCGCCGCCATGGATGGTCTCTCGCAAGAGGCCTTTGCCAGCTATCAGGCTTTGGTCTATGGCGAAGCGCAGTTTGCGGACTTTTTCCGGGCTGTTACACCTGTCAATGAAATCGCCACACTCAAAATTGGCTCACGCCCGGCGAGCCGCAAGAAATCCCAAGCCATTGAAGATCTACGTGCGATCCCCTGGGTGTTTAGCTGGGCACAAGCGCGCGTCATGCTGCCGGGCTGGTATGGCGCGGGCCAAGCGCTGGCCGGATTTAAAGATCGCGGCCTTTTAAAAGAAATGGCGGGCAATTGGTCGTTCTTTACCAATGTGCTTGCCAATATGGAGATGGTGCTCGCCAAATCTGATATGGCAATAGCCGCTGAATACATGCAGCTGGCAGATGACCAAGTGCTGGCCCAGCGGCTGTTTGCGCAGATCCGCAGCGGCTGGCAACAGGCGCATGATCAATTGCTTGAGATTACGGGGCAATCGCGCCTGCTTGAGCGCAACCCCACGTTAAACCATGCGACGCGGTTACGGCTGCCCTATATAGAGCCGCTGAATTTGCTGCAGGTCGAGCTGATCAAACGCAAGCGTGGCGGCGAAAATGATCCGAAGATCGACGAAGGGATCAAAGTCTCCATCAATGCCATCGCCACAGCGCTGCGCAACAGCGGGTAGAGGTGATTGCGCCGCTAAGCCAATTAAATAAAGGCCTAGATCTCCGCTAGCGTGGCACCAAGACCCAGCCTTTTCCGGCAGCCCAAGACACTTTTGTATTCCTGCCGGGCTTGAGTTTTTTGGTGCGCGGAATATTGCGCCGATCTTTTTTGCCGTCTGTGGCTACATTGCCTTTAAAGCTGACTTGCATGCCGGTTTTGCTGCGCCGCTTGACGTTTGTGCTTGGCCCGGCGGCGGCTTTCGCTTTGGCACGTCGTTGCTGGGCGCGCGCCCCGTTGGCAAGCAGCGCGGTTAAGTCTGCGCCAGTGCGGTTTTGCTGCTTCGCGGTATTTGCAGCTTGCTGGGCTGCGCTGGGCTTGGCCCCATAGTGGGCAGCAAGCGTTTTCGGCGGCACCTTTCCGGGCTTTCCTGGCTTGGTTGAGGCGGGTTTCTTTTTGCTGAATAAGCCAGCCTGCGCTGCATCAATGCCGCCAACATCAAATGAAGGCGCGGCAAAGCCAAGCACCAAACACATCGCACCCAGCATGTGCTTTACGTGTGTCATTCCATGGCCTCCAAAATGAGTAGGGTATCTGTGTTAAAGTCGCTCATAGCGGATAAAAACTCTAGCTGCGGGTGCTCATCCACGACCACATCGCGGGTTGCATAAATCATCAGTGTTTTGAACGCGGGCACATAGTCCCAAAACCGCAATTGACCGATGGCGCCGAGATAGGGGCTTGTTTCGCCATCCAAACTGCCGACCCACAGGCCATCACTGGGCAGGTCTTGCATGGTAAACGGCGTTTCACCCACTGCGCGGCCATCCACCAACACGATCATGCTGCCGTCAAATTGGTTGAGCGCCACATGGTGCATTTGCCCATCGCCGAAGTCCGCGGTGAAAACCTGTTCCTGCTCCCCGCTGAGCACGGCAATGCCAGACCGGTCGGCCAGCATGGCAATCACATAGGATGCACCTACTTCGCCCGTGTTGGATAAAATCACCGGGTCAAATCCTGGGTCGTCCTCCCAGTCTGGCTGCGTCCAGAACTCGATGGTGCCGCCATTGCTGATGGTCAGCGCCGCATCTGGCGCAAATACCATCGGCACGCTGCCATCCATTTCAATAACATCCGGCCGGTAGCCCTGCGCGTGTGCAGGTAGAGTAAAGCTGGCGATTAACGCGGCTACAAGCGCTTGAAAAAGGCTCATCTATGCCCCTTGTGTTTGAAATACATAGTACTTATTGTTTTCGCTTGAACCTCACATGAAGCACGACTTTCGGCACCGTCGGCCCGGTTTTCATGGTCCATTTATAAGTTTTCTTGTCATCAATATCGAGGCCGTCGTGCAGCGGTTTGGGCGCGGTATATTTTTTATCGTTTTTGCGCCTTTTGCCGAGATTGGGTTTGAATTTCCAATCGAAATCATATTCGACGACATAGGTCATCATCTCTTCGCGGTAGCCGCGCAGCACCAGCAGGCCATTATCGCCTTCCGCATAGTCGATGGTCTTGCGAAATTTCTTCTTTTTCGGCCGACATTTAACGGAAAATGACAGATCTTTAGCGGAGGCATCGCCATTGCCTTGCACTGCTTGATAGGCTTTCACCGACACTTTGCCTTCAAGTGTATATATGCTCGGGCCGATGCTGGATTTGCGCTGGCAATCAACATGGCGAATGTAAACGTACCACTTCTCCGGCTTCTCCTTCGGGCGGATCGTGGGAAGGAAGGATTCATCGCTTAGTTCAGTGGCGTTTTGCTGCAGATAAAAATCAAGCGCGCGTTTAAGGTTTTTGCGCACTTTCACATAGATTTCCGGCTGCCCTGGAAAGTTCATTGGGTTCAAGAGCTCGTGCAGCGGGCGCAGGTGCAGCAGTATCGGCGCTGACCTGTCACCTGCCGCATAGCCGCCTTGATCCCAAGAGCCATTGCCGCCAACGGCAATGAAGCTCACTTTTTCTGATCCGATGGACCCAGATTCGCTGTTGACCTCACCCTTCGCAATGCTGGCACTGACCGATCCGCCAACGCCGTAGACCTGTCCGCCGGCATTGGCGGCAAAGCTGCTGTCACGCCCGGCTTGCTCTTGATAGGAGCTGTTGTTGATGGACTGGGTCATCTTGGCTGAGGCGCCGTAGGTGACCGCGTAGGCATAGTGCGTGCCAAAGGCATCAATTAGGGCCTGATAGCGGTTTTCCCGGCGTGCATAATCGACCGCGTTGATAAAATCGCCAGACAGCGTGTTGAATGCATGATCAACGACCAGGGCGTATTTCTTGGCCACCGAATAGCCTATTGCCTGGCCGACGGTTTCGCTTTGCCGCATGGCTTTAAAGCTGTAGGTTGCTGCCTTATAGCCGACGGAGACTTTGGTATTCGTCAGCTTTTCTTCCGCTTTGGATTCAACGCCGAGTGATACGGCCAGCGTTTCGCGCATTGCTTTGGCGCTGGTCACGAGCGACTTACGGTAAATCATGCCCTGTAAGTCATTGGGCACATATTTAAGCCCCAGCGGCACAACACGTTTTTCTTCCACATAATAGCGCTTGTTATTGCCGCGCGCGAACACCTCCTTCTTGCCATTGACCATCAGCTTGAAGGTATCTTGGGTGATGATGTAATAGCCGCGCCGGCTCGCCGCTAAATTATCCAGCTGGTATTGAATGATGAACGCATCATTGAGTTCCAGCTGGTTTTGCATGTCCATACGTGAGATGGCCGGCTCTGGCCGTTCGAATGTTGCTTTGGGCATGCGCGCCGCGATCTTGCCGTTCAGGCTGAGCTCCACATCAAGGCGGTTGCCATATTTAAAATTGCTAGTGGCTTGATAGCTTTTGCGCTGCGCTTTGCCGGCAATCACGTCTGCGAATTTGACGTCATCAACAGCGGTAAATTTAACGAACCGCTTGCCGCCCATGCCATCCGTCAAGTTGAGGCTTTTATCGGGGTCCGCGCCCGGCACGATGACCAGATATTGGTATTTGCTGTATTGCCCATTGCCCAAATCAATCAGGCCGGGCTCATCCACTGCCCAAATACTGTCGCCTTGCCAGGGGGCCTGGCGGATCGGGCGGTTATCGCGCCACACACCGTCCAGCCGCGCCCAGCACAGGCCTTCCGCTTCTTCGGGCAGCTCATCTAAATCAAAGATCGGCAGGCTGGCAAAATCCCTCTGTGTGACCTGCGCATCGGGGGAATTAAAGCGTCCGCGGATGCGGCTCGCACTGCTCTCGGCTGCTTTGGTTTCGCCGTCGCAGCCGGTAAACACCCGGTCCGGCAGGCTCTGAGCGCTGCCCGGTTGCACAAGGCTGAGGCTTGAAATCACTGCAAAGAGTGCCGTGTTTCGGGCGCTGCGGATTGACATCTTGCGCAGCCTTTTAAGCGCAGATCGGCATGCCGGTATCAGGGTCGTAATCAATCACCCTGCAATCGGCTGGCGGCGTCGGGGCAGGCTGGGGGGATGGAGCAGGGGCAGGCTGCGAATAGACCGGAGGCGCCGCGGGCTGGGTCTGCGGCGGCGCTTGATAGACAGGCGGCGGCGCTGCTTGAGGGGGCGGTGTTTGATATTGGGGGGGTGCCTGCGGTGGTGCTTGGTAGGTGGGCGGTGCTGGATATTGCAGCGGCGCACCAACAGCTGGCGGCGTATAGCTGCCGATCGCTTGCACTTCAGCGGAGAAGGCGTTCGGGTTATCCACGCCTTCCGGCGTCAGAGAATACCGCATCGGCCCAAGCATGGTCTGCACAGCCACGCTGAAGGAGCCATCGCGCTGCATGGTCATTTGCGCCGCCCCCATCAGAGGCAAGTCTTGCGCGCCATATTGGCCGGCGCCTTGCCGGACGATGTTGGTTATCACCACCATGTCCGGCTTTATCGCAAGAACAAACGCATGCTTCCAGGGGTCAACGGCATAGGCGCGGCCGCGCTCTATGCGGATCCGTTTATTGATTTCTCTGATCCGATAGACACCATCAATGGGGAGTGGCTCGGTAGCCGGTACAGCAGACTTAATATTGCAAAAACGCTGGTATTTCTGGGATCTCTGGTATGCCGGTCACTTGTGCGTTTGCGGTGCCTGAAAACGTGGTAGCCGCGCATAGTGCGGCCACGCACTGGCGTTTAAAAAACGCTTTCTTTATCTTCATGTTTCGCCCCTTTTTGTCTAACGCCTTTAGTCATGTGGAGAACCACATGAATACATGTTGAACGGCGTCTGCGCGGACTGTTCATGTCCGGATTATCTATTCTATTATAATATCTTAAGTGCCACTTTTTTCCTCAGGTAGGGGCTGTTGTACGCCACCGTCTGGCGCCTTAGTGTCTATATCGGTCAGATCGTCGATTGGCGCATCAGCGTCTTCAATGGCCGTCACGCGCGGCACGCTGCCAACCAGGCTAAGGGGGTCAGCGCTGGGGGCTGGAATAGTGCGTGCGGGCGGGTCCCAGACGAAGGCATTAAAGCTACCGCAGGCGGCGCAGTGGCTCGTCCAATACGCCCATTGAGCGCGGCATTGGGCGCATTCATAGGCGGGTTCTGGTGCGCCTGATGCGGCCAGATCCACCCACTTTGCCCGTTCACGTGCATCGTCACCCTTCGCCGCTGCGATTTGGCCCATGAGCTTGCCTGCTCGGGCCCGCGCGCGGCCTACCAGATGCGGCGCCAATACGGTTTCCGCGCGGCTATAGTCGCCTGCGTTAAAGGCCGCTTCGGCCAGCCTGATTTGGCTTTCTGAATGGTCGGGGGCCAGTTTATTGAGTTTCTCAAACCGGGCCATGCGCGCCTGCGGTGTTTCCATGGGCAAAAGCGCGGCATAGCATTCTGCAAGGGCGTGATGTGGCCGCAGTTTCCAGGTTTTTTCAATCACCTTGTTGGCTGCTCTTAGCTTGCCTGCTGCCTTGTAAAGCTGCGCGGCAAGCACGGCGGCAGGCACAAAATTGGGCCGCACGGCAAGCGCTTGTTTGGCGTGGCGCACGGCATCAGCCATGCGGCCTTCTTGCTGCGCAGCGACCGCTTCGCCATAGCGAATGGCACCAAGATGCCGGGCCCCGAGCTGTTGATCAAAAATTGATTTTGCGATCGCTTTTTTTAAGGTTGTCTGCGCATCGCCCCATTTGCCCAGCTTGGTTTCCAGCTCAAAGGCGGTCACCAGGGCCCAGTCACTGCGCGGCGCTGCGGTGAGCGCTTGTTCAGACAATTCCAGCGCCTTTGAGACCTGGCCCAGCCGCCGCGCTTCACTGACCCGACCGCGTAGGCCGAGGAACTTGCCGTGTTTCGTCTTGGCCAGCGCATCGAAATAGCGTTCGGCCACGTCATCCTTGCCGCACGCGGTCGCTGCTTGCGCTGAAACGAGATAGGCAACTCCGGCACCATCTAAGTGTTTGATGGCGTTCTCGCCAAGCGACAGCGCCTTGCGGCCATCGCCCGCCGCCAGCGCGCTCAGCGCGGCATCGACCTCATTCAGGCCTTTTTGCTTGCGCCGCAGCCCGCGGCGCTCTGGCGACAGCGGTGTGCCGCCTTTTGCCCACGACCACAGCCGTGCCAGCACCCAGGCGGCGACAGCTGCGAGTATTGCTGCAAGCGCTAAAATCACCAAACTCGCCTCAATGCGATAGCCCGCCCAATTGATGGTCACGGTGCCCGGCCGGTCTGCTAAAAACATTGCCGCCAGCGCCACACCAGCGAGCAGCAAAAGGATGATAAGCGGGCGGATCACGGCGCTGCTTCTGCTTGCGAAGATGCCTGAGCGTCAGTGGAGGCAAGGCCAAGCCGAGCGCTCAATTCAGCAAGGACGCGCTGCGCTGTGGCTCTGGCCTGCGCTGCATCCCACCAGCTGCCAAGACTGTCTTTTGCCGCCTCTGGCAGGCTTTCAACTTCCGCTACGACCGCAGCCCAGTCACCGACCCGCGCTGCCGTTTCTGCTCTGGCCAGTACGTCCGGCGGGTCGCTGCTTTGGGCATCGCTGCCCACTTTGCGCACGGTGACCAGGTTGCGCACCCGCGCGAGCAGGCGCTGCCACCAATCGGCGCCTTGCGGCGTGTCAATGGCCGTCAGGATCTCGCGTGAGCGCGCCTCAAGCTGCGCTGAAAGCGCTGCGCCAGAGGGAATGCCAGACCGTGCAAAGGGTTCAATGTCTGCAAGCAAATCGGCGATATCCGGCATGGTGCTGCCGGCCCGCGCTTTGAGCTCAGCAAGCGCCGTTAACTCTGCTGCGTAGGCCCGGCCGTTGGCAACAGCTTGCGCAAGCCGGGCTGACTCAAGCCCTGCAACCATGGCTGCCGTCGATTGCTGGCGTATGTTTTCAAGCGTTTTGAGGCGGCTTTCAAAACCGGTCATGGCTTGTTCCATGGCGCGTGCGACCTCATCCAGCGCCTCTGGCGCTGCGGCAGTGCTCGCTCTCTCAGCCACGCTCGCAAGGCGCGCTTCTACAGCGCTGATGCGTTCGCGCAGTGCTGCGGCGGTTTCGCTCAACTGCGTCGATCCGGCAGCGCTGCTTTGCCGATCGGTCAGGGCGGCAAGTTGCGCGCGCACGGCGTCCAAGCCTTGCGAAAGCGCTGTGCGCGTGGTCTGCGCATCGCTTAGCTCTGCCTGCAGGTTGGCAACGACAGCCGCACTTACGCCGCCGGATGCCTCATCCGTCGGTACGGCCTCTAAGATGCTTTGCAGCCGGCCATTGGTTTGCGCTTGGCTCTGCAGCGCCGCTTCCAAGGTCATCACTTGCGCTGAGAGAGCGTTCAGTTCCCCCTCGAGGGATGCCACTGCTGAGCCTGCCTCGCGGCGTGCGCTTTGTTCGGCTTTGCGCACTGCCGTTTCGAGCTGGACGAGCTGCGCTGCAACGTCAGCACTGTCACCCTGTGTGCTCGCCAGCAGCGGCGCGAAATAGCCTTTGATCGGCTCGGGCAGCAACGGGATCAATGGCGGTAGCGCATAGGGGGTTGCCGCAACCCCGCCAATGAACGCCAGAAGCAGAACCACAAGCGTCCATGCAAGGCCGCTTGAGCTGGACTGTTTCGGCGGTTTGGAAGGCTCTGCCGCGGTGGCCGGCACGTTCTCTTTCGATTGAGCTGTTGGGCCTGCTGGCTTTGCAGGCGGTTTTTCCGCTTTTGTTGGTTTTGGCTTTGAAGCGGGTATGCCTGCTGCCTTTGGCACCGACTTTGTCGTTGCCGCTGGCTTTGCTGGCGGTGTTGGTGTTTTGGGCGTGGTTGCTTTCGGCACAGATTGTCCAGCTGGCGGTTTACCCGCAGCATCACCGGCGACCGGCTTTCCCGCAGTAGGCCGGTTTGGCTTACCTGCTGCGTTTTGGCTGGCGTTGTCGTCGGCCAAAATAAACACCCCCTTGGTTTCGCCCATAACATCGACACGATACCGAACTATCGGGCTATAGGCAGCACTAAGTTAGCTTTAAGTCAGCCCCATGGCGGCGACAAGAGAAGACGTGGTTTTTTCTTGGCCGATACGAATATCTGAGAAGCCAAGCGGCGCGATTGTCTCTGCCACGCGTGTGCTAATGGCGCCCGCAGCGCCAGGTGCGCCGTCCTGCCAAATATGGGCGCTGCGGATATTGCGCACAAATAGGTCTGCCGTGCGGACGGATAGAAACAGCGACCAATCAAAGCGTTGCATGCGCAAGCTATGTACCAAATCGTCTGCCCAAAGGCCGGTGTCGACGGCGCTGTAGACCGGCCAGGGGGTAATCTCAGCACCTGTTTGATCCATCATCTCCTCTGGAGCGTGGCTTAAGTCGGTGCCACACGGATATAGCCAGCGCCGCTGATATGTCTTGACCTTCATCTTTAGTGCGCTCAGCAGCCGCGTGATGTCTCCATCGAAATGGTCAATTGTTGCAAAACCGAGCCCGCTTAGGGCGTCTGCCGTTGCCGGGCCAGTCGCAAAACAAGGTTTGCCGCGCAGCGCCGCCACTGCCGCTTCGGGCATATGCGCGGCGGCGGATGCGCTGGTAAAGAGCAGGCCGTCGATCGTTTTAATGCTGACCTGCGGCGGCGCGACCGTTTTAATATCGGTCACCGGCGCGTGAAACACGGTGTGCCCGGCGCTTTGAAAACGCGCAGCAAGCGCAGATGCGCGCGATATCGGGCGAGTAAGCAGAATGCTGGCCATAAATGCGTATATGTCCCCGTCGGTGGTCCCTGTCATTCAAGCGGCAGTATTGCGCGCCTGCGGGCAGGTTGCTACAGGCTACCTCACAGGCGTTTAGCGTGCTGCTAGGCGCTTGCCAAGCGGGAGTTGTCCCGGCAACACATCGGTAACATATATGGGGGCTCATGCCAGTTGGCGCGCCGATTTTAGGCATTGAGACAAGCTGTGATGAAACCGCCGTCGCAATTGTTGGCGCGGACAAAGCCGTGCTGTCTAATCTGGTGGCGAGCCAGGTGGATATGCACAGCGTCTACGGCGGTGTAGTGCCTGAGATAGCAGCCCGCGCGCATGTGGATGTACTCTCTGCTTTGGTTGAAAAAGCGCTGGATGATGCCGGCTTGGGCTTGACCGACATGGCCGCAATTGCAGTAACGGCAGGGCCTGGCCTGGTGGGCGGAGTGATGGTCGGGCTGCTGACCGGAAAAAGCTTGGCGCAGGCGTCTAATCGGCCTTATTTTGCGGTCAATCATCTTGAGGGGCATGCGCTTTCGCCGCGGCTTGTGGCCGATGTCGCGTTTCCCTATCTGCTCCTGATTGTTTCAGGCGGCCATTGCCAAATTTTGTGCGTCGATGGTGTTGGCCAATACCGGCGGCTTGCGACGACCATTGATGACGCTGCCGGCGAAGCGTTTGACAAAGTGGCGAAGATGCTTGGGCTTGGCTACCCCGGCGGCCCAGCTGTTGAGCGGCTTGCACAATCGGGTGATCCGGCGCGGTTTGATCTTCCGCGGCCGTTAACGCGGCGCGGCGAAATGAACTTTTCGTTTTCTGGCCTTAAAACGGCAGTGCTGCTGCAAGCGGAAAAGCTCAGCGCGAGCGGTGATCCTCTCGACGACACATTGGCCGCGCAAGATGCCGCTGATTTGTGCGCCAGTTTTCAAGCCGCTCTTGCCGATTGTCTCACCGACCGCGCCGCTAAAGCGCTTGGCTTGTGCCCAGAGGCCAGCGCGCTTGTGGTGGCAGGCGGCGTTGCTGCCAATCAGTCCATCGGCGCGGCGCTCAGATCTGTCGCCGCGGCACATGGCCGGGCTTTCCATGCACCGCCGCTTTGGTTATGTACCGACAACGCCGCAATGATTGCGTGGGCCGGTCATGAGCGCATCACCGCGCGCGGGCTCAGCGGTGATCGGCTTGATTTTAAAGCCAAGGCGCGCTGGCCGCTTGACCCCAAGGCCGAACCTGCGCCAGGCGCTGGGGTAAAGGCATGAAGCCGAATAGGAGGCAGCGCAGTGGCACAAGGCACAACTGAGGGAAAGGCTGCCATTATAGGCGCAGGCGCCTGGGGTACGGCTATTGCCGCAATGCTGGCCCGTGGCGGCTGGGATGCGCAGCTCTGGGCGCGTGAGGCCGAAGTTGTAACAGCCATCAATGAAACGCATGAAAACAGCGTCTTTCTTTCAGGTGTAGCCCTGCCCGAAACGCTGCGGGCGACGGATGATTTTGCAGCATGTCTTGCGGGCGCGGATGTTTTGTTCATGGTCACGCCCGCGCAGCATATGCGCGCAATCTGCTCAGATATGTTGCGCCATGTGGCACCTGGCACCCAGCTGTTTTTATGCTCAAAAGGGGTTGAGCGCGAGACTGCCGCCTTTATGACTGACGTGATTCGCGAGGCTTTGCCGCAGGCTAAACCCGGTGTTATCTCTGGCCCCACTTTTGCGCATGAAGTGGCAAAGGGTTTGCCCGGCGCGGTGACGCTCGCCTGCTCAAACCTCTCCGAAGCACAAGCCTGGTGCGCGCGGATTGGTCAAGCGACATTTCGGCCCTATGCCAGTGATGATCTCATCGGCGCGGAGGTGGGCGGCGCCATTAAAAACATCTTGGCCATTGCTTGCGGCATTGTTGATGGCCGCGGTTTGGGTGAGAACGCCCGCGCCGCTGTTATCACGCGCGGCATGGCGGAAATGCTGCGCTTTGGCGAAGCACATGGCGCACGCAGCGAAACCCTTATGGGCCTGTGCGGCCTGGGCGACTTGATCCTCACCTGTTCATCACGGCAATCGCGCAACATGTCGCTTGGCGTGGCGCTTGGAGAAGGGCAAAAAGCAGCTGATATTCTCAAATCGCGTAAGACGGTCGCGGAAGGCGCTTTAAGCGCTGCAGTGGTGGCGCAATGGGCCACAAACAAAGGGATTACGATGCCTATCGTCAATGCGGTAGACAAAGTGGTGAATGACGGTCTAAGCGTAGATGAAGCGATTGAGGCGTTGATCAACCGCCCGTTCACTGTGGAAACGAAGTAACGCGAAACGAAATAATTTGGGGTGACGTCATGCTGTTTGTGGCGATCTGCGTGGACAAGGCCAATCATCTTGAGCTGCGTAAAACAACACGCGACAGCCATTTGGCGTACATATCGACCTTGGGTGACCGTTTAAAGGTTGCGGGACGCATGATGTCAGGTCCAGATGGCGCGCCATCTGGTAGCGTTCTTATCATTGAAGCAGACGATATCGAAACCGTTTCTGACATCTTAGGTAAAGACCCTTATGCCCAGGCCGGCCTATTTAAGCACACCGCTATTGAGCCGTTTGCGCCAGCGCGCGGCGTCTGGTTACCAGACGGTGAAGCCTAGTGGTGTCCATGCCGGGCGGCCAGCGCAAGCCCATATGTTAACGTTACGACGAAGGAAGCAGAAACCCCAAACCCACTCGACCTCCCTATCATCAAATCCTACAAAGGAGAGAGCATCCGATGATTAAATCACTCTTTTACAGCACTGTTGTTGCCAGCCTGTGTGTGGCAAGTGCCGGGCATGCCGCACATCACGAAGCCGGCGAAAAAGTGGCTGCGGCGAAAACCAGCATCAAACAAGCCGTTTCCAAAAATAAATTCCGTACTGAGCTTGATATCGAGCGCGACCAATTTCGTAGCCCCATTGAAACGCTTACGTTTTTCGGCATCAAGCCCGACATGACGCTGGTGGAAGTTGGCCCTGGCGGTGGTTGGTACACCCGTATCCTGGCGCCTCTGGTGGCTGAAGACGGCAAATATATTGCCACCGCCTACACGCCTGATCCAAAGTCAAAGCGCTATGCCCAAAGCATGAAATGGCGCGAAACCTATACCGCTGGCCCGATGTTTGGAAAACAGGCCAGTGCGCGGTTTGTTGGCGGCCCGGTACCGTTTGCCGCGCCCGATAGCGTCGATGCGATCCTGATTTTTCGCGGTATGCATGGCATGATCAGTTATTCCGATGCGGATGCGAACTTGGCGGAAATGTTTACCACTTTAAAGCCCGGCGGAGTGCTTGGCATTGTACAGCACCGCGAGAAAGAAGATTTTGACAACGACCCGAAAAAGAATATGCGCGGCTATGTCAAGCAAAGCTACATTATCGATTTGGTCGAGCGTGCAGGCTTTAAATTGGCAGGCTCCAGCGAGATCAATGCGAACCCTAAAGATCCTGCCGATTGGCCAAAAGGCGTTTGGACCTTGCAGGCCGGCAAACCGCTGAAAGAAAAAGACGCAAAGTTTGTGGCCATTGGCGAATCCGACCGGATGACATTGAAGTTTATCAAGCCAACCGGAACGGGCCGCTAAAGCTCTTGAAGAAGCAGGTGAACAGCCCCAGCCCAAGCGTCAGGCTGTTCATCAACAATATCATGCGTGCCGCCTTCTAGCGCGTGAAAGGCAAAGTCCGGGCGCAGAGCATGCGCCCGCTTGGTGCCTTCATAAAGGTCCTCGCCGGTGTTGGTCAGCAGCGCCGTCGGCACCTTGAGAGCACAAATGTCTGCATCCACGTCATGCGCAAAAACTGCGTCAAACGCCCAATAATAGCGTTCGGGATTCGCCAATGTATCAACACAGTAGCGATTCATGATATCCAGCTTGGTCCAGCCGGGCGATGCTTTAAGACGCTGCTGCCACGCGGCAAGCAGATGGCTGCCATCGGCTTTAAGGTCGAGTGGCGCAAAGGTCAGGCTAGCGAAGAAGGCACGCTCTTCCGGCGATAAAATGGGCACACCATTTAAAACCAGTGCACAGACGCGTTCAGGCATCACCGTAGCAAAGTGGCTGGCAAAAACTGCGCCTGTATGGTGGCCGAGCAGCGCGGCTTTTTTGAGATTGAAATAGTCTAAGATGGCGGGGATAGCGCGCGTATATCCGGCAATATCAATGGGTTCATCTGGCGCATCAGATTGGCCATAGCCTGGTGTATCAGGCGCGATTACCCAGTAGCCAAGGTTCATAAGCGCCGGCACCGCCGCCTCAAACATGGCGCCTGATAGCGGCGATTGATGCAGACAGATGAGCGGTACGCCAGTTGCAGGTCCTGCCGTGCGAATATGGATTTGGCCAAAGGGCCCGTCGATATACTGGCGGCGCATCAATTCCGGCTCAGGCCGACCATTGGCTCAGCACTTTGCGGCGCCGTGTTAAAAGCCTTAAGCGCAGCCGGCCGGTCGCGCACGAAGGCGTTTAGAAACTGCTTCGTATACGGCAGTAACTGTGCAAATTGGTCGCTTTGCGGTGGCCCAGGGTACTCGGTTCGGCCAATGATGTTGCCAAAATAATGGTCGACGCCTTCAAGAACCAGCGCCCAACTGTCTCCGGAGTGCGCTGCATGGCCCGCCAAATGAGCCTGCCACTGCGGCGCCATCATGGGAACAATGTCTATCGTGCCCGTGCTGAGCAGCTGCGGGGCGCGCATCTGCGCCCAGCCCGCCGCATCGATATAGTCAGGAATTGGACCTGGCGGCGATACCGCAATAACCGCAGCAATCGGTAAATCCGGCCGCGCTCCAATATCGCCTGCAAAGGGGCCCATTTTAGCGCCGCCTAAAATCTGGGCGACCAGCGCGCCAAAGCTATGACCGGTCGCTGCAACTCGCGATTCATCAAGGTCGATGCCAATTTGCGCTTCGACCTGCGATAACCCAGCGACGAGCGTGCGCATATCGTTCATGCGCCATTTCAGGCCGTCGCGTTGATCTTTCGGGCGCGCGCCTGTCCAGCGTTCTGCATCCACATGCAAGGGGGCGAGTACTGCATAGCCACTTTCTGCCCAAGGTTCCAAAAGCGCGCCATACTTTTCAGGTGATGAAAATGCCCCCGTTGAAAAGAGCACGATAGGAAGCGGGCCTGCGCTATCTATTGGGATCAAGGCCAACACCGGTAGCGCGCCGCGCAGCGGTGCCTCCAACTCCACATTCATCGATTTGAACAGTGGGGCTGCAGTTTGTCTTGATGTGCTTTGGGTGGCCGGTGCGGTATGTTGCGCGCACCCGGTAAGTGCCAGTGCGCAGATGAGAATAAAGTGCTTTAACATGGCCGCGTTATCGCTCAATGCCAGCGAAACCGACGCACAAATGGCGTAGGTCCTCACCCTGCGAATGAAGTGTTGCCTTGATCTGCCGGACCGTGAGGTAAGTGTTACCTCACATCATCACAACACACAGGCGGCAAGGGCGACGGTCTCATGAAGCGATTTTTCAAATTTATCGGCAGCATCCTTGGGCTGTTAATTGTCGGGGTGGTCATTATTGCCGCTTTGAATTGGACGACCATTACGAACTTCCGTCGCACCACTGAGGCTGGCGTTAAAGACGTTGAGATTTTCCAGCCGCGCACCATTGTTGCTGGATGTGAGGCACCGCCGCTTGACAGCTTTGGTGCAGACACGCCGCTGCCGGCAGATGCGTTTGCAGAGATGAAAGCCTATAGCGACGGTTTTGGTGGTGTCGGCCTAATGGTGTTAATCGACGGCAAAATCGCCGCGGAAGCCTATTCCGGTGATGCCGATCAAACTACTAAGACATTCTCATATTCCATGCACAAATCGGTCATGGGCCTGCTCTATGGGGCAGCGATCGCCGACGGCGTTATTGGGTCCATAGATGACCCTATTGGCCAATATCTGCCAGGGTGGGCGGATGATCCGCGCGGCCAAATTCCGCTGCGCGCGTTTCTGACCATGTCGAGCGGTTTGGAGAGCCCAGGCTTTACGACGCTGCGCGGGCTGCGCGTTAACTTTTCGTCGGGCGTCACCAAAGCGGCGCTCACCTCGCCGGTCCAAAGCGCGCCATTAGAGACATTTGAGTACAAAGGTGTAGATTCTCAGCTGGCTGGCGCGGCCTTAAACGCGGCGCTTATCAAGGCTGGAAAAGGCCCTTATCGCCGCTATCTTTCTGAGAAAATTTGGTGCCCGATTGGCGCCTCAGATGCCTCCTTATTTCCTGAAAACCCTGAAGGCGACCCGCGCTTTTATGCGTATTTAGATGCCACCTTGCGGGATTGGGCGCGCGTTGGGCTCATGGTGCTTGGCAACGGCGCTTTTGCTGGCGAGCAGCTCATCCCCGCTGAGTGGGTCAGCGAGGCCACGGCCTCATCCAAAACCAACCCGATCTATGGCCTACAAATCTGGCGCGGCACACCGTATGTGGCAGAGCGGGCATATTCAACAACCAGCCCGTTGCGGGTGCCGCAAAAAGAGCCATTTTTGGCAGAAGACGTGATTTATTTTGATGGCTTTGGTGGCCAGCGTGTCTATGTCGTGCCGTCGGCCAATATGGTTATTGTACGTACCGGAGAACCAACATATGCGTGGGAAGAATCGACCCTGGTGAACACCGCGCTGCGGGCGCTTGAAACTCCTGAAGGGGCACGATAGCGCTGCGTACAGGCGTTAAACTGACATAGACATGCAGATTTGGCTCAAGGTGCTATGCTAAATCCGTCCCAATGGCCTGCGCCGCATGCTGCATTTGCGGCAGATATTTCGTCACCGCTTCATCGATTTTCATGGCTGAAGCAAAAAACACCAGGGCAATCGTACCGTGAATTTTGCCATCGCTTAAGATGGGCACAGCGATAGATGACGTGCGGCCAGGATTTGCGGTATATTTGTTGCGCGGCTGCGCTGCATAGCCAACATCGCGCAGTGCATTGAGTGCGCGTTCGTCTTGCAGCATCATCACACCCATTTTTTCAGCTGGCCCGTCGAGCGCGCGCAGGCCCTCCAAAATGGCGCCGCGTTCTGCATCATCGCAGTAGGCCATGTAAATTTTACCGCTTGAACATTCGGCGAGTGGCAATGTGTAGCCGGGGTAATAATTGTTGAGTGTCAATGATGTGAGGGCGAAGGTGCTATCGCGCACCATCATGCGCGCACCCACCCGCGTCGACAGCGAGATCGGCCACACCACATCTTTGCAGAGTTCAACGATATGCGGCCGCGCTTTAGAGACGAGCTCATCTTCATCATGAAAACCTGAAGCGAGCGTTTTAACGAGCGCGGTTGGGCGGTAGCGTTTGCGCGACGGTTCGCGTTCAATCAACCCTTCGGCCAGCAGTGTCTGCACAATTCGGCATGCCGTCGGGTAAGGCACTTCGGCTGACTTTGATATCTCTGTCATCGACAGTGCGGGGTTGCGGTTTACAGCTTGCAGAACCGCAAGGCCGCGGGAGATAGCACGGATGGGGACGCCGCGTTCAAGGCCCATAAATACCTCCAGTGAATTTGAGCAGCGCGCAATGCCTGCTAACCCACGGCATATAGGTCCATTCGCACAGCGGTCAAATTTTAGGTGTTTTAAATGTCCACATGCACTGCGTCATAGTCAAACAGGCCGAGCTGTTCTTCGTTTTTAATGCCGCCGGAATTGAAGGCATTCGGATCTTCACCTTGAAATTGCAGGCCCAGCAAGCGCGCGTTTTCTTGGATTGCCGATGTGCGCGGCCGGCGCGCCGTATCATAGCGCTCGAGCGCTTCATCAAGCGGGTATGC
>JBCCLR010000023.1:0-25372 GCA_039026755.1 Pseudomonadota bacterium | reverse complement strand
GCAAGATGCTCCCCCGCCAGCATGGACGGCCACGCAGCATCATCTCCGCCCGCGGCGATAAACAGCGGGGCTTGCATCCGTTCAACGGGAATATGCGCCGGGTCTGTTTTGGCAACGGAGTTCCATATTGGGCGCTGCGCATCAGAATGGCGAAAGCGAAACGATGCACGCTTCGCGCTTTCATGCCGGGTCACCTGGCCGCTGAAAATCGCTGCAACGCTAGTGACACCATCCACATAGGCGAGCGGCGCACCGCGCAGCGTGAAGACCGGCTGCGGCGTTAAATCACCGCCCGCGTCGACCACATCCAAAATGATGTGAGATGGCACGATCGCAACCACAGCGCCAATATCCGCCGGCAGATAAGATGCCGTCACCAAAGCGGCCATCGCGCCATAAGACGCGCGGCTTGAGCATTGCGCCGCCGGTAACCACAGCTTAAAGCAATGCCTGTTGCACCGATGCGGCATGGCCGCTTGCATTGGCTTTAAAAGGATGTGTGCACCATGCTCAACCACGCTCCCGCCGCACTTATTTCACACGATGACGTTGTCGCAGCATGGCAGCATATGCAAGGGCAAATCCCCAATACGCCTTTTGTGCATTCTCAAACGCTGTCGCAGATTACGGGCGCGCAGATCTATTTAAAGTTTGAAAATCTGCAATATACGTCCAGCTTCAAACAGCGCGGTGCCTATAACAAGCTGCGCAGCTTAAGCGATGCAGAAAAAGCCCGCGGCGTGGTGGCTGTATCGGCAGGCAATCATGCGCAAGGCGTTGCCTATCACGCAGCGCAGCTCGGCATTGCATCGACCATCATCATGCCGACAACAACCCCCAACGTAAAAGCATCGCGCACGCGCGAATTGGGCGCGGAAGTCTTGCTTATAGGCGATGATTTTGCAGCGGCGTCCCAAGCGATGCATGACCATATTGCCGAAACCGGAAAAGTCCTGGTCCACCCCTATGACGACCCTTTGGTGATTGCTGGCCAAGGCACTGTGGCACAAGAAATAATCGAAAGCGGCATTGACTTAGATGATATCGTCGTCGCCGTTGGCGGAGGCGGCCTGATTGCTGGTGTTTCAACGGTCTTTAAAGCCTGTGCACCCAACACGCGCATCACCGGCGTGCAAAGCGAGGCATTCCCGGCGATGGCGCAGTACGCCGGGTTTTGGGACAAACCGCCCACGCCTGGCGCATCCATTGCTGAGGGCATTGCGGTTGCTGAACCCGGGCAGGTGACGCGCGCCTATGTGTCAAAATATGTGGACCATATGGCCGTGGTGCGCGAAGCCAGCATTGAACAGGCCGTGGCCTTGCTTTTGCAGGTTGAGAAAACGCTGTGCGAAGGCGCAGGCGCCGCTGGGCTTGCGGCAATTTTGGAAAATCCAGACCGCTTCAAAGGCCGCACCGTCGGCTTAATCCTGTGTGGCGGCAATATCGACAATCGGCTGCTTCTTGCGCTGCGGCAGCGCCAACAGGTGCGCGAGGGTCTGCTGTTTCGCCTGAGCGTGGTGATGCCTGATAGAGCCGGCGCACTCGGCCAGCTGTGCGCGCTCATTGGCGATTGTGGTGGCAACATCAATACCGTAAACCATGATCGAAGCTTTCTTATTGAAGATGCCCGCTGCGCGCGCGTCGAGCTTGAAATAGAGGTTTCAGATATCGCGCTCACCAAAACCATTACGGCGGCCTTAGACGGCGCCGGCATGCACTATGAGATGATCGGGTAATACAGCCGGGATGGGCACTAAGGTTGAGCCGCCGCCTAAGCTGTCACGCACGACGCTGTAGCGGTTAACCCGGCGTTTCGATGCCACAAACAGAGCACGCTTGCCGCCCATGTCCGCAACCAAGTCCATGACGTTCCTAACACTGCCCGCGCCAAACACAGCATAGGTTGGAACGGCTTTGTAAAGAAACTGCATCATGCGCCGCCTTTCAGATTTTGACGAACGTCAGCGGCCCATCCAATGAAAAGCCGCTCACCAATCGGCACGACATAAGATGGCGCAGTGGGGAAATCAAAGTAGACAGGTTATGCGAACAGGCAAAAGTCTAACGCGAAACGCCGATCCGGGATGGCCTAGGTCAGATGCGTCTGCGTGCACGCAGGGAGCGCTCTCGCGCACTATAGTGTTGATCGCGCCGTCTGCGTCAACCCGGCCCGTGGCGGTCACGTCCACAATGATCCGTTAAACGTCCATAGGTGCGTCATTGGACAATCTGCTTGTTGGACGGGTTTTAGGGATGGCTGGGCCTAGACGCTGCGCCCGCCTTATGATAGCCAAATTACGCAACCCTTTGGGCGCTGAGCGCGGCAGTTATAAAACGGCAACCGCGGCGCTGGCCCCGTCTGTATATCGGTTGCTGCAGTGAATATCGGGGTCTCGACCGGAGCTCTGACACATGCAGACAATCATTGAACCTTTTCGCATCAAAAGCGTTGAACCCATCCACTTAACCACCCGCGCAGAACGCGTTTCAAAGCTGAAGAATGCGCAGTATAACCTGTTCAGCATCGTAGCAGACGACGTGCTCATTGACTTATTGACCGACAGCGGCACCGGCGCCATGAGCGCAAAGCAATGGTCCGCTGTCATGCTGGGCGATGAAAGCTATGCCGGGTCACCGTCTTTTTATAAGTTTGAAAACGCCGTGCGCGACTTGATGCCGTTTAAGCACATCTTGCCGACCCATCAAGGCCGCGCCGCGGAAGACATCCTCATGTCTATCCTGGGCGGACCGGGCAAAACGATCCCATCCAACACCCACTTTGATACCACACGCGGCAATATAGAAGCGCGCGGCGCCACGGCCCACGACCTCGCCATAGAACAGGGCCGCGACCCCGCGCTTGAGCACCCGTTTAAAGGCAATATGGATCTGGCAGCGCTCGAGGCGTTTTTAGCAAAGCATGCCCAGACGACACCTGCCGTTATGCTCACAATCACCAACAATGCCGGTGGCGGCCAGCCCGTTAGCTTGGACAATATTCAAGCTGTCGCCGCCCTGGCGCACGCCTATGACAAACCCTTCATCATCGATGGCTGCCGCTTTGCAGAAAACGCTTATTTCATCAAGCAGCGTGAGCCAGGCCAGAAGGACCGGTCCATTAAGGACATTGTGCGCGATTGTTTTGCCTGCGCAGATGGCATGACCATGAGCGCTAAAAAAGATGCCTTTGGCAATATTGGCGGCTGGTTGGCGCTGAATGATGACGCCATGGCCGAGCAAGCACGCGTTCATCTCATCCAAACCGAGGGGTTTCCCACCTATGGCGGATTGGCAGGGCGCGACCTTGCCGCCCTAGCGCAGGGGCTTGAGGAAATCATTGACGAAGATTATCTGCGCTATCGTATCCGCACCAACGAATACATCATCGAGCGGCTCGATGCGATGGGCATTCCCGTAGTCAAGCCCGCTGGCGGGCATGCCGTGTTTATCGATGCCAAAGCCTGGCTCAGCCATATCGCACCGCTGGAATACCCCGGCCAAGCGCTCAGCTGCGCGCTCTATGAAATCGGCGGTATTAGAGCGTGTGAAATCGGCTCTGTCATGTTCGGCCGGCAGCCTGATGGCAGCGAAAAGCCTGCACATATGGAACTGGTCCGGCTCGCCTTTCCGCGCCGCACGTACACCCAGTCCCATGCCGACTATGTGGTCGAAGCTTTTGCAGAAGTTAACGCGGTAAAACACGCCTTAGGCGGCTTTAAAATTATAAAGGAACCACCGCAGATGCGCCATTTCACATGCGCCTTTGCGCCCCTTTAAAGCGCCCGCGCTCCTTTCGCGCACCGCGTGCCAAGATTTTAAGGCGATGCCCCCCTATCAGGCCGACCATGCCGACAACGCGCATCATCTAATGCGCGTTGTCGCTCTTGATGAACGGGCGTCTCAGTAGCCCGCGCCGGATCTGACGCATTTAAGCGAGGCTGGCTTCCGCCCTGGGTTTGCGCAAGGACCCAAGCTTGCGCGCGGCCACATAAAACACCGGCGTAAAGAACAGCCCGAAGATGGTGACGCTGAGCATGCCAGAGAAGACGGCTGTGCCAAGTGACTGGCGCATCTCATAGCCCGCGCCGGTGCCAATCATCAGTGGCACAACGCCCAAGATGAAGGCAAAGGACGTCATGACGATCGGGCGCAGGCGCAGCTTGGCTGCTTGGGCCGCCGCCTCAGCTGGGGTTTCGCCCGCATCTTCGCGCTGCTTGGCGAATTCCACGATCAAGATGGCGTTCTTCGCGGCAAGCCCGATCAGGACGACAAAGCCGACTTGGACCAGGATGTTCATATCCAGCCCCCGCGCCAACACGCCGGTGAGCGAGGCGAGCAAGCTCATGGGCACAATCAGCATGACAGCAAGCGGCAATGTGAGGCTTTCATATTGCGCGGCCAAGAGCAGGAAGACAAACACCACGGCCATGGCAAAGGCGATGATTTCGGTGCCCGAGGACAGCTTTTCCTGCAGCGCCAGCTCAGTCCACTCAAAGTCAAAGCCTTGGCCTAGGCTGGCACCGGCGGCTGCGTCAACAGCATCGAGCGCTTGGCCGGTGGAAAATCCAGGGGTCACATCCCCTTGCACAGCGGCGGCGGGATAGAGGTTATACCGCGCCACGCGGGCTGGGCCTGTCGTGTCCTTAAAGGTCGCCACGGTGCCGATCGGCACCATATCGCCATTGCCGTTGCGGGTGCGCAAATTGGCTATGTCTTCCGGCGTTTTGCGGAACTGTTCATCCGCCTGCGCGGTCACACGGAACGTGCGACCATAGGCAGTGAAGTCATTCACATAGGACGAGCCCAGATAAACCTCCAAAGTGGCAAACACATCTTCCACACGCACGCCTAGCTGCTGCGCTTTCACCCGATCAATATCGGTAAAGACTTGCGGCGTTTTGGTGGAAAAGGTGGTGAAGGCCGAGGTAGCGGCATCCGATCCATTGGCCGCGCCGGCCAGCGCCCACGCCTGGGCTTCCAGTTCGGCATAGCGGGTGCCGGAACGGTCCTGCACATAGCCTTTAAAGCCGCCGGAGTTGCCGACACCGCGCACGCTTGGCGGAGGTACGACCAGGATGAAGGCGTCTTGATAGGCGGCATACGTCGCGCGCAGATCGCTTAAGATGCGGTCCCGATCAAAACCTGCGGCAACGCGCGGGCCAATATCCGTCATGGTGAAGAACACTGCGGCCGCGTTAGAAGCGGTGGTGAAGGTTGCGCCATCAAAGCCTGCAAAGGCAGCAGCGTGCGCAACATGCGGGTGGGCCAGGCCATCGGCAATCACACGGTCCATCACGGCCTCTGTGCGGGCGAGCGACGCGCCGGGTGGCAGCTGGATGACCGTGATCACATAGTTTTGGTCAACCGGAGGCACAAAACCGCGCGGTGCATTGGAGAACTGCTGACCGGTCATGACCAAGAGACCACCATAAAGCGCCAGGACGATGACAGAAAACCGAATAGCTTTCTTCACAATCGCCGCATAGCCATTGGCAGCCGCATCAAAGCCCTTGTCAAACCCGCTGAAGAATAGCGCTAAGGGCTTTTCCCAAGCCTTTAAGTCTGCGGCCGCCTTTTTAGGTTTGAGCAGCAGGGCAGATAAAGCCGGTGACAAGGTGAGCGATACGCCCGCGGAAATCACAGTCGCCGACGCAATGGTGATGGCGAACTGGCGGTAGAACTCCCCGCTAATGCCTTCAAGGAAGGCGGTGGGGATGAACACTGCGGACAGCACGAGTGCAATGGCAATCAGCGCGCCGGAGACTTCATCCATCGTCGCAAACGCCGCATCTTTGGGCGATAGGCCCTCATGCATTTTGCGCTCAACATTCTCCACGACCACGATGGCATCATCCACAACAATGCCGATGGCAAGCACCAGGCCGAACAAGCTGAGTGTATTGAGCGAGAAACCAAAAGCCGCCATCACCGCAAACGTGCCAACCAGCGAGATCGGGATAGCAATGATCGGGATGACCGATGCGCGGACCGACTGCAGGAAGACAAACACCACGATGGAGACGAGAACAACGGCTTCTAAAATCGTTTTCTCAACCTCGTGGATGCTTTCGGCAACAAACTCGGTCGGGTTCCAAATGACGTCATAGGCGAGACCTTCGGGGAACTGGGCTGCCATCTCTTCCAGTGTCGTTAGGATATTCTCAGCCGTCTCTAGCGCGTTTGAGCCGGGCTGCTGGTTAAACAGCATGGCAAGCGCAGGTTTGCCATCGAGCTTTGCATTGGTGGTATAATCACGCGCGCCAAGCTCAACGCGGGCCACGTCGCGCAGCAGCACCTGGCGGCCATCCGCGCCGGCTTTAACGATGATGGTTTCAAACTGCTCGGGCTCTGAGAAGCGGCCTTGCGCTTGCACGGCGATTTCAAACGCCCCTTGTGCATTTGATGGCGGCGCATCAAGCGTGCCGCCAGCGATTTGAACGTTTTGGCCGCGCAAAGCGCTGACGATGTCGCCGCCAGTAAGGCCAAAGGCCGCTGCGCGATCTGGATTGATCCAAACCCGCATGGAAAATTCGCGAAAGCCAAAGTTCTGAATTTGGCCAACACCGTCCAGCCGTTGCAGCTGGTCGCGCATCTGCAGCCGCGCGTAATTGGAAATATAGAGCTGATCCCGGCTTTCATCCGGGGAATAGAGGTGCACGACAAGCAGCGCATCTGGGTTAGCCTTGATGGTCGAAATGCCAAGTCGGCGCACCAGCTCAGGTAGGCGCGGTTCTGCCAACGCAACGCGGTTTTGCACCAGCACTTGCGCGGTATCCAAATCCGTACCGCTTTCAAAGGTCACAGTGATCGTTGCTGTGCCCGCGGCGGTTGATTGGCTGGTGATGTATAACAGCCCTGCAACGCCGTTGATTTCCTCTTCAATCGTTGCAGCGACGGTCTCTGCAATGGTCTCTGCCGAAGCACCGGGATAAACCGCATTCACCTGAATTGTGGGCGGGGCAATATCAGGATATTGCGCGACGGGCAGCGTCCGATACGCGATGATGCCCACCAAGACCACCAGCGTCCAGATGACGCTGGCGAGAATGGGCCGGTTTATAAACATGTGAGTGAAACGCATGGGTTCTATCCTTGAACCTGAGGGGTCAATTTTTAAACGAGGGCTTAGGACGCAAGGGCAATCTGCGGTGCAGGCTCTTGGGTTTGCAGCTCCTCAAAGTTTGGCTGCACGGTCACGCCGGACCCCACAAACTGCGTGCCATTGATAACAACTGTATGATCGCCACTCAGGCCGGTGCGGATGACGCGCAGGCCATCGACGATGGGTCCGAGCGTGACCCGTTGGCGGTGCACGACGTTGTTATCATCGCTGACCCAAACGAACTTTTCAGACTGGTCCGTTTGGATGGCGCTGTCAGGGATTAACACCGCATCATATTCGCCCGAGCCAAGCAATTGAAGCTGGCCGAACATGCCGGGCGCGAAGAAGCCGTCCGAATTATCGAGCGTCGCCCTACCTCGCATGGTGCCAGTAGAGCGATCAATGCGGTTGTCGACAAAGCTTAAGCTGCCTTCGTGGGCGTAGTTGTCTTCGTCCATCAGCTTGACCCGCACTGGATGCGCGGCATTGCGGCCAGAAACACGCGACCCATCCCGATCGAGCCGCAGATATTTCAGGTAATTGGCTTCTGACGCCGTAAATTCAAAATAAATCGGGCTTTGGGACACCAAAGTGGTGAGCAGCGTGCCGCCTTGCGCGCCGCCGATGATCAAATTGCCTTCTGAGACAAAGTCATCAGAAATCCGGCCCGTGATGGGCGCGCGCACTTCGGTGAACTCAAGATTCAGCTCCGCTTCAGTGACACGGGCGCTTGCCGCAGCATATCCCGCTTCCGCCTGGCGCAGGGCGCGCAAGCGATTGTCGACGGTTTCTTGCGAAATAACCTGGCGTTTCACCAACTGCTTGCCGCGCGCATATTCCGCGCGGGCGTTTTTAACGCCAGCATCCGCGCCAGCCAGGTCAGCCTTGGCAGCGGCAAGCGCTGCTTCAAACGGGCGGGCATCGATGCGGAACAGAAGATCGCCTTTTTTGACCACTTGGCCATCTTCAAAAGCCACGTCCGTTAAATAACCAGACACACGGGCGCGCACGTCCACATTGTCCATGGCTTCAAACCGGCCGGTATATTGGTCCCACTCAACGATTTCTTTGACCACCGGATGCGCCACCGTGACCGCTGGCGCTGCAGCGACGCTGGCGGCGGTCTCCGGCTGAGCCTCAGCAGCCACATGAAATGCGTTAAAGCCAATCAGCGCCGCCGCACCGACACTTGTCAGTGCGGTGGCTTCTAAAAGCTTACGGGTTTTCTGTTTGATCGTAGACATTTGGTACATCTCCTCTGCGCGCGGAAAAGCAGGGCTTCGCCGCGAAACGTAAACTTGGTTTGTCACGGTGGCGGGGTGGGCTCTGTTTGTTTGACCCGGCCCCGCCGAATTCATGAAAAGACCCTACCCCATCGATATTCATTTGATTAGAGGGGTTATTCTTACTTCATTCAAAAGCTTTTCTTTTTATTAAACTCTCATGCTGCGTGCTTGCGCCGTTTGGCGTGCGCAAAAGCCTCTTCTTCTTCGGCAAAAAACGCCGCAGACTTAGAGAAATCGATAAACCGCCGCTCGGCATCAATCAGTGCATCAACGGCGACAATACCTTGCGCTGAGCCAGCGCCCATTTGATAGGCCCCTAGGCTATCCCACCACATCTCAATGACGCCATCATAGCGATTTTCAGGCAAATCGCGTCCTTTGGCGACGCACATGTTGCAGAGGGTATTAAGCGCTTTTGTCATCACATAGCGCTGCGCGCCCAGTGTGTCCGACAGCTCATGTGCCAGCTTGGCATGCACATCTGCCCACAGTGTGTGAAACGCCTCCGCGCTCAGGTCTTGGCGTTTGGCAATGAGGTAAACGAGTTTAATCATGAATGCATATCCCTCCAGTTCAATGTCGCAAAGCGCACTCTAGACAGAGAGAGGAATAATGATTAGATATCTAATGATTATTTGAAACAAAAGCTAAACTTTGGAATAGATCAATGTCCAAACATGCCTCCACCGCACTGGCCAGCTTCATGCGTGCTGCGGAGACCGGCAGCTTTGCAGCGGCAGGCCGGGTTCTCGGGGTCTCCGCTGCGGCTGTTGGCCAAAACGTTAAACGGCTGGAAGATGATTATGGCATCAAGCTGTTTAACCGCACCACACGCAAGATGAGCCTGACGCCGGAAGGCTCATTACTGTTTGAACGCGCGCGCCAGCCGCTGCGCGCGCTGGATGAAATCGACTATCTGTTCAATGAAAGCAAAGGCCTGGTCTCTGGCCCGCTGCGCATATCTGCGCCCAAGCGCTTTGCCTATAGCACGCTGGTGCCGCTGATCGCCGAATTCCATGCGGCGCATCCAAAGATTGAGATCGATATCGATGCCTCCGACACGGTGCGCGATTTTGTGGATGACCCGGTCGATGTGGCCATCCGGATTGGCGCGCCAAGCGATTCCACCATGATTGCCCGGCCCATATCCCGCCTGCCGATCTATACGCTGGCCGCGCCCAGCTATCTTGCAAAACATGGCGCGCCGGAGCATCCGCAAGACCTCAAGCAACACCAATGCATACAATATCGTAACCCCACTTCAGGCGAAGTTTGGGTGTGGGCGTTTACCATTGATGGCGAGATGAAACGCTTTCCAACCACCGGTGCTTTTGTCTTCAATGACCCCGAAGCAGAGCTTGCTGCAGGTATCGCCGGCCTTGGTGTGTTTCAAATGGATGGCTACTACGCAGGCGAAGCCGTCCGCGATGGGCGGTTGGTGCCGGTGATGGCGCAGTTTGCAGCGGATTTACAGAGCCTCTATCTATGCTATCCCACGCGCGAGAATGTCCCGCTAAGGGTGCGCGCTTTTATCGACTTTCTCCTCACACGATTGAAGCGTGACTGCTTTGCGATGGAAGACTGCACTTAAAGTCGTTTCAGCGAGACCCCGCATTTTAAGCGAGAGCCTGCAGACGACCAAGGTGCCCAACCTCTCACGCTCGTGGCCGCCCGGCCATGGACTTTGATCCGTTTATCGGGCGTATGGAAGCGTTATGCGCCAGGAAAACCGTTGTTAACGGTCTGCGCAGACGATGCCAGGGCTGCCGCTGCACATTCAAGACGTATTTAGCCCCAGTCCTCTACGCCGTGCGTGACAATAGAATGGCTCTAAGGTAGCATCCTACCCATTATAGGGTAGGCTGCATGTATCAATATCCATCTTGGTTGCTCGAAACGAAATTGCGCCCGAATAAGAGCGCTTCGAATTGGATTGAGCGCGGCCGTATCGATGACATCACGGGCACGGACGCGGATGTTGTTTTGATCCATGCCCCACCGGGTTACGGCAAAACATCGGCCATGTGCCAGCTTTATGAGGCCAGCATTCGATCCGGGCGGAACGCAGCTTGGCTGTCTCTGGACGAACATGATCAAGACCCGCTGCGCCTGTTTTGCTATCTCGTTGCAAGCCTCAAAAGTGCGGGATGCGACATCGACTATGTGCTGCCGCTGCAACCACAAGATCTCGCTAAATCATCATTTAGCTTTTTAACAGACACGCTGATTAAGGCACTTAGTCAATCTGAAAAGCCGTACGCGATATTCCTGGATGATTTTCATCGCGCAGAAAGTGATTTAAGTTCGCGCTTGGTGCGGCAGCTGATCTCTGGTCTGACGTCCAGCACGCTTGTGCTGTCTGCGCGGTATCGGCCATCAAAAATTGACGCCGCCGATTTGCGGGCAACAGGCCGATTAACCGAGATATCAAAAGATGAGCTGCGCTTTAGCGCCGCGGACATTGAACATTATTTGGGCGAACGCTTAACAGTCAAAAACCGGCAAGACTATTGCCAAACAATGGCCAAACACAGCGAGGGCTGGCCAATTGCCCTGCAAGCCATTCGGCAGTTGCTGGCCAAAGGGCGCTCCGCGCAGGAAGCGTTGGAGCAAACGACCGGTCGCAGCAGTTTGCTCAGCGCGTATTTCATTGAGCAAGTCTTTGAAACCCTATCGCCGGACTGCCAGACCCTCTTGCTCAGCACCGCCATGTGTGACCGGATAAATGGGGACCTCGCCGATTACATCTGCGGCACGAAAAATGCATGGGCCATCTTAGAGAATTTGGACAGCAGCGACACCTTTATCGAAAGCTTGGACGCAGATCGGCAATGGTACCGGTATCACCGGTTGTTTGCTGAGTTTCTCATCGAACGTGCGCGCCGCAGCAGTCACATCGATATCGCACAGTGCGCAAAACGTGCTGCGCTGTGGCACCGGGAGAATAACGACCCGGTAGAGGCCATCCAATTTGCACTTGCTACACACGATCCTATCCTGGTTGCGGAGATACTGGCAGCGCTCGGCGGTTGGCGCCAAGCCATGATGGGCCATCTATCTTGGGTGCTCAAGGCGCTAGACTGCCTGCCTTGTGAAGTCATTCGCAGGCATCCAGGCGTCTGGATGGCTGATATCTACGCAAAACTCAAAGTCGGCGAATATGAAGCCGCAGCCAAGGGGCACAGAGACTTGCGTCTAGCTTTTTCCGAGGCCCTGAACGCGGACGCCTCACTGCGCAAAGACGTGGCGCTTGTGGATTCTCTCATTGTGGGTTACCGCGATCAACACACACGCCTTGCCGAAATGATCGAGCATCTTGAAAGCATGGATACGGCGCTGACCGAGAACGATCATTACTTTGCCGCGATGCAGCTCAACACCTTAAGCTTTTTTCACTTTCGGCTGGGCGCGTTTGATACCGCACACCGCTATGCAGAAGCATGCATCTTATCTTATCAAAAGGCCGGATCACTGTATGGCGAGGCCTTTGTCTACTTCCATGAGTGTTTTACATACTACCTCGAAGGCAGACTGCGCGACGCCAAATCCGTCTTGCACCAGGGCCTTGATCTTTCCGCCTCGCAATTTGGCTTTGATTCGGATCTGTACGCCATCGGAGCGGCCTATGCGAGCCTGCTTTATTATGACAGCAACGAGCTGGCACTGGCGCAGCAGTACCTGGATATCGCGCTGCCGAAAATTGAGCGCAGCGATGCGTGGACGGAGGTCTATCTCGCCGCCTATGCAGCTGGTTTTTCCATCGCACGGGCCACCGGAAAGAGCGATACCATCGCGCATCTACACACCAGCGCGCTGACCTTAGCGCAGCGGCGGGATTTAACGCGTGTTGGCAGATTTGCACAGATGCTGCGCGATGCCCATGCAGAGGCAACCAGCACAACCGCGGCAGGCGAAGATCCGGCATTAGACGAGACAGGAGACACACAAGCGCTCAACCGATTTGACGTGTTTCACGCGGTTGCAGCGCGCGCACGCCAGCGTATCAAGGCCGGCAAAAACGCAGAAGCATTTGATCTCCTCAGCAGCCACCGAACATGGGCGCGTGGCGCGCACCTCTATCGTCCGTTCATAACCCTGGCGTTGCTCAGCGCGATCGCATCGAAGAATTTGGGCAAAGCGGACGATGCCAAAAGATTTTTCAATGACGCCTTAGCCGCGGCCTTGTTTGAAGACTTCAAGCGGCCATTCATAGACGAAGGCCGCGAGGTTGTCGCGCTCATCCGGCAGTGCGCAGGACACGCAGATCAATATGGCCATAACCGATTGCGAGACCGGTTCTTAGCGGCAGTTGTTGCTGAAATAAATGCCAGCGATCACGCCCCTCCATCACGCCAAACACTCTTAAGTAGGCGGGAAATTGACGTGGTCAGAAGTCTTGTGCAGGGCCGCACGAACCAAGAGATCTCCGACGTATTGGGTATTTCAAGGAATACGGTGAAGTTTCATCTCAAAAATGTTTTTGAAAAACTCAATGTGAGTTCGAGGCAAGATGCCATCCGGCTGTGTCTTCGCCATAGTTTGATGTAACGATAAACAGTATTGGCCAGCCTTGCGGGGATGCATTTTTGCATCACCTACCCACTCCTCTTTAAACACCTACCCACCCTGGGTGTTCTGCCAAACCAAGCAGCTGTTCTAGCCTCACGATCAATCGGTTGTTCGGGGGGCACCTTATGCGCATTGGCGTCGATGTCGGCGGCACAAATACCGACGCCGTTCTGATGGACGGCGACACAGTTGTTGCTTCAATTAAAACACCGACCACTGAACGCGTGGGCGACGGCATCGTCGCAGCTATCGATACTGTGGTTCAAAGTGGGGGTATTGCCACGAGCGATATTGACGTCGTGTGTATTGGCACAACCCATTTCACCAATGCATTCGTGCAGCGACGCGGCCTAGACCGGGTTGGTGTTTTGCGCATTGCGCTGCCGGCCGCGCGGGCTCTGCCTCCCATTTCAGATTGGCCAGAAGACATTGCCGCGCAGATCGGCGGCGATGCGGTCATGGTTCAAGGCGGGTATCAATTTGATGGTCGCATTAACGCTGAGCTCGATGAGCTAGCGGTCGCGGATGCGGCGAAACAGTTTAAGAAAAGCGCGCTGAACGCGGTTGCCATCTCTGGGCTGTTTGCACCGGTCAATGATGCTATGGAGCGCCGCGCCAGCGAGATCATCCAAAATGAGCACCCGGAGTGCAAAATCTCACGCTCATCGCAGATTGGCCGGATTGGTTTGCTGGAACGGGAAAACGCCGGCGTCATGAACGCCAGCTTATCGACCCTTGCGCATGACACCATCACGGGTTTTAAAGACGCCCTTAAAACGCTTGGGATCACCGCGCCGTTTTACGTCTCGCAAAACGACGGCACACTCATGAGTGCCGATTTTGTTGAAAAATACCCGGTTCTAACTTTTGCGTCTGGGCCGACAAACAGCATGCGCGGCGCGGCTTATCTTTCTGGCCTGAAAGACGCGATTGTTGCTGACATCGGGGGCACCACCACCGACATCGGCGTTCTTAATGGCGGATTTCCCAGGGAATCGTCCGTCCTGGTCGACATTGGCGGGGTGCGAACGAACTTCCGCATGCCTGATGTGCTGGCCATTGGGCTGGGCGGCGGTAGCTACGTCAAATATGACGGCGGATCGGTGACAGTTGGCCCGCGCTCCGTAGGCTACAAAATCGATACTGAGGCGCTGGTGTTCGGCGGGGATACTGTGACCGCGTCAGACATTGCCATCGCTGCCGGCCATGCCTCATTTGGCGACACCTCAAAACTTTCAAGCCTAACCCGGGACCAAGTCACCCGCGCAGCTGATGAGATGCACCGCATTGTGGAAGATGGCATCGACCGGATGAAAACAAGTGCTGGAGATGCGCCGCTGGTTTTGGTTGGCGGCGGCGCGATCTTAATTAATCGCGACCTCAAAGGCGTCTCACAAGTCCATACGCATGAACACGCCGGCGTTGCGAATGCAATTGGCGCGTCTATCGCCTTGATTGGCGGCGAAGTTGACAAGGTTTACTCTTATGATGAGCTCGGCCGCGAGACGGCAATGGAGCAGGCCATTGCCGAAGCCAAACAGCGCGCCGTCACGGCAGGCGCAATCGCAAGCAGCACCGAAGTTACCGACATTGAAGAATTGCCACTTGCCTATGTGCCGGGCGGCTCTGTGCGCTTGCGCGTCAAGGTCGCGGGGTCTTTGGCGCTGAACGGGAAGGAAGCGGCGTGAGTGATCCACAACAAGCAGCGCAAAGAGATGTCGCAGATGGAAACCTCTCCCTCAGCGTAGAGGACTTACATGATTTCGCGCGCGGGGCGACATTGCTTGCAACGGGCGGCGGCGGCGACCCTTATATTGGCCGCCTCATGGCCCAGGCGGCGATCCGCGAATATGGCCAACCCGACATCATCGACATTGAAAACCTTGATGATGACGCGATGGTTTGCATGGTCGCCATGCTTGGCGCGCCGACGGTGTTGAGCGAAAAAGGCTCATCGGGCGATGACATTGATCTTGCTATCAAGCGTTTGTCAGAACGCATCGGAAAGCCTTTTGACGCGCTCATTCCCGTTGAGATTGGTGGGGTGAATTCCACCATACCAGTCGTCGCAGCGGCCCGGCTCGGTCTGCCTTTGGTGAACGCAGATGGCATGGGCAGAGCCTTTCCCGAAGTCCAGATGGTAACCATGAACTTCGAGGGGATTTCCGCAACGCCGTTTGTCATCGTCGACGAGCACGCAAACTCCGCAATCATTGAAACCAGCGATGCGAAGGACGCGGAAACCTTTGTGCGCGCGGTCGCCATCCAGATGGGGCTGAGCTGCATGGTCTCTGGCTATGCCATGACAGGGGCCGAGGCAAAGCGCACCATGATCCATGGCACGCTAACCATGGCGCTCAAATTGGGTGAATGTATTGCAGCAGGGCGAAAAGCCGGAAACCCTATTGAGGCCGTCTTGGAGTATTTCAATACATCGAAAACCTATGGCTTTGCCCGCGAGATATTTGACGGGAAGCTGGTCGATCTACGCCGCGAAACCACCAGCGGTTTTTCCGTTGGTCAATGCACGCTGGAAGCGTTTTCCAGCGATCAGAAAACGATGACCATTCAATTCCAAAACGAGTACCTGATCGCTTTGGAAGGGGACACTTTGCGCGCTGTCGTGCCTGATCTCATCATGATGGTCGATCGCGAAACCGCCGAGCCCATTCCTGTTGAAGCGATGCGCTATGGTCAGCGGGTTAAGGTTCTCGCCGCCGCCGCGCCAGCCGCGCTGCGAACGCCCCAGGCGCTCAAATACATCAGTCCAAAGTGTTTTGGACTGTCGTGTGACTATACGCCGATAGAAGCGCTTTCACAGCAAGAGTGACATCGAATGCAGACCTGCCCAGGCGGCAGGACAAGGAGGAAATGATGCCAAGTTTAAAAACCAAATTTATCGCGCTGCCGTCCACATTGGCGATCAGCGTGGCGATGCTTACAGCACCGCACTGCGCCCAAGCGCAGGAGGTCGAAGTGGCGGAGGCCGATGAGGAAATCTTTGTCACTGCTCGCGGCCGCGCAGAAACCTTGCAGGATATCCCAGAATCGATCATCGCCCTCGACGCAGATGATTTAGAAGTCCGCGGCATTGTCGATATCATTGGGGTGTTTAATCAAACCCCCAACTTGTTTGCCCGCAGAACGTTCCGCGCCGGCGTTACATTTTTTACCATTCGCGGCGTGACGACCAGTCAGCAGGGCTGGGCGCCGATCACCTATGTGGTTGACGGCGTCAAAACGGCTACGGTTGACGCGATCAACCAGAACGCCCTGTTTGGCATTGAACGGATCGAGGTTCTCAAAGGCCCACAAGGCGGTCTCTATGGCGCGGGCGCAATTGCAGGCGCAATCAACGTCGTCACAAAAGCCCCAACCAATGACTTAGAAGGCCAAGTCATTGCCTCCTATGCAAAAGGCAATGATGCGATTGTCCGGGGCACAGTTTCCGGGCCAATCATTGAAGACAAACTGTTATTCAAACTCAGCGGATTTTATCGCAACACCGATGGTTTGGTGGATTCCATCGAAGGCGACGACATTGATTTTGAAGAAAATGCCTCCATCCGGGGCCGTTTGCTGTTCCTACCCAGTGAAACCGTAAGCATCGACCTGCGCGCATCTTATACAGACATTGAAGCCGGCGCGGCCAAACAAGCGCGCTTTGGTGGACCAGATGAGGTGAACCTATTCGTTCGCGAAAACGATCCGTCGCGCGGCATTATTGGGTCAGAGAATCGTGAGATTGTCGATTTATCAGCCAAAATCGATATAGAAACGCAGATTGGTACGATCACATCCACAACCGGATATATGGATCTCAATCAAGATCTGTTTGGTACGGCGTCCTGGATTGCACCCCCCGCACTTGGCGAACCGCCGGAATTTGGATTGTTTGGTCCAATCTTTGGGCCCAATGCGCTGCCTGCGGATGATCCCAACGCATTCACTGCACCTTTTGACAACTATCAGGACTTATTCGACAATTTTGAAGTTTTCACGCAAGACTTGCGCATCGTCTCACCATCAGATCAGCGGTTACGCTGGCTTGCCGGGTTTGAGTATATTAACCGCAAAGCTTCACAAGGTCTCCAGGTCGGCTTTTTGCTTGGCCCGGACGGCGGTGTGCAAGCGCCGGCGCTCAATCGCTTTGACGACAAAACAGACGACATCTGGGGCATTTTCGGCCAAGTGCAGTATGATTTAACCGATCAGCTCGAAATCACCTTCGCGGCGCGCTATGATGAAGATTCTTTCGATACCGCGCAGTTTGATGGCAACACCGGCGCGCTTGTTCAGCAGCTCGATGCGAACGGAACCCTGGTTGACGCACTAGAGGAAACCGATAGCGGCTTTCAACCGAAAGTCACTGTCGCTTACGAAGTAAACGACAACGTAAATACCTACTTCACCTACGCACGCGGTTTTCGCTTTGGCTTCTTCAACACCGGCAATCTCACGC
Organism: Pseudomonadota bacterium; assembly: GCA_039026755.1. Taxonomy (GTDB): domain Bacteria; phylum Pseudomonadota; class Alphaproteobacteria; order Sphingomonadales; family CAKZYD01; genus CAKZYD01. The sequence goes on along the minus strand of JBCCLR010000023.1, from coordinate 7,953 downwards.
AAGAAGAGACGACCGATAACTTCGAAATTGGCTTCCGCAGCACCTGGTTGGATGGCGATTTGGCACTGAATGGCTCGGTGTTTTACATTGACTATTCTGACCAGCAGCTCACCACGGTGATTGCTGAGGCTCCCTTCAGGCTGACAACCAACGTGCCCAGCACCGAAATTATTGGTCTAGAAATGGACTTTAATTACCAGGTCAGCGAGCAGATCCAAGTCAATGGCGCGGTCGGTTTTCTGGATGCAGAGATAGAAGATCAAGGGCAGCCGCCATCCGTGCCAGAATGGACGGCCAACCTCGGGCTGCAATTGACCCAGCCGGTAACCGATGAGCTGGAATTGGTGGGAAGAGCAGATTGGCGCTATCAAGGCAGCCACATTCTGCAAAGCCCGGGCGTCACCTACCAAATCGATGCGGTAAACCTCATTGATTTACGAGCTGGGGTACAAGGTGAAACCTGGCGCGTGGTTGCATTTGCCAGGAACCTTGCAAATGAGCGGTTTGCCCAGGACGCAAACAACCTCGGCAGCTTCGTGCGCGACTATAATGATCCAAGATCCTATGGTGTGGAAGCGACGTTGCGGTTCTAACGCGTTTGACGGCTGAGTGTGTGCGGGTTCGCTGCCGGGATAGACGGCAAGACGTAAAGCGTCGCTCCTACGTCAAAAGACGTGATGACGCTTTAAGCGCTCGCCAGACGCAGCCATGGCGAGAGCATATCTCTGGCCACACGCACACATCAGCCCAGTGCAATAACGCCCTTGGTGGACGCTTCATGCATCCAAAGACAAGCCGCAGCTCTAATGTTCGCTGACAATCACGCCAACGAACAGATCCCGCCAAGCGAGTTGGTCTCTGGGTTCAAAGTCGCTCAGATTAGTGTGGGCGTTGCGATTACACTGCCGGCGTTTCTGGTCGCCGCCGAGACATTTTCCGCGCTGGGGTTTTACACCGGCCTCCTCGCCCTTGCCGCTGCGGGGTTGATCCTTTTTATCGTGGCGTCGGGCACGATGATTGTCGGTGCGCGCACCCGCGTGTCCACATACACCATCATAGCTGCCGTCTTTGGCCGCATCCCAGCGATTGGTGTGAACTTGCTCATTGTCGCTGTGCTGCTTGGCTGGTTTGCAGTGACGATTTCACTCTTTAGCAGTGCCTTGATTGGCGCATTGCGCAGTGTGACCGGTTTGGAGATACCGCTTTGGATGGCCAAGGTCTCCGGCGGTGCCTTGATGACCGTCATCACGCTTTATGGCTTTGATGCCATCGACAAACTCAGCAGGGTTATTGTGCCACTTTTGGCACTCATGCTTGTTGCAGCGTTTTTCGTTGCGATGCGAAATGCCGATTTTACAGCGTTATTGAACGCTAGCGGAGACCGGCAGAATATTCAGTCGCTTGGGGAGGCTATATCCATACTGGTTGGCGCCTTCATGGTTGGGGTCACCATTGTACCAGACATGGCTCGATTTCTACGCACGCCCTCACACGGCATTTTAGCAAGCGGTTTAAGCTATGGCTTTGGCTCGCAATTGGTTTTTGTTTTTTCCGGCGTTCCTGCTCTTATTACGGGCGAAAAGGACTTTGTCGCCAATCTCCTGGCAATTGGGTTTGGCTTTCCCGCGCTTTTCGTTGTTACCTTCGCGACCATTACGACAAATGTGAACAACCTCTATTCAATGTCACTGAGTTTGCGCCAGGTATTTGCAAACATACGCGACTTTCAAATGACGCTATTGGCCGGCAGTGCTGGCACAGTCATCGCCCTGTTGGGTATTGAAAACGTGTTCATCCCCTTTCTTGTGTTTTTAGGCATTGCGATCCCACCGATCGCAGGCGTTTACACCACACATGTTTTAAGCGGCAGAGCCAAGCATGGGTTTGGCACTGAGATCGGCATTCATAAAATTGCCGTGGCCGCCTGGTTCTTAGGCGCCTTCGGAGCCCTACTATCCACAAATCACTGGATTGATCTCACCTTCATTCCCGCGATCGATGGTTTTGTCATCAGCGCTGGCTTTTATTTTGCGGCGAAGACAGCTCAAGATCGCTTGCAGCGCTAAACAGCTCTCGTCTTTTTACAAACCTACGGTATCACTCATACGCAGTTGCCTAAGCCCTGGCCGGTGCCTTCCACACATCTTGCGCCAATCGCAGATGGTTTAGCCCGAAGACTTTCTCCAAAACGCGGCTCGACCAACCCTTCTGGAGAAGGATATCATGGAGCGCGGGAAGGTCGTCGTGATGCATCATCGCCGCCCCCTCATGAAAGGCCGTCGGCGGGAACACATCTGGATTGTCAGCAATGAAGGCATCCAGTTCTTCTCGGTCAAAAACATAGTCAAGCGCCAAGCCGACATGATCCTCTCCCGCAACACGCAGCGCATGATCGACATGGTCGGCGAGCAGCTCATGAAGCGGCTGATTTTCGCCAAGAAACAGCGAAAAACCGCATAGCCCAACAACGCCGCCAGCATCAGCGCACTGGCGCATCAGATCATCAGAAATGTTTCGAGGGTGCGGGCAAACAGCATGGGCGTTTGAATGGGAAAAGATCATCGGCGCGGCAGACGCTTCGAGCAAATCCCGCGCGGTTTGAACGCCGCAATGGGAGCCGCAAACGACCATTCCCACCCGGTTCATTTCGGCGACAACATTTCGGCCAAATTCCGTCAGCCCGCTGTCTTGATCCAAACAGCCGCCCCCCAGGGCGTTGTTTTTATTATAAGTTGGCAGCATCCAACGCACACCAAAGGCATAGAGGCGTTCAACATTTGATGCATCGTTATCGAGGGCGTCCCCGCCCTCCACATCAAAACAAATGGCCATCTTACCAGCCCGTTTTATGCGATGAATATCCGGCGCTGTGTGCACAATTTCAAATGCGTCGGAATGCGCGAAGATCCAATTGCGAAAGGTCTCTTGCAGGTCGTGTGCGTGCTGAAAGGTCTGCCGGCCGCACGCAATGTTGAGTGTCACAACATCGACACCAGCTTGTTTCACCCGATTGAGCTCGGGCAAAAACGCAGCATCCCCCGGCCGAAGCGGCATACATGCATGATTGTCCCACACAATAGTATCAAGATGCAGGCCCACGCGCTTTCCCTAGCCTATGTTTTGATGCTTAGCCACAGCACAATACTAGCCTGGCCACGCGCGTCATTCTAGCATGTCGTGACCGCTACACCTCAGTCGATACAACCTGAAAGCAAAAGAGGCCCTTCAATTTCATGGGTTTAGGCCCCAAAGGCCGAAGGTAAGGTTGGTTGATACTCCCACGTGGTTATATCTCTGCTCTTTCGGCTAGGCGGGGTGTAACTCATTCGGTCTTTAAGCTCATCGTTCAGCACTGCTGCTCTCACTGCCAGGAGGCTGTCAGCGCTTTGTGGAGCCCACCACATTTGCTGTTTCTTAAAGAGCAGTTTTGCGACGACCGCGTTGACACCTGCCTCCGCGCACGTCGCAGAAATCCGCTTTCAAGCCCGGTAGCGCTTTGCATAGTTTGGTATCGAGCTTTGGTTATTGCGGATATAGGCCAAGAGACGGGATAGAAGAGGCTCGACGCATTCTCTCCATAAACACAGAGTGCCACCGTCATTTGTCTGAACTCTGGCTAAAACACGTTGCATCAAATCAAGCGCTCGATCGACCTGTCTACGCCAAAGTCGCCATTTCAAAGATGCGATGTCGGCTCCAAAACCTTGAAAACCGGATGGCGCGTGACGTGAGACCCTCTTTCCCTCCGTTTTAGGTGAGAGTCCTTTGGTTGATTTGACGTGCTCCCGATCTTTAGACCACCCTGCTGGATGATTTCCTTGGGAGCACGTCAACTTCAGCGTCGTAAAACTTTCACATTATGGTTAACGCGTTGTAAAGTAATGCCTTGGGCGAGGTGTTACAGGCACCGCAAAATTTCCGTCATTTTTCTTTAAAGTTACCTTGTCAGCTTGGCTCTCAAGACGTTGCGTGTGAGTCGCACTTCAGCACTTTGACTACTATTCTTTGGGGGCCTTTGAACATCAGAAAATTTTAGTCCTGACAGAACGGTCCGTTCTGTCAACCAGAAGACCTGCGCCTTTGATACGAGGTTTGCAGGAAGAGATATCGGTTTTATGCGCCAAGGAGCACGCCATGACCATGCCTGTGATCAATGAATTTGTTTTCAATCATACCGGGACAGACACCAATGAATATGTCGAATTTCTTGGCGATCCCAATACCGATTATTCAAATTTCTGGCTGCTCCAAATCGAAGGGGATGCGAGTTCTAGCCTTGGCCGTATCAACAGTGTGTTTCAGCTTGGCACAACAGATGCGAATGGTTTCCTAAGCACTGGCTTTCTCAACAGCGTCCTGCAAAACGGCACTTCGACTTTGTTGCTTGTCGAAGACTTTACAGGCGCGCAAGGGGATGATGTTGACATCGATGATGATGGCACAATCGACTCCTCTCTATGGACGTCGATCGTTGACAGTGTTGCCGTGAATGATGGTGGGACGGGTGACGCAACATATTCTGATGCAGAGCTAACAGCCGGCTTCGACGGTGGCCAATTCACCCCCGGCGGGGCCTCACGGATTCCAGATGGAACAGATACAGACAGCGCATCAGATTGGGTGCGCAATGATTTCGATTTGGCGGGTATTGATGGTTTTCCAGGGTCCCTCGACGAAAACGAGGCGGTCAACACACCTGGCAGTGCAAACACCACTGAAATTGATACCAGTGATATCGATGCGCCTTTTGTCCCGATTTACGATATCCAGGGTGCTAGTCATCGCTCAGCTTTCGAAGGCCAGGCGGTGCGCACCTCGGGCGTGATCACCGCGATCGACAGCAACGGTTTCTATTTGCAAGACATCATTGGTGACAATGATAGTGCAACCTCAGACGGTATCTTTGTCGCAACCGGCGCGCTCGATGACCTGTCCGTGGGTCAAGGCGTGCTGGTGGTCGGCACCGTCTTGGAGTTTCAGCCCGGGAACCGCCCGAATGATCTGAGTGTAACACAGCTTGCCGCTGTTGAGATTGTCGTGGCTGTCGATGATCTGGATCTGCCGGACGCCGTTGTGATCGGTCAGGGTGGTCGCATGCCTCCAACCGAGGTGGTCGAAGATGATAACTTTGGATCCTTTGATCCGGATACCGATGGCATTGATTTTTACGAGAGCCTCGAAGGCATGCGCGTTACCATTCAAGATGCGCAGGCGATGTCGCCGACCAATCGTTTTGGCGAGACCTGGGCGGTTGCCGATCAAGGCGCCAATGCGACCGGCATCACCTCGCGCGGCGGCATTCAGTTGACTGAAGGCGATAACAACCCAGAAAAAACCCAAATCCAGCTCGATAGCGGCATCTTGCCCGGCTTTAGCCCGGCGATGAACGTTGGTGATGATCTTGGCGATGTTACTGGTGTGGTGGATTACAGCTTCGGCAATTTTGAGGTCAAGCCAACCGAGGAGTTCACGGTCACGCCTGGTGCGCCCGCACGCGAGACGACCGATCTGGTCGGCAGCGAAGATCAACTGACCGTTGCCAGCTATAACGTGTTTAACCTGGAGACAGACCCGACGGATGGCAGCGATGATGTTGGCAACGGCCAGTTTGATCGCTTGGCCGGCCAAATCGTTAACAACCTGCAGACACCCGATATCATTGCGCTGCAGGAAATTCAGGATGGCAACGGCACCAATCCTGGCGGCGACCTCAGTGGCACGGCAACGCTACAAGCGTTGGTGACCGCCATTGCCGACGCAGGCGGCCCCACTTACGCCTTTGTTGAAATTGCGCCCGCCTTTGAGAACCAGCAGGGCGGTCAGCCCGGCGGCAATATCCGCAATGCGTACCTCTATAACGCCGACCGGGTGTCGCTGGTCGATGGATCGCTCACTGCACTCACCGCGCAGGAACTTAGCGATGCCGGCGTTTCTGTGCCGGGCGCGTTTGAAGATGACGGGACACGCATTCCGCTGCTTGCCACGTGGGAATTCAATGGCAATGAAGTGACCACGATTAACAACCACTTCTCCTCAAAATTTGGCTCCACCCCGGTTTATGGCAGCGTCCAGCCGTTTGTGGATGCGGGCCTCGATGCACGCAAAGACCAAGCGCTTGCCATCAACGAATATGTAAGCAGCCTGTTAAACGACGATGCGGATGCGAAAATCGTCGTTCTGGGCGATCATAACGATTTTGAATTTGCCGAGCCGCAAGCACTCATTGAGTCCGGCACTGACGAGACCCCGGAACTGTTCGACCAAATCTCCACAATCGATCAATTGGACGGGCGTTACACGTTTAATTTTGAAGGCAATTCACAAGTGCTGGACCATCTGCTGGTTACCGGCAGCTTGGTCGATAAAACCGAAATCGATATTGTCCATGTGAACACGGATTTTGGCGATGCGGCAAGTTCAGACCCCGCTCGGGTGAATGGCGCAGCCTCTGACCATGAACCCATTTTGGCGCGCCTGACGCTTGAAGCGCCGCTGCCGCCGGCGCCGCAGCCTACCAATGAAATTCAACTCAGCAAAATCGGTTCCTTTCAAGGCGAGGGCGCGGAGATTGTTGCGCATGATGAAGGGCTGCAACGGCTGTATGTTACCAATGGCGAAGAAGACGTCATTGATGTGATCGATATTCAAGACCCTGAAAACCCGGTTTTGTTGTCGCAAATTCCCGTTGGACTAACCGGCGGGCCCAACAGCGTTGACGTTTTTGATGGCATTGTGGCAGTCGCGCTTGAAGACAATACGGTCACGGAAAATGGCTTGGTTGCCTTCTTCAATTCCGATGGCGATTTGGTCCAAACCGTGGAGGTTGGCGCGCTACCGGATATGGTGACCTTCACGCCAGATGGCAGCAAGCTGCTTGTTGCCAATGAAGGCGAGCCTGATGATGGCGTTGATCCAAAAAGTTCGGTTTCTATCCTCGATTTGTCGCAAGGCCTCGATGATATCGATGTCACGACGGCTGATTTTACCGCCTTTGATGGCCGTGAAGCAGAGTTTCGCGCAAAAGGCGTGAGACTTTTCCCTGATGTTCCGATTTCGCAAGACTTGGAGCCGGAAAACATCGCTGTTGCGCCGGATGGAAAAACCGCGATGGTCACCTTGCAAGAGGCCAATGCACTGGCCTTGCTCGATCTTGAGGAAGGTGTCTTTAAAGACATCATTCCGCTCGGCGTGAAAGACCATTCCAAAGGCCAGCCGATTCTTCAGCAGTTTGACATTACCAGTGCTCTGCCGACGCTTGGGACCACTGAAAATGGTCAAGAGATCAAGCTCGGCGGCCTGTCTGGGCTGACTTATGTCACGACAGAAGACGATGGCAAGCTGGTGTTTGCCACTGTGCCAGACCGTGGTCCCAATGCGGATCAGGTTGACGTTGATAATGACGGTAATGTCGAGCGCCCGCTCGCCCTGCCTGACTATCAGGCACGCGTTGAGTTCTTTGCGGTTGATCCGGAGACGGGTGAAGCAGAATTTCGCGATCCGATCATGCTCACCCGGTTTGACGGCGTTGGCAATCAAGTGCCGATTACGGGTCGTCCAAACAAAGACGGCGATGAAGAGCCGGTTGATCTAAACGGTAATCCGCTAGAGCTCGATCCGTTCGGCGCAGACATGGAAGGCATCGTCTTTGAACAAGATGGTAGCTTCTGGACCGTCGATGAATATCGCCCGGCGATCTATCATTTCAATTCCGACGGCGTTCTGATCAATCGCTTCATTGCAGAAGGAACAGCGGCAGACGTTGGCATGCCAGCAAATACCTTTGGCACAGAAAGCCTGCCTGAAGAGTATGCAGAGCGCCGCGCCAACCGTGGGTTTGAAGCGGTTGCGCTGGATGAAGAGGCTGGCATCGTTTACGCCTTTATCCAAACGCCATTGGCCAACCCAGACCGGGCAACGTCTGACAATTCGGATGTTATTCGCATTCTCGGTATC
>JBCCLR010000022.1:0-25823 GCA_039026755.1 Pseudomonadota bacterium | reverse complement strand
GCGGGCGATGTCAGACTGCCTGATGAGGCAAATGCGTCTCGGCCAGCCTTTGACCCCGCCGGCGCGCGCTCTATCATCGTGTCAGAAAGCGGCGGGCGCAGCACCTACCGCGCGATGATTTTTAAAATTCAAAAAGCACGCGGCAATGACTGGTATGACGCCTCCCTGTTTTACACGCTCTCGCGCCTAGAAAATGATACCGACGATATCAACTTCCGCGCCAATGACGCCAACCGGTTTGATTTAGATTTTGGGCCCTCACTGAATGACCGCACACATGTGATTTCGGGCTTGGTGACACTCTATCCGCTGAAAGGCCTCACCCTATCGTTGGCGGGATTATTGCAGTCGGGGCAGCCGATCAATTTTGTGCCGAACCCAGATGACTTTGGCGGCACGACGGATATCAATGGCGATGGTTTATCTTTCGCTGACCAATTTACCGGCAACCCCGACCGCCAGCCGGGCGAAAGCCGTAATTCTGGCCGATTGTCATGGTCCTCTGTTTTCGACATTGGCGCAGGCTATGCGCTGGAGACGAGCGCTGGCACCTTCGACATCCGGGCCGATATCTTTAATGTATTTAATGAAAACACACAGAGCGGTTTCCCCGTTAACTTCACCGCATCCAACCAAATTCAGACTTTTGGGCAACCCTTCACGCAACGCAGCGCAGGCCCAGCCCGGACCTTTCAGCTGACTGCCCGCTACCGGTTTTAAAAAGCGTTTAGAGCAGTTTCAGAATAAGTGGGGACCGGTTATTCGGTTTGAAACTGCGACAAACAAAAAATCTGGAGCTTTCTCATGTTCACAGTGAATATGAAGCTCTAGGCGAAGTGTGCGCGGTACGCCATCGAGATACGCAGCAAAACAATGAACTTAAAGCATCGTGCCGGTTCTAAAAGAGATGATGACGCTTTAGGGCTGCTCTTTCACGCCGCGCAGCAGCATAAATCCAGCCACCATGAGCACGATGACGACGCTGATGCCAACGCGCCGACTACCCGATAGGTCCGTGACGATTGCAACCGACAAAGGCGCAAGAAACGCTGTTGCCCGGCCGGTAAAGGCATAGAGGCCGAAAAAGGTTGTCATCTGATCTGGCGGGGAGATGCGCGCCATGAGCGCACGGCTGGCGCTTTGCACCGGCCCGAGAAACAGCCCGATAATGAGGCCAAACCCAAGCATGGCCTGCGCTGATGCCGACGCAAAACCTGAGCCGAAAATATGTGGCTCGACCGGGATGACGAAAAGTATCCGCTTCGGCTCAATCGATACAATGCCCAGGACCGCAAAGATAATCCCAAACAAAGTCACCGAAATCGTGCGCTTTGAGCCAAATACATCCTCCAGGCGACCGGCAAGGGCGGTGCCAATGGCGCCGGCGACAATTAAGATGATGCCAAATACACCGAGCTGCTGCGCTTGCCAGCCAAGCGTGCCGGCCGCATAGAGCCCACCGAAGACGAACACAGCGGTGACGCCATCATAATAAAGCATGCGCGACAATAAGAACCTGATGACGTTTTTATGCGACCGCCATGCCTTTAAAATGCCCGTAAGTGTGACCGCATCCCGCGGGGGTTTAGGCGCGCGCAGGCGCGGCGCCACTTTTAGGAGGGGCAAGGAAAAGGCCCACAGCCAGAGAATACTTAAAGGGCCAACGATACGGTCGGGAGCGTGGCTCTCTTTATCAAGGCCAAAAGCAGGCTCTTGCGGAAACACAAATGCAAACAGCACCAGACACAGCAGCGCCAGCCCACCCACATAGCCCATGGCCCAGCCAAAGCCCGACAGCTTGCCCAGATCACGCTTAGCCACCAAACCTGGCATCATGGCATTGGTGATAATGATCCCATATTCCGCCCCGGCACCGGCGAGCACAATGCCGCCAAGAATGATCGGTGCAAGGGTACTGGCGCCAGGCAGAGCGAACCAGGTCACGCTTAGACCAAGGCTCATCAAAACCATGCTAAACACGAGCCACACGACCGGTTGACGCAGCCGGTCCACAGCTGCGCCAAAACCGGGACCGGTGAGCGCGACGATGATGCCGGCAGCAGCTGTGCCATAGCCCCACCAGGCCTGGCCAGTTGCCGGATCAGGCGCCACAAAATTTTGAAAATATGGGCCAAAAATAAAGGTCAGGACGACAGTAAAAAATGGCTGCGCTGCCCAGTCATACAGCGCCCACGCAACGATGATGCGGCGCGGCGCAGTTGCCAAGCTTAACACTGGCACCAGCGTCAGGCCCGCGGCATCAAACGTGATCGCATAAAGCGAATGGCATAGCTGAGCCGCGCAACAGTCGGCGCGCCGGCACTCTTAAGGTCCGCTATCAGGGTACGGGTTTGACCAAGGATTTCTGCATTACTATCAAGCCAAGCACGCACGCACTGCGCTGGATCCACATGACATTGACCCGCCAGCGCCTGGGTCACCAAAAAGACCTGTTGCTCGGCAAGATCTGCTTCCATTTCCGTCAGTGCACGGCGCTCCCAACCGTCCTCCACCAGGATATCGGCGAGCTGCTGGCGCAGCCAGTCGGCGCCAATCTCTTGCGCAAGGTTAAAATAGGCGCTGGCCGTCTTGACCACATCGGCCTCAATATCGCGCGCTGCATTGACGATGGTCAGCGCTGGGCTATAGGCTTCCAGCGCTGCAATGGCGCTGGCCACCTTCTTATCCGCGCCTTGTTCCACATACATACCCCGCCGCGCCTTAAAATCCTCCAGCGTGAGGCCAATCAGCGGCGCTTCAGGCTTTTTAAGCAGCCCGCTGACACCGCCGGATATTTGCTCTAACGCTGCAGTAATAGGCGATGCGCTACTTGCCTGAGCATGCTGCAGCACACGCAGCATTTGCCGGCGCAGTGAAAACGCCACATCGGCATGCATCAAGGTTTGGATATTGGCGGGCACGCGGTAATCGCCGGCATCAATGCCGCGCCAGATCTGCCGCAGACCAAATGCTTGCCGGACAATCACAAAGGCTGCCACAGCCCGATCAAGGCCGCAATTGAGCGCATCATCAAGTTCAAAGACCAAAGTAAGCCCGCCGCGATTAATCACCGCGTTGGCAAGCTTGGTTGCGATAATCTCGCGGCTGAGCTGATGGTTCAGGATGTGGGCGCGATAGGGCTTATGCAGTCGCCCGGGGAACGCTGCGAGAAGCTCATCTTGCAGCGCTGGATCATCGACCACTTGGCTTGATAACAGCGCATCAAACAGTGCAATCTTGGCATGACACATCAGCGATGACAGCTCTGGCCGGGTCAGGCCCAAATCCTTTTGCTGCAATTCGGCAATCACGTCATCAGATGGCAAACCATCAAGCGCGCGGTTAATGCGTCCCTGGCGTTCGAGCCTGCGTATAAGCGCGGCGTGACGATCAAGCGACTTGGCAGCTTGCGCTTCGGCCATGGAGATGGCCTGGGTTTGGAGATAATTATCACGCAAGACCAGATCGGCCACGTCGTCGGTGAGGCGCTCAAGCAAGCTATCGCGTTTTTTCTGGGTCAGCGCACCGGATTTGACAGCGCTTTCCAGCATGATCTTCAGATTGACCTCATTATCAGAGCAGTCAACACCGGCGGAGTTATCGATGAAGTCTGCATTGACCCGCCCGCCTGAACGGGCAAACTCAAGCCGCGCGGCCTGCGTGATGCCCAGATTCGCCCCTTCGCCGACGACTTTGACCCGCAGCTCGGTGGCATCAATACGAATGGCATCATTGGCGCGGTCGCCGGCATCGCCATGCCGCTCAGCCTTGGCTTTGACGTAGGTCCCAATCCCGCCAAACCACAAAAGATCGGCCTCAGCGCGCAAAATCGCTTGCATCAGCTGTTGCGGTGAAACCGCGTCACTCTCCAGGCCAAAGCGCTGCTTTATTTCAGGCGTTAAAGTCAGCGTTTTTTCTGAACGGTCATAGATCTGCCCGCCTTTCGACAGCAGCTTTGCATCATAATCGCGCCAGCTGGAGCGCGGCAGTGCAAATAGGCGTTGACGCTCGGCAAAGCTCGCTGTCGGATCAGGGTCTGGATCAACAAAAATGTTGCGGTGATCAAAGGCGCCAATCAAGCAAATGGTTTCCGACAACAGCATGCCGTTGCCAAACACATCGCCCGACATATCGCCAACACCAACAACGCTGATCGGGTCGGTTTGCGTATTGCGGCCCATCTCGCGGAAGTGACGCTGCACAGACACCCAGCCGCCACGCGCGGTAATGCCCATTTGCTTGTGATCATAGCCATTTGACCCGCCCGATGCGAACGCGTCGCCAAGCCAGAACCCCATATCGAGGGCGATTGCATTGGCCGTATCGGAAAACGTTGCAGTGCCTTTATCGGCCGCCACCACCAGATAAGGATCGTGATCATCGTGGCGCACGACGCCCGCTGGAGGCACCACTTTCCCATCAACCAAGTTATCGGTAAGCGCAATAAGTTGGCGGATAAACACTTTGTATGCTGCACGCCCGGCTTCAAACACCGCGTCGCGGTCGCCGCCTTTGGGCAAGCGGCGCGGCAAAAACCCACCTTTTGCACCAACCGGCACAATCACGGAGTTTTTCACAATCTGTGCCTTAAGCAGGCCCAGAATTTCAGTACGGTAGTCTTCTGGTCGGTCGGTCCATCGCAGGCCGCCGCGCGCCACCGGTCCACCGCGCAAATGCACACCCTCCACCTGCGGACCGAACACAAAAATCTCCGCATAGGGTTTTGGGTCTGGCATGTCAGGGACTGCATTTGAACGAACTTTGAAGGCAAGGGTCTCAGGCGGGCTATCGCCGCTTACATAGGCATTGGTGCGCAAGGTTGCGGAAATGATGGAATAAAACAGCCGCAAGATGCGGTCATCGTCTTGGCTGGCGACGTGTTCGAGGGCAGCGAGGATTGCCTTGGCGCACTGCGCGATGCGTGATGTGCGTTTGCTTTTAGGCACCTTTGGGCTGAACCGCGCTTCAAAAAACGCAACCAGCAACTTTGTGACGGTATGATTGCGCACCAGGCAGCGCTCCACATAAGAGCGCGTAAAAGGAATGCCCAGTTGCTGCGCATAATGGCCCAAAGCGCGCAGGATAGTGATGGGTGCTGCGCCAAGGCCGCAGCGCACACTCAGGGTATTGTAGCCGTCATCATCGACGCGGCCGGCAGCAATACCGCGTAAAATGTCAGTGACAGGGCCCGATAAAGCGTCGATATCAAGCGCAGCACCGGTTGCATCCTCCACCAAAAAGTCATGCACCCAGCCACTTGCCCCAACGCCCACTTGGACCTCAAAAGCTGCTTCACCAATGGCGCGTAGACCTAAATTCTCAATGCTTGGCAGACTATCGCTCAGCGCGAAGATCTGGTCTTGGCGATAAATTTTCAAATGTGCCTGATGCGGCAGCGTATCGGCCCGGCGATAGAGGCGAAAACTGCGCTCTTGCGTATCGTCATCGCTGAGCGCCCTTAAAGCACTGACATCTTGCACCGCTTCTTCAGCAGTAAATGCTGCGCGATAGGCTGGCGAAAAGCCAGAGCGGATCTCATAGAACAGCCGGCGTCCATCGGCGTCACTGAAGACGTCACGTAAGGCATCTAACAGCTGCGCTGACCAGCCTTTGACCAATTCGGCCACGGTGAGGTTGAGCGCATCTTCATCAACTTCGGGGACCGCGCCCGGGACGGTTCGGATAATATATTGAACACGGGTAAGCGCTGCATCGCGCAGCTCGACATAAAACACCGCAACGCTGCCATTGTAGGCGGCGCTAATGCGCCCGCCAAGCTGTTCACGCAGGTCGCTGGTATAGGCCTCACGCGGGATGTAAGCGAGCACTGAGATAAACCGCTCAAAGCGATCTGGCCGCACAAAAATGCGCGGACGCGGGCGCTCATTGAGCGATAACAGACCAAGCGCGATTTCAAGCAATAGATCTGTATCAATTTGAAACAGTTCATCGCGTGGAAACGTCTCCAAGGCATGGGTAAGCGCCTTACCGGTGTGCGATGCGGCATCAAAGCCAGCACGGGTACTGACCGCAGCCACTTTTTTGCGCAGAATCGGGATCGTATGCGCCGGGCAGGCGTAGGCTGAGGAGGTAAACAAGCCTACAAAACGGTGTTCCCCGACAACCTGTCCATCAGCGCTAAAATGTTTAATGCCGATGTAATCCATATGCACCGAACGGTGCACGGTGGCGCGGGCGTTTGCCTTAGTGATTAAAATCGGCTCATCACTGGCCAAGAAGTCCTGTAACTCGGGCGAGGTATCGACCATGCCGCCGGGTCCACGCCATACTTTGGTCGCGGCATCGCGCAAGATGCCGAGCGGCTTATAGCGGCTGCGCGGCTGAGCCGCTGCACGTTCAGGGCGTTGCACCGGGTAATACCGGTAGCCAAGCAACGTCATATGATCTGCGCAGATCCAGTCAATAAAGGCGATTGTTTCCTGGATATCCTCATGCCGATCGCCATGGTCCGCGTATTTCAGGTCGGCTGCGCAGCTGCTGAGTTGTTTGAGCATAGCGCGCCAATCGCGCACTGCCGCGCGGTTGTCTTTGAGCACGTTTTGCAGGGTCTTTTCAATGCGCGCACACATGGTGGGGCCGCGCCGATCAACATCAAGCAAGATGCTGCTCTCACGCATCTCTTCGGCTGCTTTAGCGCTGCTGCGTTTGCCTGTTTTGCTGCGCCGCGTTGGCAAGACCGGATGGAAAATCCGCTGTATTTCAATGCCAAGCTCGGTTAGGGCAGTGGTAACGGTATCGACTAAAAATGGCATATCATCGTTCACGATGATAATGCGGGTGATATCACCGCTGACGCTGTCAGCAGGTGGATTGGTGATGGAAATCGCCGCAGCACCGGCTTTACGGGTCGCGCCCGCCGCAAAAGCGGTACGCACGATATCGACAAGCACTGCAACACGCTCGCTTGCCACATCTGTCGGTGGGGCATCATTGAAATAGGCGGCGGCGAAGGACTGTAAGGCTGCACCGTCTTTTTTTAAGTTCGCTTTAAGCGATTGAATAAGCTTGCGCTTTTTATCCAGGCTTGAGCGTGCCATGCATCCCCCAAAAGAGCGCCCATGCCGGTGAGCGCTATCTATCATTATGCCGCAGGACGACGTGCTAGGCCCCTGGTACCCTAGTCGGCCGCATCCAAAACGGCTGGTTTATGCTGTCTCGGCAGCTTTCTTTAACGCAGCCTGAAGCATGGATTTATTTGCATCAATAGCATCCAGAACCGCGTAGTCACCCGTACCCTCTCGGCGCGCAACCATCAATACAAATTCAGCGCCAGGGTCAGCGCTTGGCAGCGCAGTGGCGGGAACGCTGAGCGCCGACTGACGCGTCCGTAAAATGCGCTTTGCAGCTTCTAAATGGTCAGTCGCAACATTGCCGCGCGCTGCATTGCGGGCCGCGCGCTCAGCTTTAACCATGGCTTTCAGGCCGCCTTCAAAACTGGCAACAAATGCTTCAAATTGGCCTTTTTCAACCCCTTCGCGCGCCGCGCAGGACAGCGCTGCGGCATATTCAGTGAGCCGGGTCTTATCATAAGACTGACCGAAGATGAGCTTGACGATGGGCGTCATGGGCGCGCGGGCTTGCATGCTGATGCCGGCGCGTTCAAGCAGCGCTGTATATGCATCAGGCGCAGCGTGCGTCGCGACATGGAAATCATAGCCAAGCGCCAGCGTCTCATAGAGGGCTGCGCGGCTACGGCTATCAAAGCGCACCAGTTCAGATGCTGCCGCCTGACACTGCACCAAAAGATCAAGCAAGGCTTCATCCGATGCTTCAAGCTCTGGCGCTGATGGTACCGTATCTTCGGCAAGGATACCCTCGGCATCTATGCTATCATCGTGTGCCGCGTCGAGGTCGTCTGCAGTGCCAAAGTTCTCTTGAGTACTGGGGCCGGCATTATAAACAGCATCTGGCGCGTCTTCATGCGCCGCATCTTGCACGGTATCGTCCAGTGGGCCACTGGTCACCACATCATGCATATCTGAGCCCAAATCCGGTCCCTCATCGGGCTGTAACGCGCCCGATGCGATGTCCGTTTCACCAGCAAATACATCTACCTCAGGGGCTGCAGCGCCTTCGCTTTCATCGTCAGCGCTTACGTCAGCAGCGGCAAAGTCTTCAATGGCACCCTCTGCCAAGTCGGTCTCAGGGGCTGCTTGGGTGTTTGCGATCTCCGCTGCGCTATTGTTAACATCAGGCCGTTCAAGATCATCTGGTCGTGCCAAAGCATCGTCTTCCAGGCTGACGTGCGCTGACGCGGGGTCCTCCACTTCAAGATTTGGTGTGTCGCCATTTTGGGCATCAAGCAAGGGGTCAGCATCGTGCTGGAGCGAGGCGGTCGGGGACACTTCATCCTGCGGTGGACCCTGCTCCGGGCTGGGCTGCGTCGCGGCCAAAACTGCATCAATTTCAGACATTAAGTTCTGCAGCTCATCATCTTGCATGTCGTTTGGATCCGCATGCGTTTGTGCCTGCATGAGTGCATCCGTTTCAGCCTCATCAAGCGCCTGGGTCAGTTCAATCAACTCCTCATCTTGCGGATCAATCGGTGCGTCTAAATCAATCACATCATCATCAAAGACCGGAAATTCCCCGGTCTTGTATGCAGTGTCTTCGGTTTTCCAACTGATCACACCATAAATAAAATTAATTGTCGTTCCGTCATCCGATAACGGCAATAAAATGCCGCGGTATAGCACGCGCTCGCCAGCTTCAGTTTCAAATTCTGCTTCAAAACCAATCGGCGCACGGTTGGCCAGGATTTCCAAATAATGATTGGTGAGCCGCGACAATAGCGTGCCGGAAGGCACATCACTTAAGTCAATATCCAAATCACGAAGCGACGCCTCCGCGCGCAGGTGACGCCCGACAAAGCGCATCACAGGCGCATCATATCCACGCGTGAAATCAATCAGCAAGGAGTGCTCGCGAAATGGCGCGATGATATCCGCATCAAGCTCTGCAACAGTTGGAAAATCGCGCCCGCCCAGGAGCGATTCCCAATAGTCAAAAGCGCGAATATTCATGCGCCGCTCTAGGCCGGTATTTGGCCCCATATGTGCCCCGAGCACATCTGGATTTGGCTGACTTGCTTGGACTAAATCGGAGGCATTGGCCGTTGTATCGCTCGGCTGGGCAATCGCCATAAGGGGTCCACTTCTCTCTTCAGGTGACGTCTACACCGCAACTGTTGAGCAGGACATGTTAAAGCCACGTTAACTAATTTAATTCTTCTAGTCTTTTTCAACTATGCCTTTGAGAAGCACTGAAAACAACCATAAATATTATGCCTGCCTCGTTGCAAAACACTAACAAACCAGGCGAGTCGCCATCACCGTCGTTAATTTGGGCAGAGCGGCGTTAACGCGTCAAGTTACGCGCGAAGGTTGTGCTCATGCGGGCGTATTTTCCGGCACTGCAAAGCTGCGATATTTGCCAAGCGTCAACAACAACAGGGGGCCGACTAAAAATAGCGCACCAGCAAGGCCCAAAACGGCATCATAACTGCCATTTGCATCGAACGTACGGCCAAAAATAGCTGGTGAGACGCCTGCAAAAAACCCAAATGAAGCGTATTGCAGCGCGTAGACAAAGCCATAATTCTTCATGCCGAAATAGCGCGTGCACATGAACGCAATAAGGTCAAATTCAGCACCTGCAGAAAGCCCAATTAAAACCGCCGATGTGCCGATTAAAACACCGCTATCGATGGGCCCGGTGAGCAAATAACAGGCCGCCGCCGGCACGGTGAGAAAAGCTGTTGCCACTAGCGGCGCCCAAAACCGGTCAATAAGATAGCCCGCCACAACACGGCCCAAAATAACCGCAAGACCGATCAGTGCGCCATAATATGCCGCGTCTTTATTGCCGAGGCCTTTGCCTTCGAGCAGCGGCACCAAATTAGGGATCAGGCCGCCCACGCCAAAGGATACGCACGCAAACGCCACCAGCATGACCCAGAAGCGATAGTTCTTTAAAATTTCTTTGACCGTCAGCCCCGGCAAGTTTGGCCGGCCCGGGGCATCTCCCGCTGGCGTATTCGCTAGCTTTTCGCGGAACCACAAAACCACCAGCGGCATCGCAATCACAGGGATTACCAGACCAAGCACAAAATAGGTTTGGCGCCAGCCGACAAGCTCTATCAAATTCGCGGTTACGGGCAGCGAAATGATGCCGACGACCCCCGTGCCCATAAGCGCAAGACCGAAGGCAAGACCGCGCCCTTTATCAAACCACGTGGCGATGCCGCGCGTCCAGGTGATCGGCAAAGTCCCAAGCGAGACGAATGCCATGCAAAACCAGGCGGTATATTGTACCGTCAGGCTATCACTGACGAGGCCAAGCGCAGCCATGCCAAAGGCAAGACCGATTTGGCTAATGATCGCCACCAAGCGCACGCCGACACGGTCCGCCAGAACGCCGACCACCCAGCCGAAAAACAGATTGGCAAGCATCATAAAAAACGTGGAGGTCATGACTTGTTGGCGCGACCACCCAAAGGCTTGTTCAAGCGATGTGGCAAATACTCCAATGGTATAAAATGGCAGCGCCGACAGGCCCAGCCCAACGCCAAATGCAGAAGCCACGAGAATTTTCCAGCCACTGTCGTCAATCAATTCGGTTTTAAATGTTGCGCTTGCCTGAACCATAAATCTCGCACCAAAATTGCTAGTCGCATACCGGTTATGGCTGCGTTTCGCGCTGGAAAGCGCCGTGTCTTACG
The DNA here is from genome assembly GCA_039026755.1 of Pseudomonadota bacterium. Lineage (GTDB taxonomy): Bacteria > Pseudomonadota > Alphaproteobacteria > Sphingomonadales > CAKZYD01 > CAKZYD01. The sequence goes on along the minus strand of JBCCLR010000022.1, from coordinate 15,082 downwards.
CTAGCTAGAGCAGCGAAGGCAAGAGCGCACGCAGGGCGCGGCGGCGATACAGCTTAGGATAAGATATGAAGCGGATCGAAGATCAGACCAACAGCGGGGTGCTTAAAACCGGCAGCTTGGACGACCGTGCACGGCAAGACTTTGCATTTACATTTCGCAACAAAATTACGGCGGATTTGATGCCTGCCAATCGCATAGTATTTGACCGGCGCGCCGCCAAGCGCTTTGAACGCAGTACCGGACAAGCCGCGCAATCGCCCAGCGATATCCGTAAAGCGATGGAAGCTGATAGCTTTTATACCTCCTACCTGTCGGTGCGACGCACCAGCCAAGAGCTTATTTGGCGTTCCGTGCTCCCTGCTGTGGATGGGGCGGAGGATATTGCGGTGGAAAACACTGCCGGCGGAACACTGCTACTTGATCCCGACGTGACCGTTCCGCGCTACGTTGATGCGCTCGATATTCACTGTATGCCCGGTGGCTATAATGCAGATACCGGCAGCCAAGCCACCGGCGCGCTCTATGACCGGGGGGTCTATCTTTATATGTCGGGCTTGCTCGGCGGCCTCAATGATGCGGTTGGGCAGCTTGCGTCAGTTTATCTGCGCAAGACCAAGCCAGAGTTTGCCCCGCAGCGGATTTTGGATTTAGGCTGCGCAGTCGGTCACGCGACGCTGCCCTATGTCGATCGCTACCCGGACGCTGAAGTGCATGGCTGCGATGTCGGCGCAGATTTGCTGCGCTATGGCCACGCACGTGCCGAAACGTTGGGCAAAACCGTCCATTTCAAACAAGCCAATGCAGAAGCAACAGGCTATCCCGACGCGCATTTTGATTTGGTCACAACGCATATTGTGTTGCATGAAACCTCTAAGCGCGGGCTACCTTCGATTTTTAAAGAGTGCTTTAGATTGCTCAAACCAGGCGGCGTGATGCTGCATATTGACCAGCCTGGATTCTCTGAACTCGATGCTTACGCAACGTTTTTGCAAGAGAATGAAACCTACTACAATAATGAGCCATTTTGGCGGCAATTTCGGCGTACCGATATGGTCAAAGCGTCAACCGATGCCGGGTTTGATGCAGCCGCTATAAAAACTGATATTTTGACGGCAGACGTGGTCAATCAAAGCCAAAACAATGGGCAAAGCCAAAACAATGGGCCAGGGGATAAAGCGGCACAAGCCAAGGGCTTTTTGGTGGTGCTTGCGCAAAAGGCGCTGGCATGACGCGGCAATTGCCATGGACCGTGAAGGGCAAACGCCCGCAAATCAACGAAGACAGCGTTGACCGACTGTTCTCCATGGTAATGGCACTGACCAGCGAAGTGGCGGTCCTGCGGCACCGGCTCGATAGCATGCAAAAACTCGCGCAAAACCATGGCTGGCTCGATCGTGAAGCCCTGGAAAACTATCTCCCCGACAGCGAAGAACGGCGCGAGCGCGAAGCCTGGCGTGAAGCGTTTATCTCTCGCGTGCTCTACGTGTTTGAGGAAGAATTGGCGAATTTGGAAGGCGGCGAAAGCACCGAGCGGTATTGGTCAAAAATTGCCGACGTTGAATCCGGAGATGCTTAGAGCAACGGCAAGCAGGTTCAGCGGGTGGATCAGGACAGCGGGTGGATCAGGACAGCGGGTGGATCAGGACAGCGGGTGGATCAGGACAGCGGGTGGATCAGGACAGCGGGTGGATCAGGACAGCGAGCTGCCGAGCACCCGCGTACTGCGACACTTTGGGCGCGTAAAGCCCCAAAAGTGCGGCGTTTTTGACCTGCAGGCCGATCTATCATTCGCCTAGCGAAGATTTGTGAGAACCCTGTCCATCTAGCGATTAAAAGCAGCCGCAGCGGTATCGACAGCATGGCCCGATTTCTACCTTTGGGATCAATATTTAAGACCGTCCAGAAAGGATTTATCGTGGACACGCAAGTTATTGTCGCAGGGTCAGGACCGGTGGGTAGCATTGCTGCCTGGTGGCTGGCTGAGCAAGGTATAGATGTGGTTGTGTTAGAAGCCGGTGCAAACTGCGCTGCGGACCTTCGCGCTTCTACATTTCACCCGCCGACGCTCGAAATGCTCGAAGAGAGCGGTGTGACCGACATGCTGCTTGATCGCGGCTTGAAAGCGCCCGTATTTCATTTTCGCGACCGGGCGCGTGATGAGGTCTTTGCGCTCGACTTAGGCGAGATTGAAGACAAGACAAAATATCCATTTCGTATTCAGTGTGAACAATTCCACATGGCCCGCAAGGTTGCCGATATGCTGGATGCTCACCCACGCGCGGACGTTCTGTTTAGTCATCGCCTCAGCTATTTCGAGCAGGATGAAGACGGTATTGATGCGTATGTGGAAACGCCGGTCGAAGTGAAAAAGATCCGCGCGGAATACATCATCGGTGCAGATGGGGCGAGCTCAATTGTGCGCAAGCTCTTGGGCATTGAATTTGATGGATTTACGTATCCGGAGAAGTTCTTGTGTTTGACCACACCTGAGCCGCTCGAGGATTATTTTGAGGACCTGGCGTGGGTCAACTACGTTTCAGATCCTGAGCAATGGCAAGTGATTTTGCGTGTCCCAAGTCTTTGGCGCGTTCTCGTGCCCGTGAGCGAGGATGACGCTGATGAAGATCTGCTGTCGGACGCGACACGTGATAAAGTGTTCAAACACCTTTTGAAAACGTCAAAAGAAGTGGAAACGCGGCACCGTACGATTTACCGGGTCCACCAGCGCGTTGCGAAGACGTTTCGGGACCGCCGCGCGTTCATCATTGGCGACGCTGCGCATCTCAACAACCCGCTTGGCGGCTTTGGCATGAACAGCGGGATCCACGATGCCCGCAGCTTGACCGAACGGCTTGGCAAAGTGATCAACAATAAAGTCAATGAAGACTTGCTTGACCAGTTTGACCGCCAGCGCCGCACAGTGACGCACAGCTTCACCCAAGCACAAACCAAATCCAATATGGAAATGATGCGCAATGGTTGGGGCACGGAGCGCGATGCAAAACGCAATGAGATGCTCAACCTGAGCCAAGATAAGGGCGCACGCCGGGCCTTCTTAATGCGCCAGTCTATGTATAAATCACTGGAGGACGCGGCTGCGATTGCATAATCGCAGCACGCCTGTCATCAGGTGATTTGAGCAGAGACTTGGAGCCTTAAAAATGGTTGATGTATTGGGCTTTCGCGGTAACTTTGGTGTTATCGGTCCGTCTACCAACACCGTCGTGCAGACCGATTTTGAGCGGATGCGGGTGCCTGGAATCACCAACAATTACAGCCGCATTTTTACGCCCGATGCGGACGCCATCTCCAACGATTCTTTCATGAAAGGCACGTTGACGATCTCGGAAAATGTCGCGGACGCGGTGGATAGCGTCATGACTGCGCCCATTGACTATTTGGTGATGGGAATGTCGGCCATCACCTTCTATGGCGGCGTTAAAGGCGGCCAAGAATTTCAAGATAAAGTCGAGCAGCGGTCCGGCGTTCCGCTGTCGATAGGCTCGCTTTCACTCGTGGAAGCATGCCGTGCCTATGGCAATATCAACAAAGTTGCGTTCGTCTCGCCGTATTATCCAGTTGCCAATGAGCTGGTCAAAAAATACTTGGAGGAAAGCGGCATCGAAGTGGTGCGTGACCACTGCTTGCAGTGCCCAAGCTGGACCGCAATCGCTACGGTGCCTGAAACGAAGCTGGTTCAAGTGCTCAAAGAGCTTGATGGTGATGATGTCGATGCGCTGCTGCAGGTTGGCACCAATCTTTCCATGGTCTCGCTGGCTGCATCGACAGAACAATGGCTCGGCAAGCCGGTAATCGCCATTAACACGGCAACCTATTGGCACGCGTTGCGGCACTACGGTATTACTGAAAAGGTGTATGGTTTGGGCCGCCTCATGGAGGAATTTTAGGGATGCGCCAGTTTGCTTTTTGCGCTGTTCTTGCCGCTCTTGCGGGATGTAGTACCGATGCGCCGGAAGAGACGGCGAGCGCCGATGCAGGCGCCCCGGTTGGCCAAGAGACGCAGATCTACAGCGCTGAAGATGAAGCACTCTATCAACTGCGCTATGAGCGCATCACCAATCCGGAGGCACGTGGTGGCTTGGGGCTGGGCGGCTATGACACGATGGAAGATGTGCCTGGGTCGGCAAAGTATACGCCGCTTGCACAAGGCGAAGCGCCCGCAATTTCCGCCGACGCGCTTGCAAAAGTTGAAGACTACGCCGCGGCAAACAACTCTTTGGCATTCATCGTGTGGAAAGACGGCAAAGTCATTTCAGAGAATTATTATGGCGACACCACACGAGAATCGCTGATTATTTCACGGTCACTCGCCAAGCCAGTGACCGCGCTCGCTGTTGGCCGGGCCATTGCTTTGGGCAAAATCAAAAGCCTCGATCAACCCGCGTCTGATTTTATTACCGAGTGGAAGGGTACAGAGCGCGAGGCTATTTTGGTGCGCCATCTGCTTGACCAACGCAGCGGCTTTTTAAAGCAAGGCATGGCGCTGGAACCGGAGAATATTCTGAACCGCGCTTATCTGCACCCTCGGCATGATGAAATCATCATCAACGACATGACGATGACCTATACCCCAGGCCAGGACTACGAATACGCCAATGCAACGTCAGAGATGGTGGCTCCGGTCATCGAACGCGCCACTGGCCAGCGCTACGCCGAGTTCGTCTCGCAAGAAGTGATTCAGAAGATTGGCGGGCAGGGTGGCCAAGTTTGGGTCAACCGACCAGGCGGCACCGCGCATTCTGGCTGCTGCATCCTCTTGCCGGCGGAAGATTTTCTGCGCATGGCCATTGTGGTATTGCAGGATGGTGTGTGGGAGGGCGAACGCTTGCTACCCGAAGGCTATGTGGCGCAAATGCGCACCGGCACGGATCAAAACCAATACTATGGTGCGGGTTTGTGGCTGCCTGGCGAATATACTGAGCGGCGCGGCTATGCCAATCAGCGCTATAAAATCGGTCAAGTTTTGCATTCAGAGCCCTATCTGGACAAAGACATGATGATGTTTGACGGCAACTCAAATCAGATCGTCTATATGATCCCGTCTGCAAACTTGATTGCGCTGCGGGTGGGCAATCGCCCTCCGAAGGATCCGGAATGGGACAACACAGTTATTCCCAACACGCTGATCCGTGGTACGCAGTTTGCTGAAAACGCAGCGCCAACACCGCAGACCATGCCGATCCAATAAAGCAACTTTAGCGGCCTGCGCCTTGGCCAGGTCAGTCTCTCCTTTCGACCTTCAGAAAGCCCCCAAATGGAATATGATTATGTTACGCCGCCAGAGCGCCAACCGTTAAAATGGCCAAATGGCGCCCGCGTTGCGCTGATTTTGACCTTCAATCTGGAAACCTGGGATTTGGTCAAAGACACTGACAAGCCTTATTATGCTGGCGGTCCCGCCATTTTACCGGATCTATTGCCCGGCAATGTGGAAGATCTCCCCAATTTTGTATGGCGTGAATATGGTCAGCGTGCGGGAATCTGGCGGCTATTTGACCTGTTTGACGAAATGGGCGCGAAGGCCAGCTGCACGACGAATGCCGTAACCTTTGAACGGCGTAAACAAATGACCGATGCTTGCCTGGAGCGTGGCTGGGAGCTCCTGGCGCACAACTGGGAACAAGGTGAACTGCTCACCAATTTTGCCAAACACCCTGAAAAAGAGCGCGAAGTTGTCACCCGCACGCTTGAGCAATTTGAGAACTATGTTGGCCGCAAGGCCAAGGGCTGGCTGTCCAGCTCATTGCGCGGCACATTGCAAACGCCGAGTATATTAGCGGAGCACGGCTGCATTTTTCATTGTGATATCATGAACGATGACCAGCCGTATCTGCTGCGTACGGATAATGGCCCAATCGTCTCTGTGCCGTATTCCAATGAAATCAATGACTTCACCTTTTTAACCCGGCGCGGCTACACCACAGATGAGTTTCGCGACGCGCTTATTGAAGAGCTGGATGTGCTGTATGCCGAAGGTGAACACACTGGCAAAATTATGAATGTGGGCCTGCACCCGCACGTCTCCGGCCGTGCGTACCGCGTGCGCGCCCTGCGCGAATTTATCGCTCATGCCAAATCACTGCCTGGTGTATGGTGGGCGACGCGTGAAGAAATTGCGGAATGGTATCTGGACAACCACGAAAGCCACATTCCAGGTCAATTGGGATAGCAGCACTTTAGCGAACGTAGGAGAGGGAAGAATATGGCAACGGCAGCACAGCACGTCACAGACATTTTAAGCCAACTCGAGGCCATCGTAGGGTCACAATATCTGCTGACCAGCGATGCGGACCGGGAATTTTATGGCACGGACGTCTATCGCGCGGTCAAGCTGCCGATTGGTGTGGCGCAGCCCGGGAGCGTAGATGAACTGCAGGCCATCGTCAGTGCCTGTTATGATACCGATACGCCCGTGATTGTGCGCGGCGGCGGCGCGTCTTATACCGATGGCTATGTACATTTAGAAGACGGCGGCGTAACCATTGACGTCTCGCGCCTTAAAGTCATTGATATCAATGAGACTGATCAACTGGTCACCGTTGAAGCCGGTGTAACCTGGTCAGAACTGTATGAAACGCTCAAAGCACGTGGCCTAAAAACGAAATTTTGGGGGCCGTTCTCTGGTCTGAATGCGTCTATTTGCGGCTCTATGAGCCAAAACTCCATCAGCCATGGCCCAGGCGTATCCGCTGAAGCAGCGCTGACCTTTGATGTGGTGACCGGCACCGGCGAAATGCTGTCGACAGGCTCAGCGGGCAGCCGCGTGGCAAATCCGTTCTTTCGGCATTTTGGACCTGACCTTGCCGGCCTATTCACTGGCGATTGCGGCGCGCTGGGCGTTAAAGCGCGCGTTACGCTGGCTTTGGAAAAACGTCGCGAAGACTTTGAAGCGGCAAGCTTTAACTTCACCAGCTTTGAAGCCATGCATAAAGCCATGAGCAGCATTGCAATGCTCACGGTGGATGAAGAAAACTTCGGCCTGGATGCCGCGTTGCAGCAAGGCCAGATTGGCAAGTCAGACAATATTGCCGACAAGGCTGAAATGGCCAAGAGCGTCCTAAAATCATCCGGCTCGCTTGCCAAGGGGGCAAAGCAGCTCGCGAAAATGGCAATCGCTGGCGATAAAGCGCTGATGCAAGCTAGCTATGCCGTGCACTATATCGTTGAAGGCCATAGCGAAGCAGAAGCCAAAGCCAAAACGGCTGAACTGAAACGCATTGCACTCGAATATGGCGAAGAGATTCCCAATTCAGTGCCCGCTGTGGTGCGCGGCATGCCATTTGCGCCCTTTACCAATGTGCTTGGCCCGAAGGGCGAGCGCTGGCTGCCGTTTCACACGCTTCTGCCGCACAGCGCCTGCGTTGATTTCCACCATGCGCTAGAAGCGTACAAAGAAAGCCAAGCAGATGTCTTTGCCGAGCATGACATGTTCATGGGGCGCATGTTTATGGCTGTTGGCACAAATGCATTCGTTTATGAGCCAACATTTTACTGGCCTGACGAGCAAACCATCTATCATGAACGGATTGTGCCGGAAGAGCATTTGAAATCACTGCCAAAATACGAAGCCAACGAAAAAGGCCGGGCGGAAGCCAAGCGCATGAAGATGGAAATTGTCAACATCATGCAAGACCATGGCGGCGCGCATTTCCAGATTGGCAAGCAATATCCGCTGCTGGATGGCCGCAATACGGCTGCAACGGCGCTGTTAAAAGCACTGAAATCAGCGCTTGATCCAAAAGGGATCATGAACCCTGGCGCACTTGGGCTGTAAGCCTGCGTATTACGCCAGGGCCTTTAACCAGCCAGCGAACAGTCTCTCAGTCAGGTTTTTCCGCAGCTTGGCATCTCCGTAGTGTTCTGAATATCGCTAAGGAGAGAGCGCATGACCAGATCTATTGATCAGCTGTACCCATCCGTTCGAACCTATCTCGAGACACCGGAAGGCCAGCTCCACGTGCGCCGCTTTGGCTTGCCAGCCGGAAAGACCATCGTGCTGCTGCACTGGACGCCCGGCTCAGGCGCACAGCTGGCACATGTGGCGCATGCCTTAGGCGCCCGCGGCTATGACGTTTGGGCGCCAGATATGTTTGGCTTTGGCACCTCCGCACACCCAGAGCCAAGCACCTGGACACAGGCCCGGCATGGCGCGGCGCTCGCACAAGGCCTTAAGGCCGCTGGGCTGACCAACGTGATCATCCACGGCGGCCATATGGGCGGCGAAGTGGCCATGGAAACAGCTATGGCAGCGCCAGACATCATCAGTCACGTCATCTTGGACGGTATTGCCAGCGACTGGACGGTGGAGATGCGGCAAGAGATGATCAACAAATTCTCTTTTGATCCACCCGCCTATGACGCCGCAGGCGCGCCAGCACCGCATGCTTGGAATTGGACATACAATCTCTGGAAGGTCTGGGCGCCAACCCTAGGCTTTGATGGGACATGGCAACCCGTTCTGCACCAGGCCGTTATTGATTTCATGCAAACGGGTATGGCGGGCGGGCCGATGCGAAACGCGTTTGGCCAATATGAGGCCCTGGCACGCCTGCCTGACATCGCTCAGCCCGTGCTGGCGCTGACGGCCGATAGCGACACGCTGCGTAGCCATTTCCCCACCACTGTAGGGGCATTACGCTCCGTCAAGGGCAATGTCTTTAAAGGCACGCACCCGTGCCACCGACCCGATGGCGGCGAGACATATGCGGATATTGTTTCTGCCTATATTGAAGGTGCACCACATGCATGGCTGCGCAAAGAGGATGACTTAGCGCCGCAGACCGCGCTTAACCAATATGCCGAGGAGAATGCCGAATGACCGCTAAAGTCACTCAAGCCCATATCGACCAGTACCACCGGGACGGCTGCGTGAAGATTGAAAGCGTATTCGATAGCTACTGGGTTGACATGGTCACCCGCGGCATCGACCGTATTATTAAAACCTATGAAACAGGCAATCAGCCCGAGCAAGTCACGCATGAAGGCTGCCAGGCCCCGTTTTTTATTGATGGCGAAAACGGCACCTACCGTATTTTGCACGTCGCGGCGTATAGCGCGGAAATCCAGAAATGGATCCGCGAAAGCCCTGCTGCAGAGGTGCTTGCCGATGTGATGGGCACAGACACGCTGCGCTATTGGCTCGATGGTACGTTTGCGAAAGCCGGGACAGCAGCGGACACTGCAACGCCTTGGCACAATGATGAATGCACCTATCCCTTATCCGGGGTGCACTCTGCCTCGCTGTGGATGGCATTGACCGATGTGGCGGAAGACAATGCGCCGCTGTTGACGCTGCAGGGGTCAAATAACGATACCTATCGCTACCATTCAGGGTTTTCGCCGCAAGATGTTGAGCGCCCTCCCGAATTTCGCCCGTGGAGCGAACTGGTGGACCGGGTGAATGCACCCGATGCGCCAATCCAAAGCTGGCCGGCCAAAGCGGGCGATATTTTGGTTATTCATCCCAAAACCATCCACGGCTCTGCGCCGCGCACAGGGTCCGGCGGCGGCAGGCGCTTGGCATTTTCAAGCCGCTGGATCGGTGATGACATCCGCTATGCGCCCAATCCACTGTCGCTCAATTTAGCGCTCAAGGACGGCGGCACAGAGCCCATTGTGGGTGAACCGCTGCCTGAAGACAGCTTTCCAATCACTTGGCGGCGCACGGTACGCCAGGCAGCCTAAAGCAGCTCCGCCACCTCAAAGGCGGCACGCTCACCAGCTTCCATGGCCGCTTCCATACCGCGGGTGACAATGGATGTATGCGCGCCAGCGAAATGCAGCCGGCCCGCTGGCGTCGCCATATGGGCCGCAAAGGCGCTTACCTGGCCAGGCTTCCAAGCCGCATAAGCACCACGCGAAAAAGGATCGTTTTGCCAAGAATGAAAGCGCGCAAAGCGCAGAGCGCCTTGCGTGCTTGGCCGGATACGCGCAAGTTCGGCCAGCACCGCCGTATTGGCGGCCTCAGGCCCGAGCTGGTCAAGCCTCAGCGCCATACGATCATTTGCGTAAACAACGAAACTGGTAATTTCATCCCGGTCTTCCGGATTGTTTCGCAGCGCCAGCACGCGCGCGCACAATCCGTCTGTCCATATTGATGGGGGCAGGCCATCGTGCTGCCAAAACGGCCGCGTTGGCACATAATGCAGCTGGGTGCAGCGGGTATAGCCAATTTCCCCAATAGCCTGCGCCGTCTTCGGATGCAGCGGCACGTCAAGCGCGACATCACGAAGGCTCGCGAAGGGGCTCGTCACAATCGCCCGCTTTGCCGTGAGGGCTTTGCCGTTTTTCAGCTGCACCCGGATATGATCTCCCGCGTCGCAGATACCGACAACGTGGTGGCCAAGCCGCACATCACCACGCAGCTGCGCAGCCATCGCTTCTGGAATACGCTGATTGCCGCCCTCACTCGCCACCGAACCGCGGTGACTGACCTGCGCGGCACTTGCTTTGGCAAAGGCAAGCACATGGCACCAATGCAAGACAGAAAGAGCATCTGGCGCATTGCCTTGGCCCATATTCGTGCCAGCGCCAAGCTGTATGGCAGCGTCACTAAAACCCTGCGCGCGCAGGTGCGATGCAATTGAAACATCGAGCGCTGCATAGGCGGGGTCGTTGAAGTTCTGTGCTGTCGCAATGGGATTAACCTGGTCAATCACCTTAAATTCCAGCTGCCATGGCAATGTCGTTTTATAGCCTTGCGGAAAAGGGTTTTGCGCATGCCGGGCCCAGTTTTCCAGGCGGATATTTGCGCCGCCCAAATGCATGTAGGTATGCTGTTCAATGCTCTCGGTGCGTGGCCGCATAGGGACCTGCTTGACGCCATAACGGGCCATAGCCCCGCGCACACGGCCATAGCTGTTGCCGATTTCATTGCCGCCTGCTTCAGGATTACCGGGAACATCGCCAAGTGAACACAGCCGGCCCCCAATCCTGTCACGCCCTTCAATGACGATCACTGAAAAGCCGATTTCCTCCAGCAGCAGCGCTGCATTAAGGCCAGATAGCCCTGCGCCAATAACGATGACATCGCCGTCATGCGTTGCCGCTTTTGCCTGGCCCGAGCGCCCCAGCCCAGCAACGCCAAGCGCACCCAGGCCAGCAAGAATGCCGCGCCGTCTGTGCCCAGCGCGTTGCTTAGGCGTGTGCAAAGCTCTTATACCCCCATTTGCCGCGTCCAGCTCCTGTCAACCCGATGGCACTCTAGACTATAGGCCTGTCTGCGCGGTCATAACATCGTTTTTACGTTTACATCGGGCACTTTTAAAATGCGCCACAAAAATAGGCCTTGAACGCATAAGACTTTTTTTAGGATATGAAGACACTACTGCTGCATCTGGCATGTGTAAGCCAATGGCGTGCACAGCGTCTTGCAAATGCAGTGCTGATGAATTGCATACTGCAGCCGCGCTTTATACTAAGAAATATTGAGAATGCAGTCACAAGCAGACCCCCCGCAGCTTTCAATCGTCCTCCTTAATTACCGGACAGGAGACATGACGGTTGAGTGCCTGCAAGGCATTTTAGATGAGTGCGCGCAGTGCGACATCCGTGTGGAAACAATCATCGTTGATAACGCCTCTGGCGATGGCTCAGATGAGGTAATCGCGGCGTATCTTGAAAGCACGAACATTGATACGGGTGTGATGCGCCTCGTGCGTTCACCAGTCAATGGCGGGTTTTCTGCCGGCAATAACGTCGGCATTAAAGCCGCGAAGAGCGACTTTATCTTACTTCTCAACAGCGATACCTTGCTGACACCCGGCTGTCTGACAGCGCTGATCGAATGCGCACATAAAAGTCCAGCCGCAGGGATTATCGGCGCACAACTCATGGATGCCGACGGTACCAAGCAGTATTCACATTTTAATTATATTTCGCCCATGAGCGAATTTTTGGTACGGGCAGGGATTGGCTTTTTTGACCGCATTTTTCGCCACTATATCATTCGCAAACCCATACAAAGCACGCAGATTACCAACCCTGCTGATTGGGTGAGCTTTGCCGGCGTGCTTGTGCGGCGTGACTTAATTGACGCAATCGGCCTTATGGATGAGGGATATTTCCTATATTTTGAGGACACAGACTATTGCCAAATGGCACGAAAAGCAGGGTGGGGTGTGCTGCAAGCCACGCAAAGCCTGATTATTCATAAACGCGGCGGCAGCGGACCTGTGAAACAAATTAGAAAAGCTGGAAAGCGGCTGCCGCGCTACTACTATGAAAGCCGTGCACGATATTTTAAAAAACACTATGGCGGCACCCTTGGTCTGATTTTAACCAATCTTATGATTTATCTTGCCTACTGCGTTGCCGCAGCGTCGCGCATCTATAAAACCCGGCGCCTGTTCAATGTTGAAAAAGAGTGGCGCGACATTTGGATTGGCCTTTAAGGCCCCCTAAAGGACACCCCGTGATGACGACGCGCACGCCCAATTTCATGATTATCGGCGCTATGAAGGCAGGGACGACAACACTGCATGAACAACTGGCGCGCCAAGAGGGTGTGTTCATGAGCACCCCCAAAGAGCCCAATTTCTTTAGTGACGATGACCAATGGGAAAAAGGCCTAGAGTGGTATCAGTCCTTATTTGCTGATGCCGGTGATGCATTGTTTATTGGCGAATCCAGCACCCATTATACGAAACTGCCAACCCACCCACATACCGTCGCGCGCCTTAAGTCAACCATACCGCCGCCAATCAAATTTATCTATGTCACGCGTGATCCCGTGGAGCGCCTGATCTCACATTATATCCATGAGTGGACAACTGGAAAAATCACCGAACCAGTGGAAGTGGCTGTCGAAAAATACCCCGAGCTCATTGCCTATAGTGAATATGAAAAACAGGTGCAGCCCTTTCGAGAGGCGTTTGGCGAGGATGCGGTGAAGGTGGTGCGCTTTGAAGACATGAAGCGAGACCCTGATGTTTTTTTTGAAGAGATAAAAAGCTTCTTAAACGCACCAGAAACATGGCAGTGGAAACATGATCTGCCGGCCCAAAATGTGTCCTCGGTACGGCTTAAAAAAACACCATTGTTAGAATTCGTTCAAAAATCACCAACCTTGAAATTCTTGCGCAGACGCCTGTTGAGCGAAAAATTTCGCGAGCGCTTGAAGAGCCCTTACCGGATGAACGAGCGCCCAGATCTGGGGGATGCGCGCGAACATCTGGAAAAGCTCTTTCAAAGCTAATGCATCCTGCGGCGCGACCTTAACGCTGCACGCCGAACGCTTGGCCGACCTAAATCATCTGCAAATACTCTTGCCAGTTTCGGCGTAAATGCGCTTTGCTCTTCACGTGGTCGGCAACCAACCACCACCTGTGACGGGAGATGCTTCATATGCGCAAACTGTTCTGTGTTTTTTTAACCTTTATCAGCTGCGCTGGAGCCGCCCTTACAGGCGCACAAGCCCAAGAGACCGGCTTTACCCGGCTGGAGCGGGAACTGGCGTACATCATCAAGCTGTGGCCTGGCGACTATGATAATCAGGAACAGGTGAGCTTTGACGCTGCAGCCAAACTGAAAATTCAGCGGCCCCGCCTGCACGCGCTCATCTACCCTTTGAACATATCGCAGCTGGGTGAAGCGGTACTCTATGCCGAACATAGAACCGATGACGCGGCGCAAAGCCTCAACCACCAAGCCATTTATGTTTTGTCTGCAGATGAAGCGGCCAATGCGGTTCGGGTCAAAACCTATGCCCTGAAAGATGGGGCGCGGTTTCAAATAAAGGGCCGCAATCGGAGCGCACTGTCCAAGATCACAGCTGAAGATGCCAAGTATCAGAAAGGCTGCGATATGCTTATTCAACGTGATGGCTTTGGCTATATGGGCAGAATTGAGAAAATCACCTGCAAACAAGGCAACGACCGGTTTTTAGATCGCCAAATTCGAATCGCGAAAGACAGCTACACAGTCCGTGAGCGCAGTGTCGATAAAGCCGGACGAGCAGTGTCGCAAACGGTGGTGGGCTTTAAGCCTATGGTGATGCAGCGCGCACGCTGGTTCGCCTGCATGATTGACGTCCCAAAAACTATTCCAAACCGCGCAAATCATACGCAGCATTATATCACCATCCACGATCAAGGCGGCACCTTCGCGTTCGTTCACCCCGATGGCCGCGATATGACCCTTCTCATGCGTAACACCTGGTCTTATGGCATGCAGCGCAAGACATTCTTTATCGGCGTTTTGGATGGCAATGCGAACGGACAAACGCTGGTCTATGGCTGGGGTATGCCTGGCCAAGACCGTATCGGCGTAAACCCCGGCTGGATCCGTATTCAGTGCGATCTGGATACGCCGGAGAACCAGGCATTGCAGCGCGGACTGAGAGAGGAAAGTTAGCGTCCCGCTTTACTCAATACTTTCGGCATTATCGATGACGATATTGGTGCCTGTGATGCGGCGGGCGTCTTCGCTGGCCAGGAAAAGGACCAGGTTGGCAACATCCGCAGGCTGGCCCATGCCTGCTTCAAGTGAGCCGCGCAGCCCCGGCGAATCCGCTGCGACCTGCGCAATGGCTTGGTCGGTCATCGGCGTGACAGTATTTCCCGGCGCGATGGAATTGACGCGGATACCATATTTCTGTTCTTTGCAATGAACGGCGATAGAGCGTGTCATTGCGATCATGCCGCCTTTTGCAGCGGCATAGGCCGGCACACCGCTAAACCCTCTGATTGCGGAAATCGATGCGACATTAATAATGGATGCGTCCGCACCTCTAGTCATCACTGGAATGGCGGTTTTACAGCCCAAAAATGCGCCCGCCAGCATCACATCGGTTTCAAGCTTAAAATCGGCAAAGGAAAGCTCTTCCACATTGGCAAAATGAACCAGACCGGCGTTATTGACGAGAATATCGAGTTTCCCGAAGTGGCGGATCGCCTCATCCACAACCTCCTGCCAGCGCGCTTCAGAGCGCACATCGTGATTGAGATAGAGCGCATTCTGGCCAATCTCAGCGGCGACTGCCTGGCCCATCTCATCTTGAATATCGGTGAGAACAACCTTCGCACCCTCGCGCGCCAACACCCGCGCATCCTCAGCGCCTAGG
>JBCCLR010000021.1:0-26115 GCA_039026755.1 Pseudomonadota bacterium | reverse complement strand
CCGCGCGGCATCACAGCCGGTGCTGACCTTAAGGGACGTACGTTCCTGCATAACTATGACTGGAAAGAAGATAAAGACTTTGAGACGCTCGAGCTTATCTTGACCGCGCCGGTTGTTGTGGCAAGCTGGATCAACCTGCAATATTATGGTTCTGCGGTGGCACCAAAAGCCTTTGGCGGCGGTAATAAACTGATCCACAACGTGGTTGGAGGTATCGGCGTGGTCCAAGGCAATGGCGGCATATTGCGCCCCGGCCTCCCGTGGCAAACTATCCATGATGGCGACACGCTCATGCACGAGCCGCTGCGCCTCACTGTGATGATTGAAGCACCGCAGGAGGCCATTACGGATGTGCTATCGCGCCACCTAGAAGTACGCGATCTCTTCGATAACGGGTGGCTGCACTTACTTGCCTTAGAAGACGGCGAGGTTACCGGTCGCTATAAACCCGGCCTTAGCTGGGACCGCGAAACTGAAACGTCGCTGGCCGCTTAAAGCTAAACTCAACCATCGTATTTAAGAGAAAAGAATGGGAAGGCAGCCACAGCGCCGCCTTCCCATTTGCTTTGAAAATGCCCCCCTTGAAAATTCCCACCGCTGCGTTCTTTTTGCATTTATTCCCGATTTAGAATACCCTCGCAATAAGCGTGAGGGGGACAGCGTATATGCCAACAGGAGAAGCGTGTGCATTGGAGGCGGCGCTTACAGACGCCCGGTTATTGCCAGAAAGCCTTTTAAAGCGTGCAAAGCGGGTCGGCGCGGAGACGCAGACCCCACTTATTGCTTCAATAACGCGGCTTGGCCTGCTTGGCGAAGACAGTTTAGCGCAATGGCTCGCCGGATATACGGACACGCAGCGCTGGACGCCGGGCAGCGAACAAGGCGCTCCAAAGCTGCCAAAAGATGCGAACTTAACATTTTTAAAAGCCAAGCGAGCGCTGTTCCTGAGCACGGCAAACAAAACGTGGCGCATCGTCGTTACAGATCCAACAGACACAGGCCTTATCGCCGCCCTGCAATTTATTTTGCATTCCGATGCGGAGGTGTTGATTGGAACGGAAGCGGATATTCTAACAGGGTTATCTGAGTACAAAGAGGCAGAACAACATGCAGCCTCAATCGATAGCGCAATCGACGATGCTAATCATAGTATCTATGACGGCGATGTCTCATTATTGAAAGATCTGAATTCCGACGCTCCGGCTATTCAGGCTGTTAACAAAATCATTTCTGATGCCTGCGAGTGTCACGCTTCAGACATTCATATTGAACCGATGGAACGATCCGTTGTTGTGCGCTATCGGTCGGATGGCGTTCTTAGAGAAATGATGTCGCTTCCACAAGCGATGGCTGGCGCAATTGTATCGCGCATCAAGGTTATGGCCAGCCTTGATATAGCCGAGAAACGCCTTCCACAGGATGGGCGCATTCGCACTTCCATTCGCGGGCAAAACGTTGACCTGAGAGTTTCAACCTCCCCAACCATTCATGGCGAAAGCCTCGTGATGCGGGTCTTGGGTCGATCCACAAAGCCTCTAAACCTTGACGATTTAGGCCTTTCTAACACGTCAATTGCACATTTTAGTGATGTATTAGCACGACCGAATGGGATTGTTTTGGTGACCGGGCCCACCGGTTCGGGAAAGACGACGACGCTGTACGCTGCGCTCAATCAGCTTAAAATACCGAACATGAAAATTTTGACGGTAGAAGATCCTGTAGAATATCTTATTCCGGGTATCAACCAAGTACAGGTTAAGCCCGATATAGGCCTTACATATGCCAAGGCCTTGCGTGCTTTCCTCCGCCAAGACCCGGACGTCATGATGGTTGGGGAGATACGAGATAAACAGACAGCTGATATTGCTATTCGGGCAGCCCTAACGGGACATCTTGTTCTCTCGACGCTGCACACAAACTCGGCTCTTGGCGCAGTTACGCGCCTTATTGATATGGGCATAGAGCCATTTTTGATCGCTAGCACTTTAACATTGACCGCCGGACAAAGGCTGGTGCGCAAGCTATGCATGACCTGCCGCACCAAACGTTCGCTGAGCGCTGAGGAAAGACGACTTTTTCAAGCCCATCTGAGTTTCGTTCCGCAACACATATATAGCCAAGGCTGCTGTGCATCATGTGACCAAAGCGGCTTTAATGGGCGTGTCCCCATCATTGAAACCGTTCGTGTCAATACAGCGCTTGCAAACATGATACGCGGCGGAGGTGATGAAGCCGAAATGCGCGATATGATAACGACATCAGGTAACCCTACGTTATTTGCAGATGGCTTGGCGCGCGTGGCGCAGGGTGTAACGACGCTTTCTGAAGTCAAACGCGCTGCGCTCGGATCTGTTGAGTGAAACGCTTTGAATACCGCGCAGCGACACGCATTGGCGATGTAAGCAGCGACATTTTACATGCCAATAATAGAAATGATGCTGCGCGCATTTTGATGTCTAAGGGCATGACCCCGATCCGTATTTCGGAAGTCAAAGACGGTGTGTGGGCAAAGCTCAATCGCGATGTCAGCATTAACCGCAAATTACCTTCCGCTCAGCTGTGCTTTGCGACCAGGCAATTGAGTGCTTTGCTTGACGCTGACCTCAATATTGAGCAGGCTTTAAGCCTGACAGTAACGCAATCGGAGACCAAGGTAACAAAACGGTTTTTGACGCGCCTGCTCCAGCATGTTCGTGAGGGTCATTCGCTCTATGACGCCTTGCGGATGGAAAACTCCACACCGGATTTTTACAACGGGATTGTGCGCGCAGGGGAACAAAGCGGCACGCTCAAGCTGGCGTTCGCTGACCTGACGGAGTATCTGTCACGCACAGATGAAGTCACGCAAAAGATGCTTAGCGCACTGATTTACCCAGCAATCGTGCTCGCGACCGTGTGCTTTGCCATTTTTATTGTTTTATGTGTCGTTGTGCCCGAATTTGAGCCAGTATTTAGAGGGCAAGAAGATCAGCTGCCAGCTCCAACGCAAGCCGTTTTAGCGCTTTCACGAATGCTGCAATCGCACGGCTTGATGCTGTTTGCAGGCCTGCTCGCTGCAGTGTTCGCTTTATTGATGACGCTTAAAGTAAAGCGCTATCGCGCACGGCTATTTGAATTTGCCCTTATTAAGTTACCGGTCGCGCGGCTGTATTATTTTGCGACGATGGCACAGGTTTTAAGGGTATTTGGATCAATGCTTCGCGCAGGAGTTCCGCTTGCAAATGCGCTGGAACTGAGTGGCTCGGCAACCAAAAATGCTGTTATACAAGCCGAGTTAAGCAAAGCTGCAATTGGTGTCCGGGAAGGGTCTGCGCTCCATTCTGTGTTGGCTCGATCAAGCAAGCTTCCCATAACCGCGCTTTATCTGCTCCGAGTGGGCGAAGAAACTGCTCAGCTTGGAGACCTCGCCACCAAGGCCGCTTCAATCATCGCTGCACAAACGCGCAACAAGATTGATCGGTTGGTCGCCCTCTTGAACCCGTTATCGACGGTTGTCCTCGGCGTGATCGTCGCGGGCCTGGTCGCCGCCGTAATGCTAGGTATTCTCAGCGTAAATAATCTCGCTCGGTAATAAATTTCTGTTAAACAGGAATAAGTGTTGATAGGCTGACGTTACGCTATCGGGGAGGCACATTCGCTCAGTTCATGATGTCGCTGTTTTCACGCACTCAACGCTCTATGACGCCGCGGATGTGCCGGTGCTCCGGCTACACCTTGTTGGAACTTTTAGTGGTCTTAGTTGTGCTGGGGTTACTTGCAGCTATTGCAACACCGCAACTCTTACGCGTCCTCGGCGGCGCAAAATCCGACACCGCGAAGCTGCAGATTGACGCACTGTCTGCCAGTCTTGAGTACTATTTTTTAGATACTGGCGCCTATCCGAGCCAAGAACAGGGTTTGCACGTGTTGTGGCAGAGCCCGAGCAATTCAATCAACTGGAACGGCCCGTATGTGCAAAAAGCATCACAGTTAGAGGACCCTTGGGGCCGACCGTACCTTTACCGACGCTCCTCGGAAACAGGCGCATTTGAAATCGTTAGTCTTGGAGCAGACGGCAAAGAAGGTGGAGAGGGCCAAAATGCCGACGTGTCAAACACGTTATCAAGCTAAAAGCCAGAATGGCTACACGCTACTTGAAGTGGTTGTTTGTTTAACGCTGGTGGCGCTTATTTCGGGACTTGTGCTGCGCCCGGGCGTCCAGGCCCAGCACAATGCGAAGCTCAACAAAGCAGCGTCCCGGTTAATTGCCGCGCTAGAAGACCAAGCGCGATCGGCGAGATCTAATGGCAGAATACAAACAGTAAACCTCAGTAATGGCCGGCTTACGACAGGCGCTGGCAATATTTACAGTGCCCCTGAAACATTCACTTTAGCCCCAAAAAAGGCCCCCAAATCAGAACAGCTAAAACCAATAGAGTTTTATCCCGATGGCTCTGTAAACGCTCCAACCCTCGTCTTAAGCAAAGGTGATTTGGCACTTGAAATAGAAGTCGGCGCGCTGTCTGGGCGTGCCTATGTCAAGTGACCGAGATGCATTGCCAGCAGGACCCACAGGGCGGGTTTACCTTATTTGAGGTTCTAATCTCATTGATTGTCGTAAGCCTGGTTTTATCCGTCATTATACCAAACGCTGTTTCTGACTACCGCCAAACCGCCAACGCTTACAGACGCATTAAAGCGTTGGCGCTCGCCAACCGCAAACTTATCGATGCCGTCAATAGGAACGATCCAACGTCCGCGCCACTCTTTGGCCGATCGGATAATATGTCATGGACGTTGGTGGTTCGAGCATCAAAAAATAAAAACCAAGCTATTCAGCTGATTAAGATCGATATCTTAATTTCCGACACAGCATCGTCGAAACTCCTTGCTACGCTTTCCAGCCAAATGTTGACCATAAGTCCATGAAGCGCCAGCACGGATTTACCTTGATGGAAGTCATTATCGCGCTCGGCGTTAGTGGACTCTTTTTGACACTGTTGGTTAGCTCCCTGCGGTCAAACAGCGCGCGTCTGCAAGAGGCTAACCGGATTTATGATCTCGCTTTATTGCGCGGCCAAATAAGCTCTCTTATCCGTGAAAAGCTGGAAGCAGCGGTCATCCACACAACAGATGATACACAAGACCAAGCCTTTATAGGAAACACGAACCAGTTTCGTTTTATAGCCCCTGCCCCACTGTCGATGCGCGGCGTGGGCTTGGCGCGCTATGATCTGGTAGCCCAGCAAAATGCGTCCGGTCAGTTGGACATCGTTTTTCAAGTGCGCCGCACTCCTATGTCTATAGATCCAGACATTCGCGAAGTTCTGATCAGCAATGTGAAGAATTTTCAGGTTTCGTACGGAACGCCGTCAAACCAAGGCTTACGCTATCAATCCGACTGGACTCTGCGGGAGGCCATTCCAACCGCAATCAAGATATCCATACAAACTGGAGGCAATAACTCTGAAACACTTACGTTCAACGCACAAACGAAAGTGAATTTGGATAGCCGGTGCTTATTTGAACCAATTGGCCGGAGATGCCGCTTATGAATGACCTTTCGATGACCCCGCAACTTCTTGGGCAGCAGACCCGGGCGCTGCTAGAGTGGTGGTTTGACGAGCTTTACGCGCTGGTGCCAGCAGCTGTTAAGGCGCGTGAAAAAGAAACCTTTGCGCGCCTTACGCTCGGTAGAAATGTACATCTAGAAACGCGAGGCGAGGACGGCCGGTACTGCACTGCTTTTAAGTCGACGGACGGAATTTTACGATCCGAGGATTGGTCAAAAATTAGAAGCATAGCGCAGCAGGTCGGGCTGCAAATTGTACTCGATCCTGATGATGTGTTTTGCTTTCAGATCCGCCTGCCGCTTCAAGCTAAAGCCAACCTAAGGGAAGCCATACAGTTCCAGATTCTACAAGAATCCCCGATTGATTACCGTGTGGTGGAACACGCTTATAGCGTTTTGAAAACAGACAAAAGCGATGCTTCAATATTGGTGAGCGTCGCGATCGTCAAATCCAAGACATTCAAAGACCTTAGAAAGCGCCTAGCCGACAACTCCATCGCAACATACAAGTTGGTCGCGCGTGACGGCGATTCTACGTTTCAATTTAATTATGATGCGCAATCCCCGCAGAGCAAACAGGCGAAAAAGAGAGATCGCTTATTGCTGTCTGGTATCTGCTTCGCTCCCATTATCACAGCATTACTAGCGTTAGCATTCGGTCATTATGTAAAGGCCAATTTGCAATCTGAAATCAGCGCTTTGCGCGCTGACCTGGGTGACCGCATTGGGCAAACGAAGCGAAAGCTGGCTTTGGATGCCGCGGGCATGACGCTGCGCGACGTTGCGACGACTGCAAGTACTGTGCAAATACTCGATGCGCTAGCGGTCTCACTCCCCAAAGATAGCTGGGTGACCGAATTGCAGATAACCGCAGATGTCGCGGAAATTAAGGGCAAGGCTGCGAACGCTAATGCTGTCGCTGCCGCATTGCGAGAAAATCCGATATTTACGCAAGTGATGCTGGATACAATTAAACGCGATGAGCGCGGTGCCGCGTTGCCAACATTTGGTATAGCGGCACGTTTAAAAACCCAGCGTCCAAAATGACCCACCTTGCACCTGAGGCAAGGCGTGCCCTTGCCATTGCACTTTTGCTTATGTGTTTAGGCTTTATTGTAAATGTCATTATTACACCGCTTTCGACCCTACTTATTGAGTTGCACGGTGACATAGCAGCAATGCGCTTTGAAAAAGCGCGGCTTGTCGCGATCGCATCTAGACCGCAAATGGATGCCTTGCGCGATGATCTACGCACCGATTTAGAGGCTTTGTTGCTCCGCGGCGATAGCACAAGCATCGCGCAAGCACAGCTGCAGACCTTAGTTGCTGATCTGGCAAATCGCTCGAATATTTTTGTGAACGCCTTAACACTCGGTCCAATACAAGAGCGCGGCAATTTTTTGGTCCCGACTGTCGAACTCGTCGGCGAAGCCGCAGAACGTGATTATGTTCGCTTCCTACAGATAACGGCAGCACATTCACAGCTCATCCAGACCACGCAGATCACCCTCAATGCCCGTCGACCGCGCCAACGAAAGTCTGACATGCTGGATATTAGGACCCGGATTTCGGGCTATTGGCTACCGGATCGCGATACCCGCTGAAAGCTTGCGCCATGACCTTCAAGAACAAAATTCTGATCGTAACGCTGCTTGTAACATTTGCCTTGTGCGGTGGGTCATTGACGGTATTTTTTAGCGATAGCGCGGCGCCTGCAACGCTGAGACACGCGTTCCAAGGCCTAACGGCGAAGGACTTTAATGCCGCTGTTGCAACGCTAAAAACCCAGCCCACCCACAGTCAATCAATTGCTCTTTTTCACAGCAGTCGCAGGTATCCGCAGGACCTCAATCAAAAGCGAGAACTGCCAGGACCGAACGAACCTGAAAACCCAAGACCGCCGCACATAAAGGGCATTGTTATCGCCGCGCCAAATGACGGTTTGGCACTGGTTTTAGAGCACAGTACTGGGGCAGATAAGTGGGTAAAAATTGGCAGCACGACCGACGGTTGGGTGCTCCGTTCCATTCGTGAAAAATCGGTTCTATGGGAGAAAAACGGGATGCAGAAGCGCGCTGTCCTGCGCGGGGCGCTCGATAGATGACATGTTTGAGATTGAGCTGGATATGCGTGGCTATTGTACTTGTTTTTGCATGTGCCGACAAATCGCATCAAAAATCTATGATCCCGAATACTCTGCTTAAGGAGAAAACAGCAGCCACCCCTGCAGCTCCAAAAACACAACGTGAAACAGGTGTGCGTCCAAAAACTGCGTATTTTAGCGAGCGGGGCACCGCCGGCGTCCAGGCAATTCCAAACCCCACGCCAATTCAATACGATGAAAAGGGTATAGAGCTTAATTTCGATAATGCCGACATTGGCCGCATCATTGATGGCGTTTTAGGCGAACTGTTAGAATATGATTATTTTATCGATCCCGCCGTGCAAGGGCGCACAACCTTGCGAACCGGCCGGCCGATAAAACGCGGATCCTTGACAGCTGCGCTTGAAATGGCGTTGGCGCAAGTGGGCGCTGCGCTCGTGGTATCGAACGGCCAATACCAAGTCATGCCGATCGCAAAAGCAAAATCGCGCGTTGCTACACTGACTGTTCGCGCGCCGGGTCGACGACGATTTTTGCCAGGATATGCAGTTGAGATTGTGCCTTTAGCTTATGCACGCGCTAGCGAAATCGAAAAGGTACTACGACCTCTCAGCGGGGACGGAAGCATTTTGCAAACTGATGATATACGCAATCATATCATTATTGCCGGAACAGCCTCTGACCGGGCCAATATGCTGCAGGTAATCGATACCTTTGATGTCGATTGGATTAAGGGCATGGCATTTGCCCTGTACCGGTTAGACCATGTTGAACCTGATAAACTGGTTACGGAGTTGCAATCCATATTCGCTCCACCGATCGATTTACTTCAGAACCGCGTCCGGCTTGTTCCCATGCCAAGACTAAAGGCAGTTCTTGGAATTTCCCAAGATATGAAGGAACTAAAGCGTATTGAAACGTGGGTCGAACGGCTTGATGTACAAGCCGAAAACGGCAGCCGGAGGCTATTTGTCTATAACGTTCAGAACGGCCGTGCAGCAGATCTTGCGGCGTCGCTTCAACTGGTGACGACCGGCATTGGGCCAGTTGCGGATGGCAGCGCCGAGGCATCCAGTGCCATAGATTTTCAAGCGAATACTCGGCTTCGAATTGTTGCAGATGAGGAGAACAATTCGCTGCTGATTTTTGCTACGGGGCAAGAATATCAATTGGTTCAAGATGCACTCAAATCGCTCGACGTTGTTGCACGCCAGGTGATGCTTGAGGCAGTGCTTGCAGAAATCACCCTCAACGACACATTGGAATTTGGACTACAGTGGTCATTTGACGATGATGAGGGGACGATCGTGTTTAGCGGTAGTGATACCGGGACGGTGAGTTCATCCTTTCCTGGCTTTTCGCTTGTTTATTCCGGCACTTCCGATGCCCGTGTTGTCTTGAACGCGCTTCAATCCGTTAGCGATGTCAAAATTTTATCCTCTCCAAAGATCATGGTGCTCAACAATCAGACCGCAACGCTACAAGTGGGTGATCAGGTGCCCATTGCAACGCAGCAGTCCCAAGGCACCGTCTCTGGCGATGCGCCGTTGATTAACGTAGTTGAGTTGCGCGATACCGGCGTGATTTTAGAAGTCACGCCGCGCATCAACGACAGCGGCATTGTTATTATCGACGTCAGCCAGGAGGTAAGCGATGTTACAGAAACGGTTACTTCAGGTATTGATTCTCCCACCATCCAACAACGTCAATTGAGCACTACCGTCGCAGTCTCAGATGGCAACACAATTGCCTTGGGTGGGCTTATACGGGAAAATCAAACACTTACGAATAGCGGCGTCCCGCTGCTCAAGGATCTACCGCTGCTGGGGAATCTTTTTCGCAGCAATGAGTCGGTTGACCGAAGAACGGAATTGATGGTGCTGCTAACGCCTTATGTCATGCGCAATAGCACGCAGACCCGCCAGGTCATGGAAGAGTTCATCAATGAATTTCAGATCCTATCGCCTTTAGTCAAAGGCACAAAGCCTAATGCAGCACAAAAGTAATACGGCAAGCGACGGTTACACTCTTCTCAGCGTTTTGTGGATTGTCTTGCTGCTTGGGATACTTGCGTCATCAATATCTTTAATAGGCATTTCAAGCCGCAAACAGGCCGCAGGATTTACCAACAAAAGTAAAGCAGACGCAGCCATTGACGCAGCCTTTAACGGCATCGTTTATGACCTGCTCACACAGCAGCAAAAATCCCGCTGGTCGCCAACACGCGGACCGGTAATACGTCAGTACATGTGGCAGGACGTTGCCATGCGCATTGAAGTCAGCAACGATCATGGCAAGGTGGACATTAACAGGGCATCCGATGAGGTCTTGGAAACGCTCTTCATCGGTGCCGGGCTGTCCGCATCAACGACCAGCCGGTTGATCCTTCAATTGCGTGACGCCCAGCGCAGCCTGCCCGGACCCAAGCGCTTTGGCGTGATCGATGAATTGCTCAGCATTCCGGGTATGACGCCATCATTGCTCAATTGCCTCAGGCCGCACATCACACTGTACACTTGGCGCTCTAAGCCCAATCTAACGGTTGCAGATCCGGCTATAAAACGGACGTTTGGGGGCCGAAGTACCTCACCTTCAAATCTACGCCCGACGGCAGCAAACACGACAGGTGCGCAAGTGTTGACGCTGAAGATAACGGTTCAGGATCCATCTGATGTTGCCGACCGATATATCCGTATCCGCTTGACCGGAAACAAAGCCAAACCCCTCTGGATCTATGCTTGGCGCCGCCGCTATAGCCAGGTCACGTCGTCATATCCTTCCTGCAAAGTGTGAAGCTGAGCAGAAAGCAGAGTGGGCAAAAGTGATATCGCAGCTTCACCCGGTAAGTGTGACAGCAAATCCGCGCGCCGCTAGGCAGTTAAGGTTTTTAAAAAACCCCGACCCTATCGAAAGCACGGCCACGTAGCAGGTTAAAAACGGCACTTGATCTGCGTCCGAAGTCTAAACGAGTGCAACTGGCAATTTAACAGATGGAAACTTTCAAATGGCGACCAATGCATCTCGGTTCGACCCGGAGAAAGCAGTCAAGATACCAAAAAAAACGGCCACTACGAGATGTGATGACCGTTTCGCAATAGAATTTAGGGCCCAATAAATTTAATCAACGAGCGCTCGGCGGGGTTGCAGCAGTCTGCGGATAAACCTCATCTGGCGTAAAGTCATCCAGCGTTAAATATTTGGGGTAATCCGCGAAGGTGAAGTCGTTGTTGAACGTACCTCCTGAATTTTGGATCACGTGAATTGACGCGTTGATACCGCCTCTTAACGCCGGTTCTGTCCAGCCACCTTCAACGTCATAGCATTCGCCTGCAAAGTAAAGACCAGACTTGGAAGAGCATTCCTGATTGTATGTCAGGAGTGAATAATTGTTTTTCCAGTCTCGCGCCCGGTATAATTTAGCACAGCCACGCACTGTCGGTTGGAGCATCCAATGAATAACGACCGGCTCCTTGTTTGGATCAAAAAACGGACTCACTTTCGCGCCAACGGTCTCCAAATAAATATCATCAAGCGCATCTGAAACCTTTGCGGCCAGTTCTGCATCGGTTGATGAGAGCAGCTTCGTGGCATCATCTTCCCAGGTATAACTGCCCAAAAGCGCGCCGCCAGATGTACCGCCATCCCAGCTTAGACCATATGCATCCTGCACTGGAGTATCGGAAACCAGTATTTGAGGAATCGGACTTGAATTCCAATAAGGCTCTCTCAAGGGGAAGAACACTTTGGCACTGGTAATAATATGCTGTGAGCCCAATGCAGATGTGACCTGGGTTGGAAACTCGTCTCTATCAAAGCCATCAAAATCGATTGACAGTTCAGCTGCCCACAACGGGGCGGTGATGATCACATGATTAAACTCACCACCATGGCGTCCTGCCGTTACCTGTAGTGTATTCGGACCGGTTTTCTCAATACCAGTGACAGGTGTTTTCATGTAAAGCGCACCACCGTTACCAGCTGTGCTTGCGTCATAAAGTGACTGGGTTGCCCCCGGTGGCGGCACAAAAAGCAACATCTCACAAAGTGATTGAATACCTCTATATAGCGGGCCAGGAAATTGGGTTCCAGCCGTGTCAGACACGTGCAATGCAGCATAATATGGCAGACTGCTCGCGTTGCTGAGGCCTCGAACAATCTGCAAGTCGCTACTGAAGCCAAATAGCGTACAGCGCAGCCACCACATTGCGCCTATATTGTAAAATGCGCCCCAGCTGCCGTCGCCCGTGCCAATAGCCGCCAGCAGGCTGCTTTGATCATCGTCCATGCCCAGGCCACCAAACCAGCCGTCTCCCTTGTAATCAGTTACAACCGGTGCGCGCACCAAATCTCCAAAGGTCATCTTCTCATAATTGTTGGCAATTGACGTCCATAGCGTTGCCCATGCACCAAGGCCATTGCCGGTATCGGGTTGTGTGTAAACGGGGGTTATCACGCCTGTCATTAGGTTTATGAAGGTGGTCAGCTTAGCGCGTACCTCCCGAATTGCGGCATTATCTGGATCTTGACCATTATCCCAAGCAATCAGCTCCTTGTTGGGGTAAAATGCATCATCAGGGCCATAGCCTCTGTTGATGTAAATACCAGTGCCGCCAGGCGCAGCGCCCGGATTTGGAAAATCCGTTAAGATGCCGCGGGTGGTCGCCCCTTGATCGGCATTTAAATAATAAGACATCACGGAATTAGTAGATTTATCAGCTGTCGTTGCATCACCGTTGAAAAAGGGAAAGCGCATGGCACCCATCTCCAAAGCGTTTTCTGCATCGCCAAGGATGGGTTTTGTGAACAACCGGCCGCCAAGGCGATCGTTCGCTTCGAAGATCGTTACATCATAACCACAGCGATACAATTCACGCGCAGCCGTTAAACCCGCCGCGCCAGCCCCTACGATAGCAACTCTATTTTTCCCTTTAGGGGCAGCAGTTGCAATTGCGTTACTCGCCTGCAGCGCATCGTTTAGGAGTTTATAGTAGTTAAATCGGAAGTCCGGTGGATTGGGGAAATCTGGTAACCAATCTTCATTTGAAGATGACGTGGGCAAAGGTATTTCGTAGCTTCCAAGCATGGTCAAAACTCCTTTTCTGACAGTTTTTTTAAATGCGTTTGAACAACAGCATGGGGACGCCACTCGGCGATATGTCGCCAAAGTCGCTCAGATCAAAATCGGCTCTGGCAAGACATCAAAACGATTGATGGCTGGGGATACCCGGCTTAAATCTGACGCCGGCACACCCATCCATCGGGCAAAGAGTGAAGAATATTGCTCAACAGAGACGTCTGGGATTAATCGACCATCACCAGCATCGTCATAAGCGCCTATTTCGTAGGAAGGCAGGCGGCCAAAGACACTCCTGGGCGCCACCGGTTTGCCCATCACAAAGTGATGCCCGCCCCAGCCGTGATCAGAGCCGTCGCCATCGGCTTTTAGCGTTCGACCGAACTCAGAGGCGGTAAACGTAACCACATTTTGCGCGGCACCAAGATCTTCGAGCGTTGCCTGAAACGCTGCCATCGCGCTTGCCAATATCGAAAGCGAGGATGCATGCGATACGACAGCGCCGTGGTGACTATCAAAACCGCCCATCTCACAAAAGAAGACTTGGCGACCGGGTCCCGAGCGGGCCCCGACCGATATTTCTGTGGCGACCAGAGCAAGCTGGCGGTGCAACGAGGACGCTCCTGCATCTATGAGTTCGGCTTTTTGCTGCCGTGTTATTGCACGTGCTTTTCCAGTACGACCCCAATAATCAAGCCCATCGCAGGTGACCATTTCACCACCAGCTGCGTAGCAATTTGTGATGTGCGTATGTGACTGATTGCCTATAGCAGCCAATCCGAAGAAAGGTGTTGGACCAACGGCTGAACGAACGCTAATCGCGTTTTCAGGTTCGTACTGCTGCACCAGCGCGCGCGCCAGGCGCCCACCCCATCCCGTCACCGTACCGGCGTCAAATTCGCGCCACAACGCTGACTGACGACCATGCGAATAAAGCGACTGCGGGATGTGCCGGGATGCGAGTTTATGCCGCCCTTCCACAGGCTCCTCTAATGGCCCAACATTCAGCGCCAATGCCAGATCACCGGCATCGAAAAGATCCTTCAATGGCGCCAAGCTGGGGTGCAAAGCCATATGACGCCCCTCGCCCCAACCCGCCTGCGGGCGAACGCGCATTTCTTTTAAACTGGCATGGGGTATGGCCGCATCGCCGCGTGCGGCTTGGTATCTTTCATAGTGGTAAGTGTTAACCGGGATGAGAGTGTTATAACAATCATTGCCACCTTTCATGTAGATGCAGACAAGTGCCTTGTAATCGCTAAGCGAGGTGGCCGATGCACGAAGTGCGGACGCGTAGCCCAAGGTCGCTCCAAAAGCGGCCGCAGTCGGCCCTAATTTGAGAATTTCCCGACGTGTAGACATATGCGCTCCTTCCATCAGTTTCGGTGCAATCCAACGCAGAAAAGCCAACAAACCTTTTCAAAATAAACGCTTCAGGCGTTTGTTTTATTCTTTTCAGTTTAGGTTAATTTCATTTAATCTACAAGGAGAATTTCTATATATAAAATGTTTTATGTATTTTTGTCACAACATGCTGTCACGCCATGTTTGGACGAAGGCGATGCCGACTTCATTTCCACAAGTGGCGGTATTGGTAAGCTCGCGCTGTTTGGCTAAGCACCTATGTCCGCAACCGGTAAGACGACTGCTCTTTTGTCAAAGTAAACCAAAGCGACCGTCGCATTTTCCTGAAAAGCGCTGACCCACGACTGTTGACCGGGCGTCAACGTCGCGCGGCTGGCGACGTATGATTAGCCCCACGGCATTTCGACAAATATGCGGTGGTGATGATGGCTCACCACCATCGCCGGTCACCCACTGGATTGCCGCCGATCTGCGATAAAGCGCGCGACGTGACCCTTAAAAGGATGCTGGTACACTTTTAAAAAATACTATCCGCCGGTGCGTTGAGCTAGACCCAATTCATTAACCATCTGATCACGCATCGCGAATTTCTGTACTTTACCAGTGACAGTCATCGGGAACTCGTCAACGAACTTGATGTATTTCGGAACTTTGTAGTGCGCGATCATGCCCCTACAGAAATCGCGGATATCGCTGTCGGTGACTGCCTGCGCTTTGGCATCACTTCCCAATAGTATCCAGGCACACACTTCTTCGCCAAACCGCTTACTCGGCACACCAAAGACCTGCGCATCTTGGATAGACGCATGGCTGTGTAAAAATTCTTCTATCTCTCGAGGATACACATTTTCACCACCGCGAATAATCATATCCTTCAATCGACCAGTAATCTTTGCGTATCCGTCGTCATCAATAACGGCTAAATCGCCACTATGCATCCAACCATCTTTATCAATGGCATGACGCGTATTTTGCGGATCATTCCAATAGCCACGCATAACTGAATACCCGCGCGTGCATAGCTCTCCTTGTACGCCTCGGGGTACTGTTTCACCTGCCTCACTTATGAGTTTCACTTCCAGATGCGGATGAACAGTGCCGACTGTGGTGACACGCCGCTCCACGGTATCAGTGACACTTGACTGAAAACTAACCGGGCTCGTTTCGGTCATCCCGTAACAAATTGTTACTTGCTTCATGTTCATTTCATTGATCACGCGCTTCATGACCTCAACCGGACATGGCGACCCGGCCATAATGCCGGTACGCAGCGCAGTTAGGTCGCGCGGCTTGACGCTCAATGCGTCAAGCATTGCAATGAACATGGTTGGCACGCCATAAAGAGCGGTGCAGGCAAAACGTTCGGCTGCATTTAGCGTTGTTTCAGCATCAAAAGACGGCGATGAATAGACCATCGCCGCACCATGCGCTGTACAGGCTAAATTCCCTAAAACCATACCGAAACAGTGATACAGTGGCACTGGAATACAGACCTTATCATGTTTTGAAAGTCTGATCGTGCTGCCAACAAAGTAGCTATTATTGACGATATTGGAGTGCGTTAGTGTTGCGCCCTTTGGCGCCCCGGTTGTTCCGCTCGTAAACTGTATGTTGATGGGGTCATCTGGCTTTAGCGTCTTGGCAATTTCGGCAATTTTTGCAGCAGGCTGATCCGCGCCTTTTATGCTGACGTCGCGGAATGCCCAAGTGCCTGTTGGGGCTTCGTCGGCAATGACGATAAGATGCTTTAAATGTGGCACCTGCACGCTTGCAAGAGCCCCCGGTGCACAAACGGCAAGTTCCGGCATGAGCTCGCGCACCATTGAAATATAGTTAGAAGACTTAAACGTCTCGGCCAAGATAAGCGCCGTGCATTCAACTTTGTTTAACACGTAGCTTAATTCGCTTATCCGGTATGCCGGATTAATGTTGACGAGAATAAGCCCAACCTTGGCCGTTGCAAATTGCGCAATTGTCCATTCCGCGCAATTGGGTGCCCATATGCCTACGCGTTGGCCAGGCTTTAGTCCCAAGGCCAACAATCCGGCAGCAAACTCATTCACTTTAGCATCAAGCGTGAGATAGTCCCATTCTATATCCTGATACGGTACAATTAGTGCAGGCCGATCCGGGACTTGTTTTGCAGTCCGCTGCAAAAGTTCGCCGATGGTGCACGTAAGTAAGGGTGCGTTTACCGGGCCAACAACATGGCTTAGGTTGCTCCTGGCAGGCTGTGATTTATCAACTGTGTTCATTGCGGCAACTCTAAAGCACACATTTCAGACATCACGCCAATCCACAGCATGTTCATACGCCTGCGCCAACGCATACAACGTCGCCTCATCAAAGTGCTTGCCAACAAGCATCATGCCAACTGGCAAACCATTACTCATCGCGCATGGCACGGAGATTGCCGGATGGCCCGTTGCATCGAATTGGCAGGTGTTACCCACCATCTCGAACGCGCGCTGTATACGTTCTGCAAGCCCGGCATCTGGTTCTGGAATTGGCGTTGCCTTCATTGGGATCGTCGGCATAAGCAGCACGTCATATTGGCTCAGTGCGTCATCATAACTTTGCGTCAAAGTGCGGTTTAGATTTTGCGCTTTGCCGTAGAACCGCCCATTGTATTTATCCAGCATATAACGTCCCGTCAGCATGCAACTTTTGAGCGAATCCGACAGGCTATCTGCTTCACTGCGCCAATTGGCATGCGCATCAAGCAAACTGGTGACGTAGAGCCCTTTCCAATTGAGCCCAAAGCCGTTGCGATCCATCATTTGCTCCGTCAAACCGTCTAACACGATTGCAAGCCAAATTGCCTGACCCACCGGGTGCATTGGGATAGATACGTCCTCGACCCGGCAGCCCAGCAATTGGAATTTTTCGGCCGCGATACGGACTTTTTCATCAACGTCCGGTTCAGAATCTGCACGATCAAATCCTTCTGAAACCACACCGATTTTAAGGCGAGAGATATCTTCGCTAAGCGCCGCGATATAGTCCGCGATGCGCACGTTATATTGGCGCGGGTCAAGGCCATCAGCGCCGGCAATTACGCTTAAGAGCAGGGCGTTGTCACGCACATTTGCAGTGATCGGACCAGCAAAATCAAGGGTTGCTTCAATGGGCATGATCCCGGAGTATGGCACCAGGCCCCATGTTGGTTTCATGCCAACACAGCCGCTCCAGGCGGCAGGTATGCGGATCGAACCGCCTTGGTCACAACCAATCGCCATGTCGACCTCGCCAGATCCGACAAGCGCGCCGCACCCCGATGAAGACCCACCACTTGAGCGTGTATTATCATATGGATTTAAAACCGGACCCTTTGCGTTGGTGTGGCTTGCACCCGATAGACAAAAGTACTCACAATGCGCTTTGCCAACAATCTCCCCTCCAGCGTCCAATATTCTGGTAACAACGGTTGCATCGATTTCTGGCGTATAGCCCTCCAACGTTGATGCACCGTTCATCATGGGGAGGCCTGCAACGCAGATGTTATCTTTGATGACGACCTTTCGCCCGGACAGCGGGCCGGATGGCGCGCCTTTGATGGACGCTTTTACATACCAAGCGCCTAACCGATTATCTTCGCTGGAAGGATGCGTCCCAGATGCTCTCGGATATTTAACCTCAGGCGTATCGTCATCCATTTCGTCAATGAGCGCATAGGCCTCAAAATTTGACGCAATAACCTCCCGATACGCTTCAAGTTCTGCATCCGACATGTGAAAGTGCAGTTTGTCAGCGACTGCTTTTAGTTCCTCTAACGTTGGCTGCATTACTGGCATATTAGCCCCCCTAACATTGGTGCTGCGTTGAGAGCCCGATGGTTAAAAGTTGAATTCAAATGAACCACCGAATGTACGCGGTGGGGCGAAGCCGCGTAGCAACCAACCGAACGCAGGCAGATCGTTTAAGTACGTGACATATTCTGTGTCCGTGAGGTTACGCGCCCACACGGCTAGCGCGTATTTGCCTTCGCTAAATTCGAGCGCCGCGCGGCCATTGAGAACCCAATACGCGTCGATCTCGTTACTGGGCTGGTTATTGACCTCTAAGAACTGTGAGCTGCGCCAGCTCCAGTCAAGCGAACCAATAAACTGCTTATCATCACCAATGAATTTGGCATATCGCGCCTGTCCGGTGAAGGTCCATAGCGGGTTAAACGCGCGGCGGTTGCCGCCAAGGTCTTCGACCGCAAATTCACCAACTTCAATGCCCGCAACAGAGCCAATTTCAGACTTTGTCCAGCCGCCGCCAAGCAACAACTGAAATTCATCGGTGACTGCGAACTGCGTTTCAACTTCTGCACCAAAGGTTTCGCCTTCAGGTGCATTGACGGTGATTGGCACTGGTGAGCCGGGCACATCGACATCGATCTGCCCATTTTGTATATCATAGCGAAACGCCGCAGCATTCACCAGCAATCGGCCATTTAACAGCTCAGATTTTACGCCTATTTCATAAGCGGTGATTGTTTCCGGATCGAGATTAACCAATTCCTGCTGCGTCTGTGCAAACGCGACACTATAGCCACCGCTGCGAAATCCAGTACTGATGTTCGCATAGACCATAACGTCATCAACAGGATAATATTGTGCGCCCAGGCGGTAGGAAACGTTTTCATCCTGGCGCGTATTGCCGCCTGGCGCGAGGGCTGCATCGGCGAGCTGCGTTACAATCGTTTCCGGCTGAAAAACACCATCCACTTCAACAAGGCCATCACCGCGGAATGTCCCGCCAACGACTCTCACGCGTTCATTTGTGTATCGGATACCGGCAATCAGCCGAAGCCGTTCTGTCAGGGTCGCTTCAACGTGTAGAAATCCCGCATAGGCATCGGTCTGCTGTGTATATTCCGAAAAGTTGTTAAGCGGGTTGCCCGGATTAGGAAGGAATGGAATGAAAGCAGTGAGATAGTCTTCATTAGTGTAGTCGTCGTTCTCATAAAAGAAACCCGCCACATAAGACCAATCGTCATGGTCAAAGTCTGATGTGAGACGAAACTCCTGGGTAAATTGATCAATCCTATTGTTCCAGTAGACTTCAACAGACTGCACAGGGCTGCCGTCGGAATCTTCCTGCTGCTTACGGTCGAACCGCTCAAAAGCGGTCAGTGACGTAAAAACGTGGTCACCAAGGTCGTGATCAATGCGCAAAAATCCGCCAATGGAATAGTTATCAACGTCAAAGCGCAGATTGTTTTGCGTCGTGAACGGGTCACTTTCGCCCGGTTGCAATTGGCCTGGCAGATCACCATTGACCGGGTCATTGAGTGTCGGCGAAACAAATGCCAGATCAAGCCCCCTAACGCAGCCCGGTGTATCGCCCTCAACCGTGCCGTCCAAATACTCTGGGCAAAGAGCGCCGGTTGCAGGGTCGGTATTTCCGACACCTTCATAGGGGTGCAGTTCAGAATTATCTTCGCCGTAGTGAAGTGAGAGCAATACGCTGGTATCGTCACCTGACCATTCGAGCTGGCCACGCAGTGCAAATTCGCGCACCCGGCCCTCGTCTTCCCCGGTCAGTTCATTGTCGTAAAATCCTTCGCCTTGCTCGGTCACATATGCGGAAATTCTGCCCGCGACGTTGTTTGCGATCGGGCCAGTCACGAACCCTTCCGCATTCAGAGTGTTGTAGTTGCCGTAATTGATGATACCTCCGGCACCGAACTCATAGGCGGGTCTGCGCGTAATAAAATTGACCGTACCGCCCGTCGTATTCCGTCCAAACAAATCTCCCTGCGGCCCCTTCAGCACTTCGACACGCTCAACGTCAAACACCGCTAAGCCCGTCATAAAGCCCTTGCTTAAATATATTTCGTCGACATGGACAGCGACCGGCGCATCGAGGTTTGAGGTGAACTCATTCAGACCAAGTCCACGAATATTGAAAAAGTTG
This sequence comes from Pseudomonadota bacterium, assembly GCA_039026755.1. Lineage (GTDB taxonomy): Bacteria > Pseudomonadota > Alphaproteobacteria > Sphingomonadales > CAKZYD01 > CAKZYD01. The sequence goes on along the minus strand of JBCCLR010000021.1, from coordinate 6,114 downwards.
TTTCCCAGGCCGTAATTGACCTGAACGTTTGGCGATAATGCCGCAATATCGACGACATCGCGAACGCCCGCTTCCTTTAGTCTTTCGGCACTGACAGCTGTGATCGTTATGCCAACATCTTGAATGGATTGCTCACGCTTCTGAGCGGTAACCGTAATCGTCTCCAACACCTGCGCAGTGCTGGTGGTTGGATATAGGATTGCCAAGCAGACATAGCCCACTGTGCTCCATCGGTATTGCGTTAACTGTCGTCGCATTGCCCTCTCCTGCTTGCATTGTATTGCCGGCGCGGTGCGTTGCTGCACCGGTCAATCTTATTCGAGTAATATTATTCTTAAAGTAGAATTTCTTCTATGCAAGCTTTTTTTAGAGGATGTGACGTAGGCTATTTTCATACTGGTTTTACAAAGAGTTGAGGCCTGTTGGCGAAGCGCTCCAATGCAGCGCCAAGAGGCTGTCAGCTAAGTCTGCGCTTAAAAACGCGCACGGCGGACGACCACAAGCATAGGGAACCGTACTGAATAGAAGGATAGCAATCGCCCGTTGTGCGATACGCCAAAGCGCGCGTATAATTATATGGATGGCGCGGCCAGCTTAGCGACAGCCCCGTTGTCACGCAAATGCGTTCAAGCCGTCAAGACGCACGCGGTCAGTGCGCGATTTCCGCTAATACCGCAGCCATTTTTTTCAAGTCGGTTGCAGACACATCTGGGAAAAACTCTTTCTGCCTATCCATGATGCGCTGGCTCAGGCGTTCGGCAAGACTGCTGCCCTTCGCAGACGCATAGATAATAACCTTGCGTCGATCTTTTTCATCCGGCCGACGATAGACCAGGCCGTTACGCACCAATTTGTCCACGAGTTTCGTAAGCGTGGAATCGTTGATTGCGGTGATGCCATGAATCTCACCCATCGACATTGGCCCGATTTGCGCCAACGGTTTCAAAACATGCCAATGGTCAATTGCAAATCCGCTGTTTTCTTGTTTTATGATTTGCTCTGCCTCAAGCTCAACGCGTGCCTGGGCTTTCGCAATCAAATCCGCTAACACGGTTTGCGGGTCTATATTTGTGTCGCGCATCTACTCAGCCCCTTGTATAGATTTTCCGGACTGCGCTCTCATAATATTCTAGAAGCAAAATGTCTACAACTGGATATCTTGCTTGCACATATTATCAAAATCGCCTTATGCTCCGCGCTTATCGTTTATTTTTGGAAGGTCTGTAAGGCGTGAAAGACTCGCTTTCGGTCGGACTTTTACTGCCGCAAAGCGGTCCCATCGGCATGTGGAGCTTATCATGCGAAAGCTGCGTAAGCCTGGCAATGGCAGAGCTGAACGCCGCTGGCGGCGTGTTAGGACGACCACTTACCTATCATCTTATTGATGCCTCTGGCCCGGCAGAGCAAGTTGCCTGCAATGTTAGGCAGCAGATTGATCAACAGCGCGTTGATGCACTGGTCGGCATGCATACCAGCGACATCCGCGTGGCCATCGCTAAATCAGTTAATGCTCATGTACCTTATATTTATACGCCGCTTTACGAAGGCGGCGAGCAAGACAAGTCAATTTTCATGGTCGGACAAACGCCGGAACATCAAACGAAGCCGATGATTAGTTGGTTGGCAACCCAGCTTGGCGCCAAACGTTGGTTCTTGATCGGCAACGATTATAATTACCCATATGTTTCCAATCAATGTGCCAAGGCCTTTATTGATGAGGAAAAAGGGCAAGTGGTTGGCGAGCGCTATATATCTGCGGATGAAGATGACTTTTCAGAGATCCTCACTGAGATTGCCACATTAAAACCGGACGCACTGTTCGTAAATTTAATCGGCTGCAGCAACGTGCGATTTAATCGGGCATTTGGTCAATCGGATCTATCGCTTCACATTATTCGGTTTTGTGCTGTGCTGGAGGAAAATACAGTGCTGGGGATTGGCGCGGAGAACACCGAAGGGATCTTTAGCGCGACATCTTATGTGCGGAATGCTTCAAATGCCAGTGCGATGGTTTTGGAGAAACTTTATTCGCATTACTTCGGACCTTCCGCGCCAGTCCTAAACCAGTTTGCAGCCTCTTGCTATGAGGGCATCCATTTACTCTCTTTGCTCGCTGAACAAGCCAATAGCGTCTCAACGTCAGCGTTCGCTGGCCTTAATCAGGATCGTCTTGCACTACACGGCCCTCGCGGCGAGCTCAAATTGCGCAATAACCATTTAATCTCTACCACTCATGCCGTTCGATTAAGCGGGCTCGACATGGAGTATGTAAAGAGTTTTTAGTCGATCTTCTGGAGCCATGCGGACGCAGCTCGATAAAGCCGATTGGCGATGTTGTAGCACGGTCATCGGTCTAGACGATAGTGACCCTAAGCTTTTCGACAAGCATGTATGAACTACGCTTGGCGCTCGCATGACTGAACAGAGCCAGTGAGTACGGCAAGTCTTTTTTACGAAATGTGATCTGTTTCCGATCAGCACCATTGGCAAGCCCACAACCGACGCAAATCCGGTTTGTCCGGTCGTACCGCTAACGGCAGCTTGTCATTTCATTTTTAACCGCCGTGTGCATGCCAAGATCATACCGTTTGTTAATACCTAGAGCGCGTTCAACGCGCGCTATGGCTGCAAGTTGGTTGGGTCCAAAATTGATATGGAGGGTGACATGCGCGAGCGTATAAGGCGCACCCTGGAACGTTCTTATGATCGCCGCCGTCCCCCCCAATTTTCGCCCGCGTACGCGGAAATTGTATTTGCCATCACAATAGGCTCCAGGAACGGGGCCGAAATCAACCTCGATCCCTAAACCCTGTAAAGCTGGGCGTAAGATACTTGATAGGGGCTCATACGCCGCAGCAATCGAAACTTTATGCAGCTTCTGCACAACAGAAATATTCAGAAACTCAGGTCCGTGCAGAACGATCCCGCCACCTGACCGACGTAAAGCGATGGGAATTTCACTGCCCACTGCTACTGCCGTATAGCGCTTCTTTCTCGTAAACGATCGCGGCATCACAAGGCAGGTAGGGCTTTGCCAAAAGCGCACATTCGCCTGCTCGCCGCGCGCCGATGCAAAGCGCTTTAAGAACGCGTCGTCAGCATCAATATCTCGCTGCGGGCAGTTAGACGCGGGCGACACAAGCGTTTGTAGACCTTGCGCTCTGACGGCGTGGATTAAGGCCTCACTGGGACTACAAAGCAATATCGAAGCGCTCTAAACGCGTGCATATGTCTCCGAGAAAATCACCGCAAGGTGCGCCGTCTAGCCATTGGTGGTCAGCTGTTAGTGATAGCCCCATGAATGCACGAACGCTTATGTCTTGATCGCTTGGAACGCAGCGCTGATCGATCTTGCCCAAGCCCAGTAAAGCAACCTGCGGGGCATTTAAAATTGGCGTGAAGTGCTTGATCCGCGTCAGCCCCAGATTGCTGATGGTGAAGCTGCCGCCCTTCATCTCTAAGACCTTTAGCTTCCCTTCTAAACCGCGCTTGACGAGGTCTCGGCGCTGCTCAGAGATTTGCTGCAATGACAGCGTTTCAAGACCTCGGATGATCGGGGTGACAAGACCAGAAGGCGTGGCAAGTGCAATGGCTATATCCTGACTAGAATGCAGCAGAACTTCGTCACGCTCTAACGTTGCATTAAATTCAGGGTGATCTCCTAAAGCCCGGCTCAAAACAGCAAGCACACAGTCTTCGATGCCAATAGCGATGCCTTGCTTTTTCCATTGCTGGCGTTTGGACAAAAGTGCGGTAACGTCTGCATCTGCAAAGTATGTCAGCTGCGCTGCGGACTGCAGGCTGTTCATCATATGCTTCGCGATCATCTTGCGCAGCATGGGGAGTTTTTGGGCGCTGCTTGCCGGTTCTGCGGTCATTCTGGCGCAATTAGTCCGATCGAACTGCCAAGGCTCACTTCGGCTTCAACCTCAACCGTGATATGCAAGATGCCTGTCGCCGGGGCTTCTATTTCAAAACTGACCTTCTCGTTCATCACCTCTGCAATAACTTCGCCCTGGGTGACTTTATCGCCGCTGGCGTACAGCCAGCTGGCCACAACACCCATGCTGTCATCATCCCATAAATCTGCGTTCAAGATAATCTCGGTCATGCCAAGGCCCTGCGAATGGCTGCTGCAACTTTTTCAGCATCCGGCAGTACGGCATGCTCCATAGAAGGCGCAAAGGGTATGGGGATATCGGGGTGTGAGATGCGGATCGGCGGCGCAGCGAGCGCAATACCGGCCTCCGCTACACTCGCAACGATCTCGCCCGATACACCATAACTGAGATAATCATCATCGACGGCCACCAAACGACCGGTTTTGCGCACCGATTGCAGGACGGTCTCCCGGTCAAGCGGCGCAATTGTGCGCAAATCTATAATTTCCGCTGATACCCCCTCACCTGCGACGGCTTTCGCAGCTTTCAGGCAATGATGGACACTGACGCCAAGTCCAACCAGCGTGATATCTGTGCCGTCCTGCAGGACCGCTGCTTTGCCGATTGGAATTTCATAGTCCTCTTTCGGAACAGCAGCGATAGAGCCCGGCTCTGTCCCAAGCCAGCCCATGCCCTGCAGCGCTTTGTGATACATATAGATGACCGGGTTCTCATCGCGAATAGCAGCAAGCATGAGGCCCTTGGCATCATAGGCATTTGACGGGATAACCACCTTAAGCCCAGGTAAGTGCCCAAAAGTGGCATAGAGGCATTGTGAATGCTGCCCAGCATCGCCATAGCCGCCGCCTACAGATGTCATGAGCACCATAGGGCATGAGACTTTTCCGCCAGAGAAATAGCTTTGCTTGGCAGCGAGGTTATAAATCGGGTCCATACAGACCCCGAAAAAATCAACAAACATTAGCTCGACCACAGGCCGCAAACCCGCTGCCGCCATACCAACGGCGGTACCGATAAACCCAGTCTCTGAAATCGGCGTATCGCGCACGCGCTCAGCGCCGAATTGATCGAGCAAACCTGCAGTATTGCCAAACACACCGCCCAGCTTTGCAATATCTTCCCCCATGACCAGAACATCGCTGTCGCGGGCCATTTCTTGTGATAGGGCTTCGGCCATGGCTTTTGCGATCGTCAACTTTCGTGTTGCTGTGGTTTGGGTCATGTCGGTGCCCTTTCAACAAACACATGTGCATAAGCGTCATCGGCAGCAGGCTCAGCATCCGCTCTGGCATAGGTAATGGCATCGTTAACCTGTTGCCGCGCTGCCGCTTCGAGCGCTGCCAATTCAACCGTGTCGACCCCTTCGTTTTCTAACCGGTTGCGATACTCAGGGATGGGGTCCTTCGCCATGAGTGCATCAATTTCGCCTTTTGGCCGATAGGCCTGGGCATCGCCCATGAAATGGCCTTCCAGGCGCATGGTCTCTATTTCGATGAGTGTAGGTCCGCCGCCACTGCGCGCTAAGGCAACCGCCTCACCTGCCGCTTCGAACACTGCATCGGGGTCATTGTGTTCAACGAATATACCCGGCATGCCATATGCTGCCGCGCGGTCAGAATTGCGCGCCACGGCAGTGCAATCAGCTTTGCTGACAGATATGCCGTACCGATTATCTTCGATGACGAACACCACAGGCGCGCGCCACACGGCGGCAAGATTAAGGCTTTCGTGAAAGGCACCTTGATTGGCGGCACCTTCCCCTAAAAAGGCAACGGCGATACTGTCTTTACCGCGTAGCTTTGCCGCCATAGCAGCGCCGACGGCTGGGCCAAGGCCCTCTCCAATAATGCCAGAGCAAGAAAAATTGACGGCTGGATCGAGCAAATGCATATGCCCGCCACGCCCCCCTGCAAGGCCCGACGTGCGGCCAAAAATTTCCGCTGCCATGGCTTTTAAATCAACGCCTTTGGCAATTGCGATATGGTGTGGTCGGTGCGTGGCTGTCACGGCATCGTCGACCCGCAAATGCGCGCAGACGCCCACCGCGCAAGGTTCCTGGCCGTCGGAGAGGTGCATCTCGCCCGGAATTGGCCCTTTGGCCATATTAAAAAGCGGCTGCTTCCCTTCCAAATACGCGGCTTTGATGGCCGCTTCAAATGCTCGGCTTTTGACCATATTGGCGTACATTTCAAGCCGCTGCGGCTGGTTTGTG
>JBCCLR010000020.1:0-26992 GCA_039026755.1 Pseudomonadota bacterium | reverse complement strand
TTGCAGGTTGATCCAGCTTGCCACAACAACCGGCGCGGTCAAGATAAGCTCGAGCGTCTCAAAGTCTTTATCTTCTTTCCAGTCATAGTTATGCAGGAACGTACGTCCCTTAAGGTCAGCACCGGCTGTGATGCCGCGCGGTGCTGCGACAAAACCTGCGCAGCCAGCAAGACCCCATTCAGGACGAACCTCGGCCCAGTTGACCGCGCGTTTGGCAATGCTCTTTGCGTTGGCACCAGGCAAACGGATGGAGCGTTCAGCGCGCGCAATAGCGCCAGCAGCCTTCAGCCAGGTGTCGGCCTGCGCGATATCTGCTTTGTGCTGGCTGTCGTCGACTTCATGGTAGAACTTGACTTCGTCTGTCACGGTATCGTGCAGACCGGCCAGGAAGAGTGTGTCCTTGGGCAATGCGATGCCATGCGCGGGCAGCCCTGCGCGCGTTTCAGGGTCATTAAGGAGCTTGGCAAGCAGGCGGGAGGAGACTTCGCCCGTTTGGCCGGCACAGGCGCCGCAATGATAAGCGCTTTCGTGCGGATTGTTGGTGACCTGCGCACCGTGGCCAAGCAATAAGATCAGCCGTGCATGCCCTTTTGTCAGGCTCATCGCGCGCAGCACAGCCGCGGCGGTATTGGCTTTTTGCTCCGCCGTAAGCCCGCCAACCACATGCGGTTCAGGTTCAGGGCGTAAGCCTTTTGCGCCAATACCAAGCGCATCTTTGATCAGCTTCACGCCATAGGCTGGGCCTGCTGATTCAACGAATGCGAAAGAGGACACTGCGGCTTGGCGGAAGCGTCCCCAAGCGCGCTGCGCGCGCGCTGCAATCCGCACTTCCTGCTCGGTCTCTTCATCTTCAACGCTCGTCGTATTAATAGCCGGCACCAGGAGAACAGGCATGTGTGCTTGCTCGATGTCGGAGCCTTGCGATTTGTGCGCAATTGGCAGGCCAAAGAACCCAGCAAAGCCAATCGTTTCGATGTCTGCGCTTTGCGCTTCAAACGCCCTGCGGAACACTTCTGAACGCACATCAATGCAGAAAGAGGCCTGCACTGCGGGCCGTGCATTCGCGCGTTTCGGCGCGGTCAATGCGCGCGTTAGTTGGCGCTGATAGGCGCGTTCTGCGGCGCTTTGAAGAATGGTGTCGAGGACATGATCAACACTGGGTTCAACGGGCACGCCATGGGCGGCAACGGCTTCCTGCCAAGCATCGGCAACCTCCGGATAATGCGTAAGCAGTGCTTCTTCCCAGATTAGGCGAATGGCCAGAAGGTCGGTGAGGGTTGTGTCGGTTTTCCCATAAAGTTCCGCCTTCCACAGCAACCAGCGCGCATGCTGGGACCAGCCGCCCAGTTCCATCAAGAGCCGGTGAAATGCGGTTTCGGCAGCGTCCTCACTCAAGCCGAGCGCATTAGAGGCGCGTAAGATGGCACGGTCTGCTGTGTCAGGCGCAGCCGCCACATGTGCGCAAAAGCCCTTCAGCCCTGCAATTTCTGGTGTCATGTCGTTTGTTGCCCAGGCTTGCCAAGCTGCAAAGGCCCCTAAGCCAGGTGCCGGCGTCCAAAACGCCTGTCCCAGATCAAAATGTCCAGATGCCCAAAGCCCAAAGCTGCGCGCGATGACAGCGGGCCAGTCTATGCCGCTGTGTGTAGTCGCAAGGTCTGCAACTGTTGGCAGCGCTTCCGGTGTGGTGCTTGGCTGGTTTAAGCGCGCTTTTAGCGTTTTTAGGTCTGCCGGCTTGAGCTCTGCTGAACTTGCTTCAAGGGCGGCTTTCAGATCGTCATCAGTCAATTGGCCCGCTTCGATCTGTTTCGCATAAACGGCGCGGTCTTGCGTGATTTTAACGCCTGCGACCCGCCCGAGGCGTGCTGCTGCGTGGGCGACATCCTGTTGCGCTTGTCCAAGGAAGGAGTTGACGGCCACCGTGCCGTCCAGCGGAAAGGCCGGCGGGATAGCCCGCGCGGCCGCCTCGGCTGCTTTTAAAACATTGGCGACGATGGTGAACTCATCTTGTGAGGGCTTGATCAACATGTCTTGTCCTTTCGACTTCGATTAATTTGCTTTTGAGGCTTTAAGGCCGCCAATGGCGCGGTCGAGTAAAGCATTGAGATACAGACCGTTGGCGATGTGGACGCGCAGTCCAGCTGTCGCCGGGTGGTGCGCCCATAGTGGAAACAGGGCCTGCGCAAACGCAATCATGCCGAAGGAAATGACGGCAAGCGTGATCAGCGCCCATTCGAGTGGCCCAAGTAGCGGTGCTGCCGGTAGGGAGGGGCCCCATACATGCTCAGCGACAGTATGGAAAGCAAAATAAGCCACGGCTGCACCAAGCGATGCGCGTACCGTGCGCATGGTCAAAGCCCGCGGCGCGGCGTCCGCCAGGCCCTGGGCGACCAAATAGGCAACGCCAAAGATTAAGATTGCGCCCAGCGCCAGAGCTTGCGGCGACTTTGCCGCGTCGATGAAGCCAAAGCCCCAGGCGACAGTCACATACATGGCGAGTGCAAGGGCAAAGGAGCGACCAACCGCACCTAAATTCGGCGCGGCAACGGCGCCAGGTTTACGTGCTTGCAAAACCGCTTCCACCGCGCCGCCGGAGGCGAGGAAAGCGTGTGCCTTATAGAGGGAGTGCGCAACGATGTGCAGTAATGCCAGCGGCCATAGGCCTAGGCCGCACTGTAAGAGCATGAAGCCCATCTGCCCGACAGTCGACCAGGCGAGCGCGGTTTTGATGGTGCTTTGCGTCAGCATAACGATCCCGCCGAAAAGGGCCGTAAAACCGCCAAGCATTGTGAGCGCTGCCATCAGCCCAGCGCTGCCTTCAATCACGCTTGCATTGGCAATGAGCAGCACCCCACCAGAGTTGATAATGCCGGCATGTAATAGAGCAGAGACCGGGGTCGGCGCTTCCATCACCTCAGTCAGCCAGCCATGCATCGGGAAAGACGCTGTCTTCAGTGCAGCGGCGACAACCAGCAACGCTGCCGCGATATGACCAGCGGTCGTTAAGCCCTGTGCTGCGGCGGCGGCATTTAATGCGCCCAGCTCGGTTGTCCCATAGGCAAAGCCCAGCAGGAGTGTCGCACCAACCAGGGCGGCATCACCCAGGCTCCAAACCAATGTGAATTTTGTTGCCGCGCGGCGCGCTTCTGCGCGGTCAGCGTAGAACAAAAGGAGCTGCCGGATTGCCACACCGATTGCGATAAAGCCAATCGCCATGACCGGAAGTGTGCCTGCCTGCGCGAGGATGAGAACGGTACCGAGGGCGGCGAGCAACCAGCCGTGAAACGCGCCTTCGCGGGCTTCCCCATCCAAATACGTTTTGGAATATCTAACAACCACCCAGCCAATAAACGCCACCAAGAGCGTGATCGTGGCGCTCACCGCATCCAGCCGTACGCCGATGAGGCCGTTTAAGGCGGATAGTGAGGATGGGCCAACAGCAATGAACTGAACCACGCCACCAATGGCAAAGAGCAGCGCTAATATACCAGCGAACTCTGCAACTTGCGGAATTCGGGCTGGTCTGCGACCGGGATTTGTTGTGCAATACAGCGCCGCAATCAGCACGGCAATGGGAGACCCTAAGAGAAGCGTCGGTAAAGTCATGGAGGCAACCTCGTTCAAAATTGACGATGATCGCGGTGTACCGCCTGAAATAAGTTTTTAAAAATATATTGTTTTATACGTATCGATATATTTTATAGAATTATATGGAGGCGTCGCAGTCTTGCCAGCGCCACCGGGGTCGCCAGTGAACATCAGGTTGGCGCGTATGTGGCTTTGGGGTCAAGCCGCCTGTTCGTTGTCATCCAACAACAAATTAAGCTCCTCTTGCTCAGCGAAATAGCCTTCATAGTTCGGCACCGGCAGCGCGGCGAGCGGGCCACCGTAGAGACAGTCGATTTCTGCAACGATCGCTGGGGAGTCCTCTCTTGCTTCGAGAGTGATTGTCCCGGACAACGCGCTTTCGTCTGGTGTGCGGATTTGATCAAACGGGATAACCCGGTGCCGGAAGGTCTGGTTGGGCCGCCACGTGCGTGTCTCAACATCATCGTCACCCAATGGGAAGGATATGTCTCCATGGTCGGTTTTGATCTGTGCATGACCTGCAAACTGGACGGAGTTGTAAACAATCCCGTAAATCGAGCCGCTTGGCACATAAAACTCGATCGGCGTTTTGAGCGGCAGCTGATGATAAATCGGGCTCACCAGGTTTGAATGGCGTTGGATGAGCTCAATGGGCGCATCACCAGCAATAAAGTCGGATCGCGCCACCAGAGGTTCGGATGGAGCCGTTAAGTCCGGTTTGGTTGCGCCAGCGGCAAAGTCCATACTGTTCTTATATTGCGCAAGCGTAAGCAGCACCCGGCGAGCGATGACACGTTGCAGCAGCGGCGTGATATGCGTTTCATCTTGCCACAGGGAATCTGGATGAACCCCTTTAAGCATGGCGGCCATAACCGCCTCGGTGAGGTCAATGACCTGGCAGCCAAGCAGCGCTGCAGCACTTTTGTAAAGGGCATAAAGATCATACGCGTCGGTTTTCAATGCCTGCTTATGCGGCATCATCGTGAAAATGACATTTTGGCCGCGTTTCTTCATGTCCCCGACGAACGTCCGCAGCATTTTCATCCCCGTGTCGATGGCATAGCGCCCGCCGGGCCGGGTTTCGAGATATTCGTTAATCATGGTGTCGATGATCACCACGTCATAACTGGGCAAATCATAGGTCAAGTGCGCATAAGGCAGGAGGACAGTTGTAGAGCCGCCGAGCGAGAAATTATCAACCTGGGTGACGAACTTTGAGTGTTTGATGATCTCTACAAAGGTCCCTTGCAAGATGCAGTTGGACGCTCCAACGATGGCAACACGCATTGTTTTCTCCGGTGTGTTAGAATGGGGCTATGCGGCTTTGGCGAAGCAGCGCGCTCGGCTGTTTCTCGATAAGGTTTGGGCTTGAGGCCCAAGGCCATGAGCGCGCATCAATAGCAGGCGCCTCGTCGCCACGCCCGCGCGGTGCGATATGCAGACGTTGCGCCCGCACTCGTTGGCAGCCCGGCGCAGTGCTCAACGTCGATACAGCCATTTGATAGGTAGTCCTGGTGTTGATCAAGTCCGACATATACTGGCGCTTCAATGTCATATGGTTTTCGCAGCTCCAAGACTTCAAACCCTGAGCTTACGCCGCCAGTTTCAATAAACGGTTAACCATGTTTGAGATGGCATTCCTCGCGGCCATGCCCGATAAAGACGTATGGGCATCACGCTGACTTTGGATGAGGTTAGCCGGGCCTTTGGTGAGCAAAACGACCGTAAAGAAATAACATCCAGGTGGGTCTAAGGAAATCAGGCAAGCCTGAGATGAAAGCGCGCATGCACGGCCGCAGCCCTAAATGTGTCGCGGCGGATAAGCCCGCATCAGACAGCTAGGGCCAATTTGAAAACGTGTATCAACCAGTCAGACCCCGAAACCAACAAAACCAACGGTGCAGCAGCCAGCGTGCCCCAAGAGATGGCAAAAATGAATGGTCGTCGACGGAGGGCAGCGGCTGCGTTGATGTCAATGATGCCATCGTTAAGCTGCGCTGTAAGGCGTTGATCTAACGGTTGTTCGACAAACTGCTTCACAAGCGCGCTGGAGATTGCAGGTGCGGCAACACAGGCAAAATGCATATACGTCCAAAACAGAGTGGTCATAACCATGAGCGTAAGCCACAGGCCAGCCCCCCACGGGTCAACGAGAGCCGCGTTGATAAGCCCATCTGGCGATAGATCTAAAGCGGTTGTCTGCGCTGCGAGCTTAAGCGCTGAAACTATGAAGGCTATGGTCATAGCCATGAGCAAAATGGCCACGACAAGATCGAGAACAATCACGCCCAAAGACCTGCGAAAACTTGGCGCCTTGCTGAGGATCACGCGTCCCAGGCTATGGCTAATGCCGAGTGATATGTAGTCAGTTATTGCATTGATAATCGGCAAAACAATCCACATCGATGCGATCAGCCCAGCCATTCGCCCGTCGATTGCCACTTTTCCGCCGGATAAGAGCAGCAAACCCCCGACCGCGATTGCTCCTATACCAACGCCTGCGCCTGCACCGCAGAGCATTGCCGCTGACCAGCTCGGTGCGCGGTTACCAATGAAGGCTGCAGTGCCGCCCGCCGCGGTGCCTATTGCCGCGCCGATTAAAATACCTTCCTGCAGCCCGACAAATGGTGCTGATTGATCAAAGATTGCTGCGATTGCGCCAGCGAGAACGCCGCCCAGTAGCCCCGCTGGTGCCGCTTCACGCGGCCGCCAATTGCTCAGCGCGCCAAAGCATGCGATTGCCATGATCAGGGCAATCGACAGTGGATCAGGTCCGCATCTGGCGGCTGCTTCGCATGCTAGGCCGGCAACAGTGCCGCCGACCAGGAGCCGAAAGACCTTTGAGGCTATGCTCCGTTCGCTGGCTCTAAACAGGATCAATGTACAAACCAGTGCCCCGCTGATGAGGAAGAACAGACTTGCACCGGCAAGCACAAGAGGTGGCACGGCTTGGCCCCAGGAGGGTATGCCGAAGGGCTCTGAAGCGCCAATGCCGGGGCTTCCGAATGAAAACCCAATAAGGCCAGTCAGCGATACGTAAACAAAGCACAAACTCAAGGATACGCAAAAACTACGCATTGAAAATGGCGCACCGGTGAAGTGCTTAAGCCTTTTGAGGCCAGCACTTAACCGGCGTTGGTATCGATACGCCAAATAAGGGTGGATTTCCTTTTGAATGCGTTTATTGAAAATCCGGGCAACGACAGCTTCGTCTATGCGATCTGCCCCGCTGCTTAATGGCGGCTCTATTATGTTACCGCCGCGCGTGCCATCAGTAGTCAATAAACGCAGCGCAGTTGGGATTTGTTCGGGTCGGAGGCTCAAAGCCTCGGCGATTTTTTTCACTGTTGCCGCAGTCAAGTTCGGGCGCCGTGCGTTCTCGATCGCAGAAATGTAGGATTTGCGATCAGGATTACCGAATGCCGCCGCCGCGAGCGCCTCTTGGCTCAAATTCTGAGCTTTTCGCTGGGCTCTTACCAATCGGCCAAAGGACAGCAGATGATCTTCAGCCACGTGCATCGCTTTCTGTCTACCATGTGACACCAGAATGTAACACGATGTAACTGTGATGGTGCCAATCGTACTTTACCTATACTTTGCTAGGCAAACATACGCGGCTGTAAAGTGACTTAAGTGAGCCTAAGTGGTGCCGGTTTGATCGCAACCTGGTTCCAAGCAACTGCTGAAGATCGCGTGTTGTTTGCGCCAAGCACGGTTTAGCGCAGAGGATGCCTAAAAAAGGGCATCTCGATCCGGCTCATTTTTAAGACGGATCAATAGTGGGGGACATCAAATGCGAAATGTTACTTTAATCAGTGGTCCTGGAAAAGCTGCCTGCTGGAGGGCAAAGGAAAGCGCTAGCGCAGCCACAAGCTTGGTGAGATATGCCTTAAAAGCTTTACGTGCTGTTGCTGTCATCAAAGTTTTAACAGTCGCTATGCTGGCGCTCTTACTGCCCGCCACATCTGCGCTCGCAGCCCCAATTTATATGGTAATTGCGGAGGCAGGCGGGGCTTCAGACTCTATGACCACCGATGGTGGCAGCGCGTCCGCTGGCGCGAGCTTTCGCGATGATGAGGCGAAAGGCGTCAGTCAGGGGAGTGCAGCTGCGTTTTTGAATACGCAGCGCATGAGTGTTCGGGCAAATGCAGGGATCGAGCCGGTCTTTTTTGAGTTTTTTCCTGGTCAATTTGGATTTGGTCGCCTTACCGCTAGCGCCGGTGCAAGCGCGTTTTTCCGATTTAACGACGTGATTTTCACGTCCGACGTTATGCAGGCTGGGAATATTATGGTGTCAACGCGTCTATCAGTTGATGGTGTACTAAATGCAGGAATATCTTTGGGCCTATCAAGCGCGAGCATATCGCTTGACTATGGACTTGGCGTTCCCGGTTCCGGCAGTACCGCTGTTGTCGAAACGATTGGTGCTGTTTCGCGGCGGTACAACAGCGGCAACCTAACGACCTCCGCAATCGGTGTGTTTTCTGATCTTGATGCAAACGATACGGCTGGCTTTGATATCTTCGTTGACACACCGTCTTTTTCTGTCCCGCTGAATACGCCTTTATCCTTAGCACTGCGATTTCAAGCAAGCGCCAGCGTGACGACGCAGGAGGGGGACGCGGTGTCTGCATTTTCTGATTTTTCGCAAACGCTAAATATTGGATATAACGGGCTAATTTTTAATCTCCCGAATGATGTGACCGCATCGAGTGCTTCAGCGGGCATCACCAACAATCGCTTTGATACTTTTGGACCCGCCGCTATCCCTGTGCCGGCGGCTTGGCCACTGATGCTCAGCGGCTTGGGGATGTTATTTGGGGTTGGGCGCATCGGCGCGAAGTCAAAGCACACGCGAATTGAATTGGCGCCTAGAGCAGCCTAGCGTTTGTGCAAAAAAACATGGTGAGTTTCGCCATGGCCAAAATATAGTCTGCATCCATCCAACTCGGGCTGATAATGTATGTTCGCTGGCGTTCGCTCTGAGCGCTGTGGCATCGTGGACGACATATAGTCAAATTTTGTACCGCTTTTAAAATATGTTAACGCGGTTTTTTATAACCGCGCGTAAAAAAGCACTTTTTGCAACTCATGCCTTCAGACTTTGCGAAACAGAACGTTGATTTAGAGATTATCGAAAGTGGGTATCGTTTTGTAAGCGATGATAGTGCCTTCGATGATTGCCTTTCGGCATGGTCAAAAAAGATCTCTGCTCTGGAGAGCCAACTCAATAAACCGCAATTGGAAGACGATGGCTTTATTCAAGCCTATATGGCGGGCCTCACTGGCGTCATCCAGAGATTAAGCACGCCTCAAGCGCTTAACCCAATCGATGAAGCGGTGCGCGAAGTTGATGCGGCAGCGATGGTGATTGCGCCGAACAATATTGTTGTATCTGCAAATTCTGAAGCGTTTGACCGTTTTGATGCGGTGCAAGGGCGGCTCAATAAACTTGATTGGCTCGACCCGAACTCCGTGGCCGAGTTTAATCAGGTGCGGGCGTATGCGCAAGCAAGTCGAACCTCACAGCAGGCGGTCATCCGAACGCGCGGAAAGCATGACGAAATCGGTATCGCAGAGGTGTATACGCTGAAGACCAAATCTGGCGATCAGCACTTTATCGCTATTCGCGCCCTGGAAACACACTGGTCCGCTAGTGTTGATACCACCCTAGAAACCACATTCCAGCTCACACAGGCTGAAAGACAGATTGCCCGCGCGCTCTATGAAACACGAGATACCGCCGAAATAGCGATGCTTCGCAACACCACCGGGCAGACTATTCGAACGCAGATCCGCACCATATTGCGCAAAACGGAAACTAAGTCGCAGGTCGATTTGATCAGGCTCATAGGCCTTCTTAATGCGCGCGCAAGTCACGCGCGTCGCAGCGCTCCAACGCAGTGGTTAGACCCTTGGCAGAATTATACGATCCTGAAGCGGCCATGTGGCTCGCGCCTCGCCTACACCTGGACTGGCAAAGAAAACGGCATCCCCGCACTGCTGGTGCATGGGTGTGTGCAGGGCTATCTGCTTGGCGATGGTGTTGAACAAGCGCTCTATGATGCAGGTATCCAACTGTTTGCTGTCGTAAGGCCAGGGTTTGCAGATTCAGACTGTGCTGCCGAAGCTGATTATATGGCCGAGCAGGTCGCGGCGATTAAATGGTTCCTCACCGAACACAAACTGAGCAACATCCCTGCCGTGGGCATCGGCAACGGCGCTGCATCACTGTTTCACTTAGCGAAATTGCATCCTGGAAAGATTAGCCGGCTTTTGGTGACTGGGCTGTTAGAGCCCTACAATGAAGTCTCTCTGGCTGCGCTTACGCCAGCACAAAAGGCGATGACGCAGCTGCTTCGCCACGTCCCGAAACTATCAGAGGTCCTGAGCCGGATCTGTGTACATTTTATTCATCAAAAAGGCGTCGACTGGTATCTAGAAAAAGGCTGGAGCGATGTTCCAGAGGTTCAAAAGACACTTGCAGACCCAAATATCCTGCCGCTCATTCGCAGTGCCTGTTCACTCACGCTTACTTCCAACACATTTAACTATGTGCGCGAGATGAAAACGAAATGGACTATGGAGCCTGGCTTGGCTGCACAGGTGCCGTGCCTTGTGCACCACATGCATGGCGAGTTTGATCGTTCCGTTAGCTCAAAAGAAGCACAGGCCATAGCAAAGGCCAGCAACAATTTTACAACCGAATGCGTACCGGATGCCGGCTATTTTCTTATTTACGAAAAGCCTGATTTGTTCACTGATCGCTTGATTCATACGATTTTGGGCTGATTTAAAATTCCTCTGCGCACACTTTAGAACATTGCCTGTAAACGGTAATTTTTAAGTCATACCCCATGTGGGGAATGACGGGGCCTGTGCCCGTTTTTTAATGTCCCCCAATGCATCGGCGCAGCAAACACAGGTCAGGTGGGTTCAGCTGCGCCGATAAGTCAATACCTCAAAGGTGCCGCCTGAAACGGCGCTGTGAAAGTGCGTATGGCAGGCACAGACTGTATAGATAAAGTCGTCATAAGTACCGACGCAGCGTCGCCTGAGGAACGCGCAGATCTCTGGGCCGACGCGGTACGGCCGCTTTTCGATGCATCAATCTTAGGCGCGGATGCAGCAACACATGCGCTCGGGGGGAGTGCATGGCTCCTCGATAACGTGTTTATAACGCGTGCCGCTTTTGGCGAACAAATCGTGCATCGCCATGCCTCGCACATCGCGGCGGAAAACCAAGCCACCGTGATGATTGAGTTTTATCTTCAGGGAAGTCTTACGGGCGAAATCGATGGCACGCCGTTGGCCATGGAGACGGGCGATATTCAGCTGGTCGATTTTACCAGAGAATACAGCGCGAAATCGAGCCGTGCGCAAGTGCGTGGTCTTGTGGTCAGTCACCAGGCCTTGGGCTATGACCCAAACATCCACGCACCCGCACTGCGCATTCCTGGCGATAGTGTGACCGCCCGCGTGCTGCGCAATACGATCCTTGGCATTCACGCTGAGTTAGACAGCGTGACTAAGGTAGACGCCCCGCAAGTTGCCACTGGATTGGTCGGACTGCTGCGCAACGTTTTTCTCGAGAAAGCAGACCTCGCGCAATCCGCTCCACATTTTGCGGTCGCCCGGCGCCGCGCGATACGAGAGTTCATTCGGCAAAATATTCAGACAGGCGAACTGTCAGCGGACGATATTTGCGCGCAATTTAACGTCTCGCGCGCCACGCTCTACCGTGAGTTTAAAGACAACGGCGGCGTGCAGCGCTATATCCTTGATCAAAAGCTTGAACTGGCGCTGCTGATGCTCGCCTCGAGCCCCAAGATGCGCGGCACCGTCGTGCGCGTCTCTGACCTGTTTCAATTCCCTTCGCTGAGCTATTTCAGTCATGCATTTAAGCGGCGATATGGATTCGGCCCGAGTGAAATAGTCGGCCACAGTCAAGCGCTTAGAAAGCGTTCAACGTTTCAAAATGAAACGCAGCCGAGTGACTTGGCACAGCTCTTACAGCGGCTATGAGACGCTCAGTCAACAAAGTTGAGACAGCCAGGCAACGACATGCTGTGGGGCCTGACCTATCTTATGAACAAAGTGTAAAGGCGTCGCGCGCTGGTTGTCGTGGCAGAGCGATACGCGGTTTGAGTGGAGTAAGGTTTTGGCGCCCCCGCCCTTCAGATTTTTTAGAGATCCAAACGTCTGCGCATTTCGCCCATGCGTTAGACGCGCCAAGGAATTGGCGCAAACCAGCGGAATGGCTTGCCCCAGTCATGCCGCAGACTGGATGATGCGGTGCGTATTGCCTGGCTTTGCGGCGCTGCTTTTGCAGCAATGCACCAGGCGTACGCCCGTATCGTCTAATAAGGCGAACAGTGGGGCGCTCCGTCTTCGTCTACCCTCTTTCCAAACCTCGGAAGGGCCACTGCCAGGCGCCGCTTGGATGATGCTGTCTGGCCTTGGCGCTGCTGGGCTGCTCTCACAGCCCAGGCGGAACACTAAAAACCCTGCCTCGCTAAACCCAGCTGATCTCAGCAATTCGTCAACCAGTTAATTTGGAGTTCTGAATATGCGCATCGCACTCACCACTTCAGCCATCGCAGCCATTTGCGCCGCCACGTTGTTTGCCACAATGTCCCCCGCCGCAAAGGCGGCTGTTCTCACACTCGAGGTCGGCGGCGTTTTCGGCGAGACGTTTTTCGAGAACGCAGACGAGACTGTCGAAATAGAGTTCACCGGCCTCTCCTTTATCTTCCGCGGCAGGTTCTCGAACGCTATTGACCTCGATGGAGAGGAAGACAGCGGAGAGTTCTCGTTCCTCTCAGCGGCTTTCGATGTTGACGGGGTCGGCTTGATCCCCATCGAACCCGACCAGCTCAACATCCTTTTCGCCCCCAACTCCGGGCGAACGGACGTGGAACTTCTGGCTCCAGCGACCGGAGAGACACTGCTGGTTGGCGCATATCAGAACGCGCCTATCGGCTTTGATGGGGATATGCCGACGCCGGGTCTTTTCACAGTCCTCGACGAAGACAGTACCGGTATCGTCGACGTTGCGACCCTCGACGGCGGATTGATCTTCTCCGATGGCGTTGAGGCCGGCAGCCTGACGGACGCGGCTTTGTCGCCCGTGCCCATTTCCGGCGCGGCGTGGATGATGCTCTCCGGCCTTGGCGCGGCGGGGCTGCTGCGCTGGCGGCGAGGCGCATCTGAACGTGGGTCTAGAAAAGCCGAATTCATCTAGCCTTCAAGACCTAAAAACAGGAGAGTAACATGTATAAGTGTCTCAAAAGCGCAGTCACCGTTGGTGCTCTGGTCATTGCGCCAGCAGCGCTCGCAGCGCCTGTAACCTATAGCGGATCAGGGATTTTTACCCAAAGCAGCTTCGAGCGCCTCGTTGGTGGTAACGCAACACCGATCGCGAACCCCTTTGCAGCGCCGGGCGCTGATTTATCATTCAGTTTTTCAATCACTTTAGATCCAACGGCCCCAGACCAAGATAGTTCGCCAGACGCCGGCGATTTTGAAGCCATATCGGGGTTTTCCGTCAGCAATAGTGTGTGCTCCGCCAATGTGGGGTTCGGTGCGATCTCTGTCGAACCGACCGGCGACTTTGTCGCGCTAAGTGGCTTTGAGACAGGTCGCCCTTCGGACCAGCTATGTACCGCAGGTGGGCTAGGTTTTTCAGGGGCAGACCTGAGATTTCAGTTTGATCCAGATGGTCTCCAAAGTGATGCGTTAGATCCGCTCAATTGGCTGACCGATGCGTCTGAGATCTTCTTCACTTTGGCCTTCCTTGAATTTGACGGCGTCAACGGCTTTGGCCAACCGGTCATTCGAAGAGGCATCGCTGAGGGCGCTGTAACCAGCATCGATGTCTCAGCTGTGCCGCTGCCTGGCGCGGCCTGGATGATGCTGTCTGGCCTGGGCGCGGCTGGGCTCATGCGCTGGCGGCAAAGAAAACCCTGATCGTCGCGACGAAAGCCGCCTACCAAGGGCCCTGTTCCAATGAGGACTTTTTGATGAAAACTCTCGCCAAAACCATCATCCTAAGCTTGGCACTTTGCACCGCATCGCAAGCGAACGCCGCGAGCATAACGTGGACGCTTCAAGATGTGACCTTTAACGATGGCGGGGTCGCAACGGGCAGTTTCGACTATGATGCTTTGAGGAATACCTATTCGAACATCAACATAGAGGGCCCCGGTCTATTCTTCGACTTTCCCCTGACCTATACTTTCGTATCACCTGGCAGCACCGGAACAAATCTCGTGGCAAGAACAGCCCCGCCGGGCGAAGATTTTTTCTCATTTCTAAACCTGAATTTTGATGAGGCCCTTACCGACCTTGGGGGCACTATCAACCTGGTTCCAGCGCTGACCTCTCAAGGTAGATGTTCCGATCTTTTTTGCAGAAGGCGCATCAGTGGGCCAGGCATTGTGTCTGGCGCAGTTTTCGCACCGGTCTCAGCCATTCCCATCCCCGGTGCGGCGTGGATGATGCCGTCGGGGCTTGGCGCAGCGGGGCTGCTCGCGCGGCGCAGGCGAAATCAGGCAAAAAACTTCGCTACGTGCCCCTCATCTCAGTAAGTCTTTCACCAGTTCATTTGGAGTTCCAAACATGCGTATCGTACTCACCACTTTAGCCATCGCGGCGATCACCAGCTCAGCCCACGCAACAACTGTTTTCGAAACGGGGATCAATGAAACGCTATCCAACCTGCTTAATGACGATGTGGTGGTGCGAAACGGCACCCAGCTGACAATCGATGCCAGCGGCCAGGTGATTGGGGCGCAGGTTCCTGCCTTTATAAGAGCCCCTGAAGGCGTGATCGTAGAGGATACGTCTTCAGTGACGCTCAATGGCGGGTCAATTACCGGCGGCCAAGAGTTAAATGGTTTCACAACACCGGGCAATTCTTTCGTCCCTGGGGACGGTGCAACCGGCGTGGCGACGCTAGGCACGTCAAAACTGATCGTTAATTCCGGCAGTATTTCGGGTCGGGACGGTCAATCCGGCCTGCGCGGTGGCGACGCTCGTAGTGGGCTCAGAGCTGATTTTGACTCCATGGTCACGATCACTGGTGGCACGATCTCAGGTGGTATTGGCGGCACAGGCGACACAGACGCTAGCAGTGGTGATGGAGGAGATGCCGCCCTATTCCTCACGCGGTCCATGGGGCAAATTTCAGGCGGTGTCTTTACCGGCGGCACTGGCAGATCAGGCGGAGATGGCTTGACCGTGTTCAATGATGCGAAGGTCTCTGTATCCGGCGGCACGTTTACCGCCGGTGCAGGCACGCAGCGCGATGGCTGGACAGTGTTTGTGTCTAACCGGGGACGGGTCGATATTTCAGGCGGCACGTTCAACAGTGCCGTCAACGGTTTGGGCACCAGCCCGACCGTATTTGCCGAGCAGGATGCCATCATTAATCTAAGCGGCGGCACAATCAATGGCCCTGTTGATCTGTTCGGCCGCGCTGTTCTTAATCTGCGCGGCGGCGAGATAAATGGTGAGATTGATATGTTTGGGACGTCTGTTCTTAACGTGTTTGGTGAAGATCTTGCGTTCATGAATGGCCTGCTCTCCGGCACCTTGCGCAGCGGCCAATCTGTAGACGGGTTGCGCGTCAACGTTTTTGACAGCGCGGTGGTCAATCTCTTCGAAACCGCTGTCGTCCCCGTTCCCGCCAGCCTGCCGCTGATGGTCTCTGGCTTGGCTGCTTTTGCGCTGCTGCGGCGCAGACGCTCGATGCAGGCGTCGATCTAGAGAGTTTTTTGTAGTTTCCTCCGTAAAAAAGGGTCGCCGTTGTGTTTTCTCTGCGCTGTTTTTTTTATTTTGCTTGCCGCAACAGCCGACATCACACCGCCCGCTGAGGCCGCCACAACACTACAAATCGACTACGCGTCAATCGTGCCTACAGCGGTTGAAGGGTGCGATCTATCGAGGTTTGATCTGCCAATCCGCATCCCCGGGAACACCCCTGGTGTCAATAATGGATTTTTCAATATCGCCGCGAATGGCGACCTTGAACAAACAACTCTTAGCGGTTTGGCGGCCCATATAGCTTTCCCAATTCATGCATTTCTGGTGGCACCACAAGCTGTATTTACACCCTTGATTTTTTCAATCGCCCAACCCAAGTCGGCATCGCGCTTTATCTCAATGGTGCGCTCAGCGATCTGACTGTGCGAACGCTGTCAAACAGCGATATAATCAACATGCTCTCCTTTGCGATCGACCTGGACGATGTTAATCGCCGACTGGCTTTCGATAATGTGGTGACTGGCCCCGTTAAACCCGATACCGCTCCCCGGAACAGCCTGGATGATGCTTTCTGCATTGAGCGTAGCTGGCCTCATGCGCTGGAATCGAAAAGTGCTTCAATAACAATTATTTGAATGACGGACTTTGTATTCCAGTAGAGCGGGCTGAACACCAGGCCTGGAATATTCTCGGAAACTGAGATGATTTCGCGTTGCAGGGACACTTTTTTTGTTTGTGCGTGCAGGCAAAAATAATTCGCTTCATTCATAAGTTTGTACGATGCGGCTTATCGAGCTGCCTTCTAGCCTGCTTCGGGGTCATTGACCCGTTTTAGCTGCAAGGGGGGTGTTGGCCGTGGATAGTCCCGACTGTACCGGTTTAGATCTAAAAAGATGGCTGGGGAATCGAGATCAAATGGTCTATTCCCTGCTCGGATCCACAGCCATTGCCGCCATGTGTGCCGTATCTGGCCCTAGCCGCGCACAGGACACTGAGGTCTTTTTAAGCGTCATTGCTAAGGATGGCGACGCTGCGCCGGGGGTATCCGGCGTTTTTGATCTCCCATTCTCCGTCAGCGGCAATGCAACCTATGTCGATGACACCGGCTCTGTGTATTTCTTTTCAGAGACCGACACCGGCGGTGGCTTCGGCAGCAGTTTTTCTGGGATTTGGACCGGTGGCGGTGGCGGTGGCGGTTTAACGCCGATTGCCGTTGAGGGGCAGGCGTTGCCAGGATTTGAGCTGACGCCGGCGGAATGTCTTGGCCTTGGCCCGACCTGCGGCGAACTGTTTAACGTGCAGGACATATTTAATGTCTCGCCCGATGGTGAAACCATTTTCCGCGCCAGCCGGGATGAAGGTTTAGACGGTACCCTTGCCATCTTGTCGAGAGTAGGCACCAACCCCGCAACGCCGCTGTTGACAGACGATGATGACGCCGATGTTGACGACGGGCGCGTGTCCCGCGTGACCCGGGGTGGGGTATACTTCATTGGAGATTTTGTCGGCAACGCACCGTTTGGCAGCGGCGCAGGCACGAGCCTGATCGATGGCGCGTTAGAAAACTACGTTGACCCCCTCATTGACGGACCAGCCCCTGGCGCGGGCACGTTCACGACCATTGATAGCATCAGCGGCGTGTCCGCTTTCAGTGGCCTAGATCCTGTTAATGAGCGCGGCGACATCCTCTATCGAGCGGACTTATCGGACGGCGATGTTGCACTGTATCTCAACCCTGCTAGCTCGGATACAGATGACACTCTGATTTTGCTGACCGAGACCACTGCGCCTGGGCTCGCCGACGGTAAATTTATCGGCGTTGATATTGCTGGCCTCAATGATAATGGAGAAGGTTTCGTTCGGGCATTCTGGAATGAGACCGCTGACCCGCCGGTCGGCGATGCCCGCGAGGGCCTGTGGCGCTTTGATGAGACCGGTACGCTGGAACTGGTGGCAAGCAACCGCAACGATCTTGATGATGCGTTTTTTGCCGTTGAAGGCTTTGGCGCGCAGCAATTTATCTTTAGTAACTTCGTCGATTTTAGTGCCGCAACCATAGCGCCCAATGGCGACGTCTATTTCTTCGCGGCGGCTGAACCGGTTAATTCTGACGGCACGCCTACAGTCTTTGGGGCTGAAATCAGTGGGCTTTGGCGCGGGCCGGCGGGCGGTGGGCCCTTAGAGCTGGTCATCCAACGCCGTGACGCTGACGATGCTGGCACATCGCTCCTGAATGGGGATGTTGTCGCTGGATTTGACACGGGCGGTGCTGGCAATGATGGTTTTGGCTTTGACGCGGAAGGCAATCTGGTTATCGCCATCAATGCGCGTGATATAAATGGTGTGACGCGGACAGGACTTTATGTCTTTACCACTGACGATGAAGTGCTGCTCATCGCTGAACAGGGCCAGCTAGTCGACGTTGCGCCCGGCGTAAGCCTTGAAATTGCAGACCTAAGTTTCAGCACGCAAGAGTTTGTCGGCGGAACCTTAAGCTCCTTCCGTAATGACAATTTCGCCTTCAATGTCCAGTTTGCCGACAACAGTGTGGCCGTCGTTCAAGCCAGGCTGCAAGGTGTAGTGGTGGTGGTCACGGACTTCACCTGGTCAGGCGCCTGCGGAAATGCAGATTGGCACGCGGGCTGCGCGGTAAGCAATTGGAATGACCCGGATGGCGACCCCGCAAATCTGGCCCCTGGGGATGCCAATGGGACCGAAAGTGCTGCCATTAACAACGCTGATGTGGTGATCTCCGCCCGCGCGGTTGATCTGGATACACTCAATGCCACGGGTTCGCTGTCGGTTCAGCAAAGTTTGACCCTGCGCAATGCCTCATCGATTGAAAACTTGATGCTGTCTAACACGCTGATCTCCGGTGGAGACACTGTTCTAACTGGCGCGCAAAACAGTTGGACGGATGGAACGATAAGCGGGGCAGGGCAGGTCTGGGTTAGCACAGGTTCAACGCTGACCATTACGCCGGACAACACGTCCGTTGATTTGGAAACGACGCTGGCGGTGAGCGGGACTACCGTGCAAACCGACGGAACGCTAAACCTTGTGGGCGCGGATGCACTCCTCGATATCCGTAGCGGCGGCACTTATGAAATTCAAAATGGCAGCATCATTGACGATACCACCGGTACAACCATCCAAAACGCTGGTACTTTGCTTAAAACCGGCGGTTCAACGGCGACCATCAATGCTGGTTTTGAAAACAACGCCATGGGCGAGGTGCGCGTCGAAGCTGGCACGCTGCAGTTCACCGATACTTCGACCTGGGCGGGTAATTTGCGGGTGCTTGAAGGCGCCGTGGCCGAAATCTCCGGCAGCACTGCAAATTTCGGCTCAGCAAGTGGGAATTTTTCGGCTGCCGGCGCGGGCATTCTGCGCTTGTCCGGCGCGACGATAAACGTCTTTGCCGGCACACAAAACCTGTTTGATTTCACCTCCACGCCGCTTGCGACAAGCCCAGCGGTGGTTGAGATAACGAATGGCACGACTTTTTCCGGTGGCGGCACGCTGCGCAATGAAGGCCAAATGACCCTGGTAGGCGACGGCATCAGCTTTGCCGCTGGATTGATGTTCGAGAATGGCGGGGTGCTTAGCAAGACGGGGGCCGGCACGACGACCGTTTCGGCCACCTTCGCGAATGATGGCGCTTCAGGCGCTAGCCCGGGCGGCATTGTTCAAGTGCAGGAGGGCAGGCTTGCGTTTACCAGCCCATCCACGTGGGGCGGGCAGCTTGAGATCAGTGCGGGCGCCACAGCCGATTTCAGCAATACCGACCCCACATTCAGCGCGTTAAGCGGGGCGGGTTTTGACGTACTCGGTGAAGGCGTTTTGCAGCTTGACGGCGGCATGGTGACCAACGTCATGGGGGCGCAGACGCGGTTCAATCTCTTAGGAGAGACCGGCGCAGTGGTCCTTGACGGCGGCGTTACTCTCGCCGGTGCGGGCAGTTTTCTCAACCAGGGCCAAATGCGCGTGCCCGAGGGCACAATCGAAGCAGAATTTACCAATGACGGCATGATCATCTTAGAAAATGGCGGGCTGCTATCGATTGCCGAGAGTGCCAACATGTTTACCAATAGCGGCGCGATCGTCGTCAGCGGTCAAGGCCAATCCGTCATTAATGGGCCACTGGATGACGGTGTGACCTCAAACAGAGTTGTGGCGAATAATGGCAGCATCGACGTGGGCACTGGCAGCGCGCTCCTTACGCAATTTACCACCCTGGTGTTCAACGAAGGCAGCACGGTCACCTTAAGTGAAAATGCGACTGCGACGTTTGATCGAAACTTCATTGATGTCATGGGTAGCGCGCAATTTAGCGGGTCAGGCACGCTAAATATTGGTGATCCAGCCACCAACGCAGCGCAAACCCTGTTCATCTTTTCAGATCAAACCCTCACTAATTCCATATCCTTCGGCGAGGTAATGGACAATGCACTTAGCGCTGGGGTTAACATAACAGAAGGCGGGTTAATTTCTGGTCCAGGGCGCTTTCGCAACCTTGGGGATATTACCTTTTCTGGTGGGTTAGTTGCGACAAATGATTTCGTCAATGAAGGTAGCGGCAGGCTCGTTATCGGCGGCAGTGCAGGTGTGATGCGCCAACTTGATGGTGATTTAACAAACCGGGGAGAGATCTGGCAGACAGCGGACCTGCTGCTCGGCAATCAAGCGCGCATTGAAAATGAAGCGGCCTATAGGCTGATCGACGGTGCCGGAATATCGATTGCCGGCATGCCGTCGATGATCTCGGCAAGAATTATCAATACCAAGGGCGGAACGCTCAGCAAAACAGGCACTCAGACGTCAACAATTGGCGTTGACTTTCAAAGTTTAGCGAACGTAGACGTGGCCGATGGCGCTCTTGTTTTGGCTCGAAGTGGGCTGTTCAGTGGGGATACTGGCGACGACAGCACTATAGCCACCATTTCTCTGTCGAGCGGCGCTCAATTGACTTTGCAAAGCAATATTGCCGATCAAATCTATCGTTTTGTTGATGGGCGAACACAGGTTGTCGGCGCACTTGGTGATGGTCTTTTTTCGATTGCCGATGACATTAGCGTCACTGGCGGTGTTGCTGGATCAAACGGTTTCATCCCAGGGCCTGGCGACGATGGTGAACTGGTTATATCAGCGTCGGCGCAATGGACTGGTGGCCAGCTCCTTCTTGGCAATACAGACGCTGCGTTTGAACAAGGCGGGCGATTCGTCGTGGGCGGAGAAGCTGGCCCCGGGCACCTTGGCATTGCAAATGGTGTCGGGCCAATAATCGGTCAAACACAGCTTCTCTTTAATTCCAACGTATTTCGCGTCGCGGCCAATGGCATGGTGGTTCAAGAAGGCACCCTGTTAACGCAAGGCAATGTCGACTTCGATATTCGTGGGATTTACGAGGTGCGCGGTGACATCAATGTAAACAGCGGCGATAGTGTGGCGCTCGGTGCTCCAATAACCCTTTCCGACAGTGGCACATTGCGCATTGCTGCGGCTCAGTCTGTTGCGATCGAAAAGCGTCTGGCGTTTGACGAAACCAACAGTAATAGCGTGGTTGAAGTCGAGCAGGGCGCAACGTTAAAGCTTAATCCTGACTCGCGGCCTTTTCGTGATGCAAGCAACCTGGAAACCAGCCGGTGGATCTTAAGAGAAAACGCCGTGATCACGCAGCTCGATGGCACAACGCCGCTCGCGCCAATTGACGACCTGGTAGGCTCAACCAGCTTGCTGTTAAGCGAAGGGGCGAGATTTTTAAACCTGCCAACTGTCAACGGGTCTTTCGGGACAAGCACCGAGTCGAGCTTAACGTTAATAAATACCACCATGAATATCATGGGGGATGCGTCCATCAACGGCGCGCTCAATGGTTCAAACTCGGTCATTAATGTCACCGGTGAATATCGCGTGTTTTTTGGCGCACTGTTCGGCGGCAATGGCGTTACCTTGAATGCGAATGCTGTGCTCGTTAACGGGATGCAAGACGTCGGCATGTCACCGGGAACGATGACGATAAATGGCGATTATACCCTTGGCGAGACAGGTGTTTTAAACATTGAATTGGGCGGCACACAGGTGGCAACTACTTATGATCAGCTCATCATCAATGGCGATGCGACGTTGGCGCAGGGTGCACAAATTACGATCTCGCTCATCGATCCTGACCTAAACGATGATGACGACACTATCTTCGTACCCGAAACCGGCGATACCTTTGATATTGTGGTCGCCGATAGCTTCGATTTGTCCAGCCAGGATTTGGAAGATATCCTGACATTCACAGACTTGCCAACGGGCCTCAGTTTTGAGTTTGGTCTGGTTTCGCTTGATGATGCGACAGTGCTGCAATTGAGCGCGATTTTTGGCTCTAGTTTGCTGGAAGTGCCGGACTTGACTATGAGTCAAAACGCTCTTGCTGGCGTACTTGATACCGTCTCGCGCAGCGGCACTTCAGAGCAGATTACCGCCTTAGCTCTTGGGGTCGACGGCCTCGCTAGTGACGAAGCCAAGCGCGGCGCGCTGGACCAGGTCAACCATTCTTTTGCGACCAGCTTTGTCGATCTTGCCCGGACGGCAGCACGCACCAGTCACATGCAAATCACCAACCGCTTAGACAGCTTGATCTGGCAGGAGACGGTGATCGATGCCACGCTGCAGCAAAGCACTGCGGCATTGGCTGCCAGTGGCGCTCCAGCCCCTGTGCCTGGTGGCGCGCCAGCGCTGGACATCAGCGGCGCTGACCAGGTGAGTAATTACGCCAGTGCCTGGCTTGGTAGCGCCACGGCGGGCGAGGCAACATTGATGGACCGCAACGGCATCCGTGTCTTTGTCAGCGCATCTTATGAACGCGGCGACTTTGGCGCCACGCAGAACCAAACCGGTTTTGATTATGACGGGCGCACTGGCACGGTCGGCCTTGAATATGCCAGCGCCGATGGAGCATGGATGGTCGGCGTTGCAGGTACATTCTCAAGTTTTGATGGTGATGCAGACCTAAGTCGCGGCAGCGTTGATGCAGATAGCAGTACCATTTCCGGTTACGGCTTTGTCAAAGCTGGCCCTGCTGTTTTCGATGCCGTCCTCTCCTATGGCAGCATGGATCAAGAAACCGAGCGCCGCGTCACTTTTCCAGACCAAGCGTTTACTGCATCAGCAGAGACGGACGCAGATTTCCTCAGTGTTACGGCGCGCATATCCGCCCCATTTGAGCGCGGCAAGCTGCGCTTCGGTCCGGTCGCAGCGATAAGCTATACTGATATCGATGTTAATGGCTTCAATGAAAGCGGCGCAGGTCAAACAGGTCTAATGTTGGCGGATCAAGATGCCCAATATGCTGCTGCGCAACTTGGTGGCCGGGTTCTTATGCGTTATCAGGCCGGCGACTGGCGCATTGAACCGCGCCTGACCGCTGCCCTTCACCATGCTTTTGTGAATGATGCGCCAACGGTTGACGCCCGGTTTATCGGCGCGCCTGATAATCCCTTCATGATTCCAACGGAAGCGATTGACGATACGTCACTGTCGCTTGATGCAGGCGTGACGTTCTATTCAAAAGGCCGTTTCAGCTTATCGGCAGACTACAATGGTTTCCTCCTGAACAGCGAAACGGTGCAGCACTCCATCTCTGCGCGGCTTGCCGCTCGGTTTTAGGCATATTGCCAGATTTTCTGCGATATCAACGGCAGGCATGACAAGAGAGCGGCATTCCTGGTGCTTAGCCTGCCTTGCCAAATATGGCGCATTAAGTGATTATCTGACGAAAGCACTTCCAAGAGAGTGCTACAATCGATCTTAATCGTCATAGTGGGGGTGACTATGACAGCGCAGAAGACCTTATTTGAAATTATCGAGCAGCTTTATGCTGATGCCCTTGCGGGACGCGACTGGTCTTCTGCCCTTGGCGCGATGTCAACCCTATTTGGCGCGGTCGGCGTAAGCTATGAAGTCTTTGACAAAAAACGAAAGGCGCCAATTGAGCTGCAGCTCACATCCGATGTGCCTGATCCTCCCCGCGCGGAATATATGGACTATTACGGTCAGATTTCGCCGCGATTTCACGATGGCTTTGGTAAACCGGCAGGCTATGTGAGCTTCGACTACAATATCCTCTCTGAACGCGACATGGAGCGCGATGAATTCTACAGCGATTTGATGGCGCCGCTCGGTCTGCGATACTTTATATCAGCGAATATTCTTGAAACAGAGAGCCATCACTCTGTCATCGCTGTACAGCGTAGCCGGCAACAAGGCCATGTGGACAATGACGATATAGAGCGCATGCATGTCCTTGCGCCGCATCTGCGACAGGCAGGTGAGTTGAGGTATCGACTGGGTGCTGCGGATCGCCAAATATGGCAACTGCAAAATACGATTGACCAGCTGTCAGAAGGCTGCCTGATCCTCTCGAAGACTGGCCTGATATTGCATCACAACGCGTGCGCAGAACAGATTTTTGATGATGCAGACGGACTGCGTACTGAACACAAACAGCTTCATCTTGAAGACAAAGCCGCTGCACAAAAGTATCTGAAATGTCTTGCTGATATCAGCACTTTTAACGCAGCGGCGGCAATCGGCAGCGTTCGAGATTTTATAGTTCAGCGACCCAGCGGAAAGTTGCCATATTTGATTTCCATACGGCCGCTCCCCGCAACGTCAGAGGTTCGTACATTGCATGATCATGGTGCAGTGATCGTTTTCATTCGCGACCCAAACACACATGTAAAGCTCAATATCGACATGCTCAGCGAGGTTTTTGACCTTTCCAATGCTGAAGCGGATATCGCGATTTGTCTCGATCAAGGTTTAACTCTGGAAGAAATACGCCGTGAACGCGGCGTCTCAATAACAACAGTGAGAAGCCAACTCTATTCGCTAATGGCAAAGCTAGGCGTTCGCCGACAGGCACACCTTATGCGCCGTCTCGCTCAGTTTCGTGTACCGTTTGTTTAAGCGCAGCAGCATGCGGATGGTTAAAGGAACTTGCGCTGAAGGATGGTTAGTGCTGGTTTTGGCGTATTAGGCCGTAAACTCATAAATGGAGATGCCCGGTTGGATCGTTTTGGCAAGCCAAATCTCCAAAGGCAGGTAATTCTTCACAGTCCACCGATTTAAAGGCCTGGCGGCAGCGAAAGGCCTTCATACCGCACAGACAGCAGCTGTTAACAAGCGGTCATGTTCTACTTCTGCAACATGCGTCTCACGTCTTGTCGGCGATGTGCCAATAAGATGCGCGTTGAATTGTGTTCGCGCAAGAATATTGGTCAGCGCGCGGACGCGGCTTTGGGGGGAATGGTATGTTCAAAAAAACCAAATTGGTCATAGGCATTATGATGTGTGCACATATGTGCGGGGTTTATCTCGGCGAATTCGCTTGGGCCACGGAAGACCCGGTGGCGACGCTTAAGGCTAGCAAAGCGCCGTACGTAACTGGGTCGACATTTCGCGATCCGCTATCGGGGGGCGGTGAAGGGCCCGTCATGGTTGTTGTTCCGCCTGGCCATTTTACGATGGGCTCAGAAGCAACGGAGGCTGGCCGGTTCAAGATAGAAAGTCCGACGCGCAAAGTAACGCTTGCTTATGCTCTGGCCGTTGGTCAATTCGAAATCACCGTCGGCGAATACGAGAACTTTGTCGAAGAGACTGGCCGGCGCGACGACGCTGGCTGTTATGTCTGGACATCCCGCGACTGGCAAAAAGAAAGATCGCGAACCTGGCAACACCCCGGGTTTGGCCAAACCCCTAGACACCCTGTGACATGCGTTACTTTTTGGGATGCTCAGGCCTATGCTGCCTGGCTGTCGCACCGCACTGGCAAAGTGTATCGATTGCTATCTGAAGCGGAATGGGAGTATGCCGCGCGCGCTGGCAGCTTGGGCCGTTTTTCAAACAACGATGGTGTCGCTGAGCTGTGCCGTATTGCAAACCACGCCGACCGCCGCTCTAGAGCAAATGGCAAGCGCAACGAAGCCTGCAGTGATGGCATAGGAGATCATACTGCGCCAGTTGGGTCTTATGTTGCGAATGCCTATGGCCTCTATGATATGCACGGCAATGTTTGGGAATGGGTGTCTGACTGTTATCAAGACACCTATGTCGGATTGCCAACCGATGGTCGCGCGCTTTTAGCTTGCGCTGATGATGCCGGCAGGGTCATTCGTGGAGGGTCATGGTTTAACCTGCCACGACGCCTGCGGTCTGCTAGTCGAAGCTGGAACGATCCGCCCGACCGGACCAGCCACTTGGGATTCCGCATTGCCAGAACGCTTCCGTAAACGGACCTTTGCCACTGCTTGCATCTTTTAAAATGATGGGCGATTTCGCCATAACGGCGGCGTAAAAGGCGCACCCACTGTGTTTCATCTGGGCGTCAAACTGTTGCGCATTTAGTTCAATAAAGCGTTTTAAAGTTATAGTTTAATGGAAAAATACTTCCCCAATAAGTCATGTTTGTGACGGAAAATCCTGGTGCGGCAGGCAGGTACAAGTTCAAATTCAAATCCCCTGGCATCTGTTGTGCCGTGATTTTTTGCTCGTCGGATAGAACGGGAAACTAAGGGGAATGGAAATGCAACTGTTACGAAAAGCCTGTTCAAGGACTTATGTATTGCGCGCTGGCGTATCACTGGCCGCATTGACCGCGCAGGCCAGTCTTGCGCAAACGGATGCGTCACTCGACGCGTCCGTTACTGAAGAAATTTTCATCACGGCGACCAAGCGACCGCAGACGATCAACGATATTCCATTCAGTGTTGCGGCCTTTAGTGAAGATGAACTGCGGCAGCAAGGGATCGCTGGATTTGCTGACCTGGCCATATCTGTGCCAGGTCTGTCTCTGCAAGAGGGTGGTCCGGGTGCAAGGTCGTTGGTTATTCGCGGAATTTCGTCGACTGGGGTCGGTCTAGCGGGGTCCACGACGGGATTTTACTATGACGAGGCGTTTGTTGAGCCGGCTGGGATCGTCCGCAGTTTCATCGAACCCTTGTTCTTCGATGTCGAGCGTGTCGAGGTCCTTAGGGGGCCCCAGGGCACACTTTTCGGCGGTAGCTCAATGGGCGGCACGGTTCGCTTTATTTCGAACAAGCCAGATCTAGAAGACTTTTCAGGTGCTGGCGGAGCGCAGTTGTCTTTTACCAAAGATGGCGGCGCCAATTACACGCTGAATGGCATGGTCAATGTGCCTATCGTCAACGATAAATTGGGCGTTCGACTGGTCGGCAGTTATCGCTATGACGAAGGCTTTATTGACCGTGTTCAAGATACCACGCTTAATCCAACTGGTGTGTCTTTTGAAGATGGGCCGGTTGAAGAGAATGTGAACGATGCGGACTATGCTGGCGCACGTGCGATCGTTACGTTCAAACCGACTGAGACCTTTACACTGCAAGGCACTGTTGCCTACCAACGCGTCGAGCAAAGCGCCATTCCATCGGTTGATGATGAGGCAGAGCGCTATACGCGTACGCTTCCGCTCAATTTTGACGAATTGGTCAGCGACGAATTTATTATGGGCAATTTGGTTGCCACCCTGGAGCTCGAAGATTTTGAGATCCTGTCGTCCACAACCTACTATGACCGAGATTCCGAGTTACGCCAGGATGGTAGCAACACATTTTTTTCTGGCGGTGCATTCCCG
>JBCCLR010000019.1:0-27000 GCA_039026755.1 Pseudomonadota bacterium | reverse complement strand
GCGGTTTTACTGTGGATCTCGCGGGCGCGGTTGCGTTCTTGCCGGGCAGTCAGGTGGATATTCGCCCAGTGCGGGACGTCACGCCGCTGATGGGTGTGCCGCAGCCATTCCAGATCCTTAAGCTGGACCGCAAGCGCGGCAATATCGTGGTCTCGCGCCGCGCGATCTTAGAAGAAAGTCGGGCTGAACAGCGTACCGGCCTGATGGAAAGCCTGGTGGAAGGCCAAGAAGTCGACGGTGTGGTGAAAAACATCACTGATTACGGCGCATTCGTAGATCTTGGCGGCATCGACGGCCTGCTGCACGTCACCGATATGAGTTGGCGCCGCGTTGGCCACCCATCAGAAATTGTCAACATTGGCGAGACGATCAAGGTTCAAATCGTCCGCATCAATCGCGATACGCAGCGCATCTCACTTGGCATGAAACAGCTGCAAAGTGATCCTTGGGAAGGTGTAGAAGCTAAATATCCGCTTGGCGCGAAGTTCACTGGCCGCATTACAAACATCACCGACTATGGCGCCTTTGTCGAGTTGGAAGCCGGTGTTGAGGGCCTGGTCCACGTGTCAGAAATGTCCTGGACCAAGAAAAACGTACACCCGGGCAAAATTGTGTCGACCAGCCAAGAAGTTGATGTGCTGGTGCTTGAAGTCGATCCAGAAAAACGCCGGATTTCGCTGGGTCTGAAACAAGCGCAAGATAACCCGTGGGAGACCTTCGCAGAGAAGTTTACCTCTGGAACGCAAGTTGAAGGCGAGGTTAAAAATATCACTGAATTTGGCCTCTTCATCGGTCTTGACGGTGACGTGGACGGCATGGTGCACATGTCAGATATTTCATGGGAAAAATCCGGCGAAGAAGCCATGGAAGGCTATGTCAAAGGCCAAGTCGTGCAAGCGCGTGTGCTTGACGTGGATGTTGAAAAAGAGCGCATTTCGCTCGGCATTAAGCAGCTTGATGACGACCCGATGGAAGCCGTGGATGGCAAACGCCGCGGCGATACGGTGACCTGCATTGTCGTTGACATTAACGATGGTGGGGTTGAGGTTGAAGTTGGAGAAGGCGGTCCGAAAGCCTTTATCCGTCGCTCCGACTTAAGCCGTGATCGCAACGAACAACGTCCAGAGCGTTTTGCGAAGGGCGATAAGGTGGATGCTATGATCACCTCGATCGACCGTTCAAATGCCAAATTGGGCGTATCGATCAAGGCGCTTGAGATATCTGAAGAGAAGGCGGCAGTTGAGCAATATGGCAGCCAAGATTCAGGTGCTAGCCTGGGTGATATCCTTGGTGCGGCGATTAAAGCACAAGGCAAAAACACCGACGAATAAGGCACCGCAAAGAAGCGGCGCACGATGCGTACAAATGGCGGAGCCACGAAAAGAGGCTCCGCCATGCTTTGGCACGACAAGTTGACCTGCCCCATTTGCGTTGCACGAAATTTGCTCTTCGAAAAAAAATGAGCAATAAAAAAGGCTTCGCGGCGACTTTAGAGATATTTTCCGCTTTTCTGAGGCAGATTGCCGCAGTATAGTCTAATTAGCGACGTGTCGGCAGGAGATGGAAAATGATAAAATCAGAGCTTTTAGCGAAGTTGGTTGAGACACATCCCAATCTGCTGCAACGCGACATAGAACGCATTGTAAATACGGTGTTTGATGAGATCATATACGCGCTCTCACGCGGTGACCGCGTCGAATTGCGCGGTTTTGGTACATTTTCCGTTAAAAGCCGGCCAGCACGTGTGGGTCGCAACCCACGCACCGGTGCTGCGGTCGATGTGGATGCGAAAATGGTGCCCTATTTTAAAACTGGTAAAGAGCTGCGCGACCGGCTCAATGCTGACTAGTCCATCGCATATGCCCCCTCACGATGCGCTGTACAGTGCGCCTATGGTCCATAATCCATTTTGAGCCAGCATTATGCGCCGTTTAATTTCTTTATCCTTCTATTTGGTGTTAGGCGCGGTGTGTATTTGGCTAGCTGTGGCCAACCGGCAGTTTGTCATCGTGTCCCTGGCGCCTGTCGACCAAGCGATTGAAATGCCATTGTTCTTTGTTGGTCTCTTTGGGGTGCTTGTCGGCGTCCTGGCCATTGCACCGGCAGCGCTCCTCAAACGGTTTTTGCTGAACCGCAAAATCAAAAAGGGCGTAAAACGCATTGCCGTTTTAGAGCGTGAACGCGATGCATTGATGGCCGAACGCGACGCCCTTGCGGCGCAGGTACGGCCAGAAGACAAGGCCTTTGTTGATGCGCAGCGCGGACAAACCGGGTTGCCTGGGGCGCTCGCCGGGCCATCCGACCCAACCGTCCTACCTTCTTAAAACAAGATCGGGCTTAAAACAAAATCGGGCGTCTTGCCTGTTAACGACACGGGTCAGGTGCCGACCGGAGAATGAAGTGTGACGCGCGTTAAAACCTGCGGTCTGAATACAGATGAAAGTGTTGCTGCAGCACTGTCAGCGGGGGCCGATTATCTCGGGTTCATTCATTATCTTGCATCTCCGCGTCACGTAACGCTTGAGCAAACAGCGCAGCTGACGCAGGCAATCGGAAGGAGCGCTTATAGCGTTCAGGTGGTCGTCGACCCGGATGACGCGCTGGTTGACGCGCTTCACAAGTCAAGCCCGTGCGATTTTATTCAGCTGCATGGCAGCGAGTCTGTGCGGCGCTGCGCTGATATCTCATTGCGCACCCAGCGGCCCATCATCAAAGCCATATCGGTCCGTTCGGCGGCGGATGTGAGCGCAGCGCAAGACTATCTGCCACATGTGCATGCGCTCTTGTTTGATGCAAAGCCACCCAGCGATGATGGGTTTTTACCTGGTGGCAATGGATTACAGTTTGACTGGTCAATCGTGCAACAAGACTGGCTACAAAACCATTTTTGGTTCTTATCGGGTGGCCTTGATGTACAAAATGTTGCACAAGCCATCGCATTAACCAATGCGCCGGCGGTCGATGTCTCTTCTGGCATTGAGGCAACACCAGGCGCTAAAGACAGCGCTAAAATAGCGGCCTTTGTTAAGGCAGCAAAAGACGCGGACGGAGAGTAGACAGACATGGCTTTTCAAGGCGCAAATTCGCTGCAAACCGGCCCTGATGAGCGTGGCCACTTCGGCATTTTTGGTGGACGCTATGTGGCGGAAACGCTGATGCCGAACATCCTAGAGCTGGAGGCGGCCTATCGTGCAGCAAAACAGGACGCTAGCTTCCAAGCCGAGTTTGATGATCTGCTGAAGCACTATGTCGGCCGGCCGAGCCCGCTTTATTTCGCCGAGCGGCTGACGCAGCACTGCGCGCAGGCGCCTGGTAAAGGGGCGAAAATCTACTTCAAACGTGATGAGCTTAATCATACTGGCGCGCATAAAATTAACAACTGTATCGGCCAGATCTTGCTGGCCAAACGTATGGGCAAGACCCGGATTATCGCTGAAACAGGGGCCGGTCAGCACGGTGTTGCCACCGCCACAGTTGCAGCCCGCTTTGGCCTGCCATGCATCGTCTATATGGGCCAGCGCGACATGGAACGCCAAGCGCCAAATGTCTTTCGCATGAAGCTGCTTGGCGCCGATATCCGCGCTGTCGATAGCGGGTCAGCCACGCTGAAAGACGCCATGAACGAGGCGCTACGCGACTGGGTCACCAATGTCCAGGATACATTCTATATCATTGGCACGGCGGCCGGCCCGCATCCCTACCCTGAATTGGTGCGCGATTTTCAATCGGTAATTGGCCGAGAGGCGCGCGCACAGATGCTTGAGCGAGAAGGCCGTTTGCCGGACAGCTTGGTGGCATGTATCGGTGGCGGCTCAAACGCGATTGGTTTGTTTCACCCTTTTCTTGATGATGCAGCCATTGACATCACCGCTGTTGAGGCAGCGGGCTTTGGCGTTGATACCGATAAACACGCAGCCTCCATCGCTGGTGGCACCCCCGGCGTGCTGCATGGCAACCGAACATATCTGTTGCAAGATAGCGATGGCCAAATCGCCGAAGCCCACTCCATATCTGCAGGCCTCGATTACCCTGGCATTGGCCCGGAGCATGCTTGGCTGCATTCCATTGGCCGCGTCAATTATGTGTCGGTCACGGATAAAGAGGCGGTTGATGCTTTTCAAACGCTGGCCCGGCTGGAAGGTATTTTGCCAGCGCTTGAACCGGCGCACGCCATCGCCCATGTCCTTAAAATTGCGCCGACGTTGCCGCGTGAGCATATCATGGTCATGAACCTTTGTGGCCGCGGCGATAAAGACATCTTCACCATTGCCGACGCCTTAGGCGTTTCGATCAGCGAGAGCTAGGCACCATGACAGATCGTCTGGCAGCGCGCTTTGCGTTGCTGAAAGAACAAGGCCGCGCGGGGCTCGTCACCTATGTGATGGCTGGCGATCCTGATTTAGATGCCTCCTTTGACATCTTGCAAGGCCTGCCTGCAGCGGGCGCCGATATCATCGAGCTGGGTATGAGCTTTTCTGACCCCATGGCCGATGGACCGTCGATCCAAGCTGCAGGCCTGCGCGCACTCGCTGCAGGTAACACGCTTAAAAAAACCGTTGATATGGTGCGCCGGTTTCGTGAACGCGACACACAAACGCCGGTCGTCATGATGGGCTATTATAACCCGATCTATCACTATGGTGTCGATGCGTTCATGGCGGACGCGCTTGCAGCAGGCGTTGATGGTCTTATTGTCGTCGACCTGCCGCCAGAAGAAGATGATGAGCTGTGCATCCCCGCGCGCCACGCCGGCCTTCACTTCATCCGGCTCGCCACCCCGACAACGGATGCGAAACGGCTGCCTGCTGTTTTGCAGCATTCCAGCGGGTTTTTATACTATGTTTCTGTAGCCGGCATCACAGGCGGGCGCAGCGCACAGGTCGAAACCATTTCAAATGCACTTAAACAAATAAGAACCCAAACAAACCTTCCTATTGCAGTGGGCTTTGGTATAAAATCACCGCAGCAAGCGGCCGAGATGGCGCAGGTTGCCGATGCCGTTGTGGTCGGCTCTGCCATCGTTGACGTGATCGCGGATGCGAAAAAAGTGGACGCAGCAGCAACGGCACATAGGTTTGTGGCATCGCTTGCAGCGGCCATTAAAGGATAAAATCGAATGAGCTGGATTGATCGCACGCTGCCAAAACTACGGTTTTGGAAGAAGCGCGATGTGCCGGAAAACCTTTGGTCGAAATGCAAAAATTGCGGTGAATTGATCTTCACCGAAGAGTTTCACAAAAACCTGCATGTCTGCCCCAATTGCGGCCACCATCATCGCATTGGGCCGGAGGAGCGTTTTGATGCGCTGTTCGACAACAAAGCCTATGAGCTCATCGCGCTCGACATGGCCAAAGATGACCCGCTCGGCTTTAAGGACAGTAAGCGCTATCCCGACCGCTTAAAAGAAGCGCGCTCAAAGACCAAAAAAGAAGACGCATTTGAAGTCGCCAAAGGCACAATTGGCGGGCTGATGACCACCGTTGGCGTACAAAACTTCCAATTCATGGCGGGCTCAATGGGCCAAAATGTTGGGAATGCGTTCAACCGCGGCGTTGAAACCGCGCTCGAACACAAAACGCCTTTTGTGGTGTTTTCAGCTTCCGGCGGCGCGCGCATGCAAGAGAGCATTTTAAGCCTCATGCAAATGCCGCGCACCACAGCCATGCTCAACCGCTTGCGCCGGGCAAACCTGCCCTATGTGGTTGTTCTGACGGATCCGACCACCGGCGGGGTTACCGCCTCTTTTGCAATGCTAGGCGATATCCAACTGGCAGAACCAAACGCGCTGATTGGCTTTGCCGGCCAACGGGTGATTGAGAATACCATCCGCGAGCAGTTGCCCGAAGGCTTTCAACGCTCAGAATACCTGCTTGAACACGGTATGATTGATGCTGTGGTGCATCGCCGGGACTTGCCGCAAACGCTGGCAACTATGCTTGGCATTTTAACCCATACCGACGCGGGCGCGGCGTCAGGTATCCGCAAGGCTCTTGCCGCTCCGGTTGAGGAGTGAGCCGCCGGCCCCAACCGCGCTTTGACAGCATCGATGAAGCGCTTGAGGCGCTCACACAGAAACATCCGCGCAAAATTGACTTATCGCTAGAGCGGCTGCGGCTTGTGCTAAAGCGGCTTGGAAACCCGCAAAACAATTGCCCGCCGATCATTCACGTGGCCGGCACCAATGGTAAGGGCTCAACGGTCGCGTTTTTGCGTGCGATTTTGGAAGCTGCGGGTAAATCCGTGCATGTCTATACCTCACCCCATCTGGTGCGCTTTCATGAACGCATCCGGCTTGCCGGCCAGCTCATTGAGGACGCAGACCTGCTCGATGTGTTATCCCAAGTGGAGCGCGCTGCCGGGGATGACCCAATTACGTTCTTTGAAGCCACAACCGCTGCTGCATTTGTCGCGTTTGCGAACACAACTGCTGATGTGTTGTTGCTTGAAGTGGGGCTCGGTGGGCGTTTTGATGCAACCAACATTATCCCGCGCTCTGACGTTGGCGTGATCACCCCCGTCAGCTTCGATCATATGGAGTTTTTAGGCTCAAATCTGCGCACGATTGCTGGCGAAAAGGCAGGTATTGCGCGCCGCAGTGTTCCACTTGTTGTGAATCAGCCGGATGATGATGTACTCGATACCATTGAAAAGCACGCCCGCGCCACGGGCGCCCACCCCATTATCTGCGGCAAGCATTATAATATCGACTTGGGTGACAAGACGTTCACCTATAAAGACGCGCGCGGCGCGCTCATCTTGCCCATTCCGACAATGCCGGGCGAGTTTCAATGCGAGAACGCCGGGCTCGCGGTGGCGGCACTGCGGCATCAGACGCAGTGGGAAATATCTGAAGCGGCGATTACCGCTGGTGTGCGCTGGGCCGCTTGGCCAGCGCGGCTGCAGCGCATTGGAGCGGGCGCCCTGCGTGAGGCCCTGGGTCCAGAAACAGCGTTGTGGCTGGACGGTGGGCACAACCCAGCAGCAGGCGCACAAATTGCAAAATTCATTAAGGAATACGTGCCGTCTGATGCCCCCGTACATGTGATTTTAGGCATGCTGGACAACAAAGACCTGGCCAGTTACCTGGCGCCATTTACTGGCTTATTAACGGGTCTGTGGGGCATGCCCGTCAAGGGCCATAACCATCATCCACCGTCCTCTATAGCCGCATTCGGTCAAGAACTTGGGGCCGCTGGTCATGTCGCAGGGCTGGATTTAGGCGAAACGTTGGCGCGCATTGCGCGCCATAACGGTGGAGACCAGGGGCTTCACATCTTTA
The DNA here is from genome assembly GCA_039026755.1 of Pseudomonadota bacterium. Classification (GTDB taxonomy): domain Bacteria; phylum Pseudomonadota; class Alphaproteobacteria; order Sphingomonadales; family CAKZYD01; genus CAKZYD01. The sequence goes on along the minus strand of JBCCLR010000019.1, from coordinate 19,721 downwards.
TATTAGGATCGCTTTATCTGGCAGGAACCGCGCTGAAAGCAAACGGCACCCCACCAGATTAAATTACGCTCGCCCAGCTTTTTGCTTAGGCGATGTTATCCTCGATCCATTCGACGATTTTGCTTTTCGGCTGCGCGCCCACTTTTGTCGCCTGCACTTCGCCGTTTTTAAACAAAATCATCGTTGGAATACCGCGCACGCCATAGCGTGTTGGCGCTTCGGGATTATGGTCGATGTTGATTTTAGCAATCTTGACCTGATCACCCATTTCGCTGGCAATTTCTTCAAGCGCTGGTGCGATCTGCCGGCATGGGCCGCACCACTCCGCCCAAAAATCCACTACAACGGGTGTATCAGATTTTAAGACGTCGCTTTCAAAGCTATCATCAGAAATCGTATTGGTTGCCATATTCGGCCTCTCTTTCATCAGGCGGCGCCATGCGCCCGTCCTGGGTTACGCACTCGTTTAAAATAGCTATGCATCTGGCGACGCAGCGTCAAGACAAAGCCTTTACAAAAACGCACTGTTCACGCCCGGTGGCAAATGGGCTGCAAGTAATGCTGTGGTCAGCCAGTCAACGCGCCCTGCCGCCGTCCATACGAGCGCCCCTTGAATGCCGCGTCCTGGAAACATTTGCTTTAAGCTCGCATGGTAAAGCGCCATCTGGCGCACATACGCTGGCGCAATATCGTCAATCGCCTGAGGCGGCAAAGCAGCCGTCTTATAATCAATAAACATCACGTCTTTGGGCGTCATGCTCAGGCGGTCGATCACGCCAGAAACAACATAGTCGCCCAGTTTTGCCACGAGGGGGACTTCCGCGCGGCTGTCCGGTTCAAAAAGCGGCGCGAGCTGCGGTAGCTCCAAGGTGTCTACGGCCTGCTGATGCAGTATTTCAAGTGCCTCGTCAGAGGCATCCGGCAGGCTTCGGCGCAGAAATGTAGACGCAGCAGCGCGGCGCTCAGATCTGTCAATTTTGGGCAGATGTTCCAGCAGTTTATGCACCAGGACCCCGCGCGTGGCTGGGCTGATCTCTGCTTGAACGGTGCTGTCAAACAGCTTTGGTGCAGTCAGCGTAGATGTTGAGGGTTGCAGCGGTTTGGGCGGCGTTTCCTCAGCTGGTGGCGGCTGGTCAATCCAACTGGGCTTTTCAAATCGTTGTGCTTTTTTCGCGGTTGCCAGCGCTGGCATAACGGGCGCTGTTTGCGCGATTTGATAGCGCAGCGTGCCATCGGCAAGTGTCGTTACTGGGCCAAGCGCGCTAAGCGCTTGTTCAACCATGCTATAGGCATCGCCAGGTTTTGCCGGCCCGTATCCGCAGCAAATTAAATGATCTTCCGCCCGCGTCATGGCCACATAGAGCAGCCTTGCGTATTCTTGCGCAATGGCCAGGCGCTTGGCCTGCGCGGCCTCGCCTAAGGCTTTGATATCGCTTTGTTTGCCGCGTCGCAAAATGGGGATGGTGCGCCGTTTACCGCGCTGGTTAATATGGTCCAACATCAAAAACCGTTCATCAAAGCGTGGCACACCGATCAAGTCAGGCAGATAGACCACCGGCGCTTGCAAGCCCTTGGCGCCGTGCACGGTCATAATCCGAACCTTATTGCCGGCCGCCTCTGCATCGCGTTTGACATCCTCATCGCTGCTGGCGAACCACCTTAAAAAACCATCTAGCGAGGGCGCATGGCTGCGTTCATACACCAGGCACTGCTCTAAAAAGACGTCAAGTGCGTCGCTGGCTTCAACGCCAAGCCGCGCCAGCAGCGCGCGCCGTCCGCCATGTTCAAGAGCAGCTGAAAAAAATTCAAACGGCGGCATAAAGTCCGCCCGGTTAAGCGCGGCCTTGAGCGTTTGTAAAACGCTGGCTGGCACTGCCTCGCTGCGCTGTATATGCGTCCATAAATGGGCTTTGCGATCTGTACACAGATGCATCAGCGTCTCTTCACTGACGTTGCAGAATGGGCTTTTGAGCACGCAGGCAAGGGTAAAATCATCCTGCGGCAGGCAAACGAAGCGGGCTAAGTTTATCAGGTCGCGCACCACCAGTGGGCTTTGCAGATCAAATCGGTCTACGCCAGCAACAGGGATGCCTCGGCGCTTAAGGGCACGCACCATATGTACCATAAAATCATTGCGGCGGCGCACGAGAATGAGAAAATCGCCTGGTGACAGCGGCTCTGCACGGCTTGGCAAATGCGCGCGCGCATCAAGCCGCGCCGCAATATCTGCGGCAATTTTTTGCGCCAATATCTGATCCGCCTTTTCAGCGCGGCGCTCGGCCAGTGGGATATGCCACCCGGTCTCCTCAGTACTGCGCGCCTCAGCGAGCGTAACGGGCCACAGGTCCACCATGCCGCCCGCGCCGGTGCGATAGCTCCGATGCTTGATAGGCACCCGCGCAGCGTCAATCGCGGCTGTCATATCAGCGCCAGTAAACACGGTATCGACCACATTTAAGATCGCTGACACCGAGCGAAAGGACTGATTGAGCGGCACGTCGGCAAATGCATGTCGCACGTGGCCGGCCTTGCGTTTAGTCTCGCTGCGGCTGGCCTCAAACAGTTCCGGCCGAGCGCCTTGAAAACCGTAGATAGACTGCTTCATGTCGCCAACGGCGAAAAGGGATCGGTCTTGCGCTTCGGCGGCAAAAAATTCTTGCGTAAGCTGCTCGATAATCCGCCATTGGGCAGCGGAATTGTCCTGCGCTTCATCGACCAAAACATGGCGAATTTGGGTGTCGAGTTTGTACATCACCCATGTCGGGATATCCGCTGTTTCCAGCAGCGAGCGGGTGCGCTCGATCAGGTCATCATAATCCAATTTTGCGGCATTGTTTTTTGCCGCCTCATACTGACCGGTGACCTGCTTGCCAAATTGGATCGCAGCGCAGCTCAGCGCTGCGACATCCATCAGCGTGCACGTCTCCCATAGTGCTTTCAAGCGCTCTGCTTCGCGCGTCATGATATCGAGCGCGTCCGGCACAGCTTTGGCTGGCGCGTTGGTAAGCAGTTTTTTTTGGATGTGTTTATTGCTGGTCAAAAACACCGATTGATAACGCTCAAGATGCGTCAGACGGGCATCGCCTGCTTGCGCGAGCCAGTCCGATATGATGCTCCCGGCTTTGCTTTTTTCCGTGTCTGTCCCGTGTGTTGCAATGGCGGCGCAGACCGCCCGCAGGCCATCGCCGTCAAATGCGCTATCTTGGCATGCCGCCTGGCGCAGTTGGTGCGGTGTTTGCCCAGGTGAAACGCCGAGCGTGTCGTGCACGAGCTGTGCCAGTGCGTCCGTATCGCTTGGCAGGGCATTCAGCAGCGGAGCCATCTGCCGCAGATCACGCAGCGTTTTATTGAAGTTTTGGTCCGCAATAGCGCGCGCCAAGCGCTGCGATGCGTCCGCAGCGGCCTCGTCCGCGCCGTCTGCAGCGTCCGCGAGCACACGGTCGCGGCTTGTCGCCATGAGTTCTTCTGTGGTGCGCTCATCCAGCGTTTCAAAGCCCGGCGCGGTGCGTGCTTCAATGGGAAAGCGGCCCAGCAGAGACTGGCTAAAGGCATGCAGCGTCTGCACATTAAGGCCCATCGGCAAATCCAGCACATCCAAAAAGAGCCGCCGCGCGCGTGCGGTGATGTCTTCAGACACTCTTGAACGCCCGCCCAGCAGCGTTGCCAGTTCGCCAGTCAGGTCCACTGCATCCATGGTGGCCCAGCGGCCCAGCTGCGCCAAGATGCGGTTGGTCATCTCGCCTGCGGCGGCTTTGGTATAGGTGACGCACAAGATACTGCCGGGATGCGCGCCTTCCACCATCAAACGCAGCACCCGAGCACTCAGCACATGGGTTTTGCCAGTCCCAGCAGAGGCATCGACCCAGACATGGCTGTTTGGCTTTAGGGCGCGTGCCTGCGCGCTGCTGAGCTGAAACGTGGTCATGGCACCTGCGCTTCGGGCACATCGCGCCACTCTTCTTCGCGCGCTAAATCCGCATAGTCTTTATAAGGCGCATAGAGGGGTGATGGTGCGTGCAGATAAGCGGTATTGGATTGTGCAAAGGTCTGAAACAAGGTCTCAAGACCCTTCTTGGCGCCCTCCATCAGCGCCCGCGTGTCATAGCTGCTGTGGACCTGTGGTCCTTTTGATGTGGTTGTGCTGAGCGCCCAATATTCAAACCCGGTAACGCGCTGCGAGATCCCGGCAAAGCCATTCGCCTGGGCAATGAGGCCTTCAATAGGCAGCTGCGGCGCAAATCCGCGCGCCATATCTTTAACATCGGGGACGCCGCCCGTTTTATAATCGAGGATCACCAGGCCTGCCGCGCTTATATCCAGTCTGTCGGCCTTGGCGTGGACTTCATAGGTCTCACCGCAGACCTCCAGCGTCATTGCGCCCTTGGTCTCCAGGGCCGCAATTTGCCGGCCCTGTGACTGCAGCGCTGCATGTTGTTGCAAAACCCAGTCGGCCACATCGGTAAAGCGCGGCCACCACAGTGCCCAGACCCCGGGCTGGGCGCGCCATTTGGCAAAAGCGGCCTCGCCCGCTGCCATTAGGCGGGCATGCGGGTCCTCTGGCCAGTGCTGTTTTGAAGCTTTAAAAAATCCTTCAAGCGCCGCGTGGATCGCGCTACCTCGGTCAGCGGCGCCGGGCGGTTCATCGATCTGCTCAAGCGGTTTAAGGCGCAATATTTTTGCGGCATACAGCGCATAAGGATCGCGCATCCAGCGCTCGATATCGCTCACACTCAACTGGCGCGGGCGCAGCGCCGTCGGCGGTTTGGGTCGCGGCTGCGGCATGGGTTTGTAGGCGGCAGGTTCATCCAGCGTCGCCGCCCATTCACAATGCGCCTCTGCACGGGTTATTTGATCGCCATAGGCCGCCTTCAAACGGGCCAGCCAACGTGCCGCTAAGGTCGGCGCGCCAGCAGATTTGGTCGTGCGTGTCAGCCATACTTCAGGCGCGCCGCAGGCCTCAACAAAATCGTGCGCAGACAGGCCAATACGCCGGGTTGCTGGCGGCAAGCCAAAGTCTACACGCATGGGCTCGCTCATCCACGGATCAGCGCTAGGCGCGGGCGGCCATACACCTTCATTCAGCCCGCCTAGGATCATCACATCCGCCTGGGTCATGCGCGCTTCAATGGTACCGAGGATGGCGAGACGGGGATGCTTTGGCACAACGCTGCGCACCACTTCGCCCTCCATCAAGCTGCTCAGCAACGGCGCATAGGCATCCATAGTCAGCGCACCAAAACCAGCTGTCGATACCGCTTCGCACCACTGCGCTAACGCATGACCGTCAGGTCCAGCAAAGAGCATATCGCCGGCCAAGCGCTCACTGAGCGCCATATGTGCCGCTAAGTGTTGCGCCAGCGGGACAGACCCTGTTGGCCAGGCCTGGGTAGCCTCTGACACGGTTTTTAAAAGGCTCAAAACGTCTTGATCTTCCACCGCCTCCATCAGCCCAGCAAGTCCGCCCGTGCGGCGCGGGCCGCGCATCAATAGATCCAAACGCCGAGTGCGCGATAGAGCCTCTTCGCGGCCGATGCCGCCCATAAAAAACGGATGTTTAAACAGCGCCAAGGTGGCCGCTGGCGCCCAATCACGCGCCATGGCTTCAGCTATGAGCCGCATGAACTGGGTTGGCGGTGTATTGTCCAGCGGCACGCCGGCGCTGTCATCAATCTCAATGTCCCAGCGCTTTAGTTGTGCGCTGACATGGCGCGCAAGCGTCCGGTCTGGCGTAATCAAGGCTGCTGTTTTGCCCGGCGTCTCTAACGCTTCACGTAGCACCAAGGCAATCACCGTTGCCTCCTGGCGTTCGCCATCCACCTCAGCCAGCCGCAATCCGGGCAGCGGCCCAGCAGATACATGCGCGCCAATCGCTTTTTGATAATGTTCTGCTGGGGATAGCGCAGCATCAATCATGGCGAGCCGCCGCGCTGTCGTTTTGCGCATATCGGTCGCACTAAAATTGGCGTCATGCCACGCGGTCACATCTGCCCGAGGCATCTCCAACGTGCTGAGCAAGCGTTTTAATGCACCTTGGGGATGGCTCTCCTCAAGCAGGTCCCAAGCCTCGTCCGGCATGCTCTGATTGAGCCCCGGAAGCACCACATGACCCTGCGGCAGCCGGCTTATCGCCTTTAAAAGGCACGCGGTTGCCGGAATAGAGCCCGTCGAACCCGCCGCAATAATCGGGCTAGTTGGTGGCTGTTTGCGCCAGCGCTCGGCCAGCCGTTCCAGTCTAGTGCGGCGAAGATACGCGCCGTCGCATTGGTCCCGCGCTGCCAAAATGTCTGGCCAACTGTGCGTCACAATTTTTAAAAAGCTCAGCACATCTTGCCAGTGATGTGCCAACTCTTCTGGCACGAGGTCATCCAGCGCGGCAAAATCGAGCCCCTCAGTGATGCATTGATCAAGAAATCGCGCCAAGCTGCGCGCCAGTTTGGCGGTATGCGCGGGCGTACTTGTGATCGCGATCGCGCTGGTTTTTTCCCAATGGGCGATGAGGCGAGACAGCAGCGCAATGCGCTGCATCGGTGCGATGGGCGCAGCTGATAAATCGCTAGCAAGCGTAACATCATCGCTGAGTTCTTCGCCCAGCACGCTCAGCCTTGGAAGCAGTGTGGCGCGTGCATCAACGGCTCGTAAAAATGCCGTTTGTACAGTGCCAACGGCGCGCCTGTTGGGCAGCAGCAACGTTATATCCGCAAGCGTCAAGGCATCATTGCCATATCGTTTGAGGAGACCGGCAACCAAGGCATCAGCAAAATTCTGGCCGCTGTGAATTGTCCAAACGGAGGCTCTTCCGACGGATGCTCGACGCGGCACTGATTTCGGATTGGGCGCTGCAGCAGCGCTCATATAGCCCGCTCAAACCCAAGCATTGCTTCGGCATCAGCAATTGACGCGGGTGTGCCCACATGTGCCCATAGGCCCTCATGCAAGCAGCCAAAGGCACGGCCGCTGTCTATCGCACGCGTCCAAATATCACGTACGGAATACACACCACCCGGCGCATTTTCAAACGCGCGCGGATGCAGCATTTGTATGCCGGCGTAGGCAGTAGCGCTCACTTTACGTTCTTTTGGCCAAGCGATGCGGCCATCGTCAGCAAAGTGAAAGTCACCGCGATCGCCAATACCGACAGCGCCGATTGTCCGCACCAGCATGAGCAGCACATCCATCTGCACATCATCCCAATGGTGCGCAAGATGCGCCAGAGCATTGCTCAGTCCATTGCGCCACAGTACATCGCAGTTGATGACTAAAAATGGCTCCTGACCAAGTAGTGGTAAGGCTTTTTCAATACCGCCGCCCGTGTCGAGCAGCACATCTGTTTCATCTGATAAACGCAGCTGCGGCGGACCCCGCCACTGCTTGGCAAAGTCGCGCACAGCATCAGGTGCATAATGTATGTTTAGGACGGCATCTTGAACGCCAGCCTTGGCGCAGCGCTCTAATGTGCGCTCAAGCATGGGCTTTCCGCCAACGCTCACAAGGGCTTTTGGCTTGTCAGCGGTCAGTGGCATCATGCGAGTGCCTTTGCCGGCGCATAAAACCATTGCCGCGCGCGGAATTGTTGCCGCCTCCTCGACACGCAGCGTTTGCATTTTTCGGACCGTAACACTCATGCGTGGGCCGTCAAAGAGATGTCAGCATTGAGAATATAGGCCTCGATCCAAGCCGCTAAGTCTGCCAGTTTCGGCTCTCCCAGATTCATCATCACGCGGCGCCAGGTGCGCGGCAAGTGCTGCCGATATGCCGGTTTTTGGCGCTTGTTTGCAAGCCTCACAAACACACCCAGAATTTTAAGCGCCCGCTGTGCGCCATAAAGTGCATATATGGTCTTAAAGTCGGGCAGATTGAGCGCGGCATCAACCTGCGCCAAGACACTGCTTTGCACAGCGCGCGGCACATCCCGGCGCGCGTCTTGCAGCAGCGATACAAGGTCGTAGGCAGCGTGGCCGGTCAGCGCATCTTGAAAGTCAATAAGCCCAACGCTGGCTGGCCCTGCGCGGCCGGGTAAATCAAATAGGTTGTCGACGTGAAAATCACGCAGCGTTAACGCGGGGTATTGGCACGCGGCTGCTTCAAGGAGGCGCAGCGGCTCAGCCCAACAGGCATAGAAGTCGCGCCGCACATCCTTCGGCATCCCCGCACCAAAGGCATCCGGCCACCAATGATCGCAAAAGACTTCCAGTTCACGCTTCAACTCAGCGGCGTCATAGCGCGACGCACTACTCAATTCCACGCCGTTTAGCGCTTGCACCACATCACCGGCCGATTGATAAAGGCTACTTTGCCGGTCAGGCTGCGCGCTCAGGACGCGGGCAAAGCTGGCCTGGCCAAAGTCTTCGATCAGGAGAAAACCGTGCTCAAGGTCTGCCGCATACACCTTTGGTGCAGACAGCTGATGGCGCGATAAGGCCTCAGCAACCCTAACAAATGCAGCCGTTTTTGTTTCTGTTTCGGGCGGCGCATCCATGACTAGGGCGGTTCGATCCGCATGCGATAAGCGGCTATAAGAGCGCGTAGAGGCATCTTGCGGCAGCGGCTCTCGCTGCGCTGCTGCCCAGCGATGCTGCGCGAGAAACGCATCTAAAAGCGCACTGCGTGCGTTAGGCATTATAGCGCCGACAGGTCAAAAGCATCACTCACAAAGTCAATGACACGCTGATGGCCTTCTTGTCCACGCTGGATAAAAATATCAATGCGATCATCGGGCAATACCTGTGCGATCTTGCCCGGCCACTCCAGCAAAACGATCGCGTGATCAAATGCGTCAAGCAGACCAAATTGCAGCGCTTCATCTGGTGTTTCAAGCCGGTAGGCGTCGACATGCCAAAGCGTGATATCGGCAACGGAATATGTCTGCACTAACGTGAAGGTTGGGCTGGGAATGTCTTCGGTAATGCCATACGCCCTTAAAAATGCGCGCGCGAAAACGCTTTTGCCAACACCAAGCGGACCGTCGAGACAGAGTGTACAGGGTGGTGAGGTCAACTTTGCCAGCTGGCCGGCGAGCGCTTCTGTCGCCTTTTGATTGGCAAGGGTCATACTGCGGGTGGCCACGTGCGCGCTTATTCCGCAGCAACCGCTGCATTTGAATTGCGCGGCAATGTGACTGTTACAGTTGTGCCTTTTCCGGGATCGCTTTTCAGCTGAATATCGCCGCCATGGAGCGCCAGGAACTGTTTGGCCAAGGCAAGGCCAAGGCCCGCACTTTTGCCGCCGGCGACATTGCTGCCGCGCTGAAACCGCTCAAAGACGATTGCCTGTTCTTCTGGCGCGATGCCAACGCCCGTATCAACCACGCTAATGGTAATTGTATCGGCATTTCCCTTTGCCGTTATGGCGACGGTACCATCCTGCGGTGTCCAGCGCACGGCGTTTTCTAAGATTGCCACCAAGGCTTTGGTGACCCGCTTAGCATCGATCAGCGCTTCACCACTGGATCTGTCTGCCTTAGCTGTAAGCGTAATGTTTTTACGCTGTGCATCGCCAGCAAGGGCATGTTGAGCGCGTTCAAGGACAGCGCTTATCGCGCACATTTCGAGCGTTAACTCAAGCTTTCCAGCATCACTTACCGCCAAGTCCAAAATCCCGTCAATCAGCGCCAGAAGCTTGTTTGACGAGGATAATATATCTTGTGCGTAGCTGCTCTGGCGCTGGTTAAGAGCGCCAAAAAACTGCTCCCCTAAAATCTCCGCAAAACCGATGATGCTGGTGAGCGGGGTGCGCAGTTCATATGACATGTTTGTCACGAACTCTGTCTTCATTTTATCGGCTGCTTCTAACGCATTTGCGCGGTCGCGCAGGGCCCGCTCTATCTGCACTGCAGAGGTGACATTGGTGCAGGTGAGCAGGACCGCACCATCTGGCAAGGGCACGGCGGCATAGTCAATCACCCGGCCTTCTTTGAGATGTGCGCGGTTTGCGCCCGGTGTACGCGCCACGGTGGATTGAATGACCGTACGCGGCAGCATCTCAACGTCGTCTTGATTTTCAAACTGGTCAGAAATCGCCGCTGTAAATTCAGCAACACGCGGTTTTTTGCTGAGGACGTCGCCGCTGATATTCCATAGATTTTCGAAGACTTGGTTATGCAGTTGCAGCTTGCCATCGACACCAAAGACGGCCACCGCTTCTTTCAAGTTGTTAAGTGTGGTGCGTTGCACGGTAATAAGTGTATTAAATGAGCGCTCCAGCGCCAGTCGATCCGTCACATCTTCAAACAACAGCAATAGACCACCAAAAGGATGCGGCTGGGTCACAACGCGCAGCGTGGTATCATCGGGCAGATGCCAGGTGTCGACGTCTGGCTCAAGCAGCGCCGTATAGGCATTGAGCTGGCGTTGCTTCCAAGCCAGGAAATTTGCCTGTTCAGGCAGCCGTCCGTTCTCACGCATGCGCTCTAACACGTCGGCATGACGTGGTTTTTCAGCCAGCCAGGCGGCGCTTAAATTCGCCAGATCCGCAAACGCATTATTATAAAAAACCAGCCGTTGCTCAGGGCCAAAGACAGCCACTGCGCTTGACAGCATGTTGAGAATTTCATTCTGGCTTTCGGTAAACCGTGCAAGCTCTTCCTCCATCTCTAAAGTGTTTGTGGTATCAAGCGCAATGCCGCCAGTGATATCGCGCCCAAGCGGAATATCCATCAGTGTGTAGGCACGGCGCTCACCGCCAACCACAAGTTTTGCTTCACGGCTTGAGGTGATGCCGTCAGTTTGCGCGCTTAGTGCACTTGCACGCTGCGCAGCTGCTTCGGCCTTCGCCACAAGTTCGACCTGGTCCTCGACAACCTGGGCAACACTGGCCACTTCTACAGCGTCTAAATAGGCTTTATTAACGTCAATAATGTCGCCGGTTTTTCCGTCACGCCACCAGGCCGGCTGGGGCATATATTCCAGCAGCGACCGCGCCGCATGCAACGCGCCGCGCAGATTGCCTTGGCCAGCCTGATTATCGGCCAGCACGTCTTCAACATCAGTAATATCGCGCAGCCAGCAGATCACCGCAGGGCTGTTGCTGCCGTCCTGCCAGCGCAAGATGTTGGCCGCCAGCGAGCGCTTTTTATTGTGCGGACTGAGTTTGAGCTGGGTGCGCGTTTCGCTGCCTTTAATGGCTTTTGTGAGTGCTTCGGTCAGCTGCTGAAAGGACTCAGGGGCAAAACCGCCGCCCGTTTCGCCCGGCCCCAGCTCCGTCACGCGGCGCGGCGCAAACGGTAGATCAAGCCATTCGCGCAAGCGGTCAGAGACAACAAGGCGCATATCTTGATGCAGCACCAGGTAGGCATCAGGGCTTTTGCTGGCCAGTGCCAGTAAGGTCGCAGCAGCATCTTCAAGCAGCGCCGCGCGCTCCTCCGTGCGCCTGCGCAAAATAAAGCTGGCAACGCCAAGTGCGATCGCAACAACCAGCAAAATCATAAAGACAGCCGCGATCTCTGTCGACATCAGCTGCGGCTGCGCCATGCTGCTGTTTTGTGCAAGGGCGGCATGCGGCATACCAAAAAGCGCCGCGCCGATGAGCTGAATGAGTAGGACAGTGCGTCTACGCAAGTTGAGCCCCTTGCAAAATTTTGCTGCACCCTATCGCTTAACCATAACAAAACGCAAGAAAACCGGGCTTATGGTTAGAAACCACGATGCTAGGTGCTGTGCTGCGGTCGGTTCTTAACGGGCCAGGCCGGGCCTAAATCATCAAGCGTTACGTCGATCACTTCGCAGGTCAGTGCTATTTTTAGCTCAGCGGAAAAAATAAGCTCAAGCGAAGCCTGGGCTATGCGCACTATCGTTAACAGGTTCGCAGGCGAATCTAAATCCCCTTGGAATTTGACATTTTCAACATGTTCGAAACGCAGCGCGCTGGCTGTGCGCATAGGTTGCGGCTTTGGCCGTAGCCAACCAAGCTTGCGCTGATCGCGCTCCCAGCAATAACGCTTCCCGGTTAAAACGAAGCGTTTTGCTGGTGCAGCAAAATGCATCTCTGCACGGCTGGAAATCATATCCTGGCACAGCGCCGCGATGGCGGCTAAATCATCGCTGTCTTCGGCCCGCAGGCGCAGCTGTTTTATTGGATCGACTGCCATAGCGATTCGTCACCAAAACCTGCACTTAGTCTATGTAAATGCTGCTTAGATAGCGAGACTGTCTGTTGTTGGCCAGCGCGCGGTGCGCTGCTTGACGGTTTGCGGAGATCGCCCGCAACAGCAAGAGATCAATGGGCACTCCGAGTGCCTGGGCTCAGCGCTACGCTGTTTTTTAAAAAAGGGCGTCAATTAGATCATGCAGGGGCAAGCATCAAAACCTCATGCCCAGCCCGCACTCCAGCCCCAATTACAGCCTTTACCCAACTTTGACTGGGTGTTCGCCATCGATACCGTTCAGCGGTGATTTAACCCGGTTTTTATTGTGGCTGGATCTCTGCACGGCCTGCCGCATGGCGAGGTGTGTGAGGGCGCGCCTATTTTAGGCCGGAAACTCATAAATGGAGATGCCCATGACGGTTGATTTACCGCATATTGATCTGGGGTGGGGCGCAGCGCATTTAGAAGATCTTATTGTGGTGACGGACACAGGTGCGGAGCCGCTCAACGATATGTCAAACCCTGTGCTTGAACTCTAGTAAACGCCTAAGACTGCCTAGGCGCTGACCCGTTCGATATCCGCGCCAAGGGTTTGTAACTTCTCTTCCAGGCGCTCATAGCCACGGTCCAGGTGATAAACGCGGTTTATTTCGGTTTCTCCCTGCGCGGCGAGGCCGGCCAGCACCAGTGACATGGATGCTCGTAAATCCGTTGCCATCACTGGCGCGCCAATGAGGTTTTCGCGGCCATCGACAATGGCAATCCCTCCATTCACTTTAATGCGCGCACCCATGCGCGCCAGTTCTGGCACGTGCATGAAGCGGTTTTCAAATACGGTTTCGGCAATGGCGGATGTCCCCGTGGCAACGCTCATCATAGCCATGAACTGCGCCTGCATATCTGTTGCAAAGGCAGGAAAAGGCGCGGTTTTTATTTGCACAGGCAGCGGTCTTGCATGGCGGGTTGAAACGTGCAGCACATCGCCGGTTTCATCCAAGATCACGCCAGCAGCCTCAAACCGCTCGATGACTTGCCCAAGGATGTCTAGGCGGGTGCCGGTGAGTTCGAGCTGCCCACCGGTGATGGCCGCTGCGGCGATGTAAGACCCGGTTTCAATGCGATCGGGCAAAACGCTATGCGCCGCGCCATGCAATTCTGGAACGCCGTGAATGGTCAGTTTCGACGTTCCAATACCTGAAATTTTGGCGCCCATGCGCGTCAAACAGTGGGCAAGGTCCGTAATTTCCGGTTCCATTGCCGCGTTTTCAATCCGGCTCGTCCCCCGCGCCAAGGCCGCAGCCATAAGGGCATTTTCCGTGCCACCGACAGTAACGAAGGGAAAGGTGATGACGCCGCCCGTGAGCCCACGGGGCGCGCTGGCATGCACATAGCCGCTGTCGAGCTCAATATCAGCGCCCAGTGCTTGCATGGCTTTCAGGTGCAAATCAATGGGCCGCGTACCGATGGCGCAGCCACCTGGCAGGGATACAACGGCCTTGCCGCCGCGCGCTAATAAGGGGCCCAGCACCAGGATAGAGGCACGCATTTTGCGCACCACATCATAAGGCGCAAGCGGGTCAGACACGCCAGCCGCCTGCAATGTGACCTGCCGGCCCATGCCGCCAGGCTGGCTTTCCAGGCCGACTTTTACTCCGTGCCCAATAAGCAGGTCGGACATCGTGTTGATATCAGCCAGCCGCGGCATGTTGGTGAGGACCAGCGGCGCTTCGGTAAGCAAGCTGGCCGCCATTAACGGCAGCGCTGCGTTTTTCGCGCCGGAAATCGCAATGCGGCCATTCAGCGCGTTGCCGCCGCGGATCAGGATTTTGTCCATCGCTTTAAAAATCCAGTGATGTGCTAAAGCTTTGGCAAGGTGACGCCGCGCTGGCCCATGTATTTTCCTGCGCGGTCCGCATAGCTGACTTCGCATGGCTCATTGCCTTGGAAAAATAAAAACTGGCACGCGCCTTCATTCGCGTAAATGCGCGCCGGTAGCGGTGTGGTGTTGGAGAATTCCAAAGTCACATGGCCTTCCCATCCCGGCTCCAGCGGCGTTACATTTACAATAATGCCGCAGCGCGCATAGGTCGATTTGCCAAGGCAGATCACCAACACATCTTTGGGAATGCGGAAGTATTCTACCGTGCGTGCCAGCGCAAAGGAGTTGGGCGGAATGATGCACTCATCACCGGGGCGGTCGACCAGTGATTTTTCTGAAAAGTTCTTGGGATCAACGATGGCCGAATCAACATTGGTAAAAATCTTAAATTCGCTAGAGACGCGCGCATCATAACCATAGCTCGATAGCCCATAAGAAATCGTACCTGATCGGTGCTGGCGATCCACAAAAGGCTCAATCATGCCCGTTTCTTCAGCGGTTTTGCGGATCCATTTGTCAGACATGATGGCCATAAAGAGCGTGCTCCAAGCAAATATAAATGCGTGCGTCTCAGCGTCTTAGGGCATCGCACGGCGCAGAGCAATTAAGGCCTGCATTGATGCCGATTTTATGGCGGTGCGATTGGTGCCCACCGCAGCAACTGGATGCATCACGCAGTGTCATCGCCGTTTGGGCGACCTGCCTTGGAGCCCGCCTTGGATGTCGGCCTGGGTGCAGAACTGGGTGGCGATTTGGGTGCAGCGCGGTCGGCGGCTTTGCGCCGCCTTAAATTGGCGCGTAGGGCATCTGCCTTGCGTTTGGCGTTTGCCGCAGCCTGATCATCACCCATAAAACGCATTTCCTGTAAACGCGCAGCTGGAAGCCACAAATCCGCTTGCCGCCCTCGGCAAGCTATGGCATGACGGCGCGCGCGAAATAAAGGTTTAATCGCCGCACGCTAACATACCGATATCAGGCTGCTGTAGCTCAGAGGTAGAGCACTCCCTTGGTAAGGGAGAGGTCGAGAGTTCAATTCTCTCCAGCAGCACCATTTTCCATAAAGAAAATGTCGCCCGGCCATTAAAATATCGCTTCGAACCGTGTTCGAAACGAGTGACCATATCCCTACTCTACGCTAAAGAGCGAAACGTTATGGAAATGCGTCTTTCACGCTTAATGCGTGCTGCAGTTGGCGCATTGGGATTTGGGTCGGTTTTGCGTGCGGCGATTGCGTGTTGCCAGTCATAACGCGCTGGCCCTGTGAGAAGGAGAAGACTTTTTCGCGGCAGATGCAGCACGGCTTTGCGCGCGGTTTGGCGTGTGTCAAGACGCATCTCACACGCAGAACAAAGGCTGAGTGACGCAATCACCGGGCCAAAACATGGGACACAATCAATATGCGGCGCGATCCCTTGTCCGGGAAGATACTCATTCACAATGGCCTGTTCCGGCGACTTGGGAAACAGCTTCAATCTATTTAGTTTTAACAGAACCTGGGTCATCCACGCCGGCAAAGGGCCAAGACGGTCGGATGGCGCCACCCGGCGCGCGCTATAGTCATAGCGCCACCCATAATGCTGCACGCGGCGCTTTAGATCCGTTTGCCAGGGCGCGTTATCGATGGCGTATGCGAGTTCAGCCTCTTCATCATCGGACAAGAAATCTGGAAACAGATAAAGGCCTTCCGGTGCCATTGCCTAAAAAACGCAGACCACAAAAAGCAGCTCCAGCTTAGCTATCGGAGGCTGGCTCAACGCGCAGTAGAACCTGCGGATCTATCCAGGTTTTGCCCCAGTTCACCCGCCAATCCAGATGCGGGCCAGTGGCCCGCCCCGTGGCGCCGACCGTTCCGATGATATCACCTTGTTTTACGATATCTCCGGGCTTGACCGAAACATCACGCAAATGCAGGAAAGCGGATTGCAGGCCATGCCCGTGATCAAGAAAAATAAGTCCGCCCTCATACCAAAAATCAGCCTCGGCAAGGGTTATGACGCCGCCAGCCGGTGCCTTCACAAGCGTGCCAGCCGGCGCCGCAAAATCAACGCCGTAATGCGGCCGCTTGGGAATGCCATTCAAGATCCGTTGTGAACCGTATAGGCCGGACAATCGATATGTTTCAACGGGTTCTATAAATCCATCAAGCCAATTGAGATGCATCCCTTTTTGGGTTCGCGCTTGGCGTTTGAGCTCACTTTCCGCTGCGATGCGCTGCAGCCGCTCAGGCGGCGCAGTCACTTTATCAGCAGGCAGACCATCAATGCGCTCAATATTAAATGTGCGCGGGGCGATGCTGAGGGTTTGTGAGCGTGTTACCCTACCAAGCTGCGTCACCAACGTGGCGGACGGCGCTGCGTTATAGTGGAATGCGATAAAGAACTGCCCCTCCGCGCTGACGGGTACATTGCGCCCATCAAGCGTGATGCGAGACCCAATCGGCGCTTTGCCATACGCAAAGCCGCCCTGCGTAAGCTCGCCCGACAACGTGACGGGCTGCGCTTGCGCGGACCACAACGGCATCCACGCAATCACGAGAGCAATGATCAAGCCGCGCCATGTCATGTGCCGTCCTCCTGCGCTTTGCGCGCTGAGGCCGCATGCGCGTCGGCATAGGCCTCTTGCCGGTCTTCATTCCAATAGCGAAGTTCTTCGAGAGCGATTTGTTTGCCTGTAACTGCACACAAAACAAAGTCTCCAGGCGAGGCAACGCGGTAGCCTGAAAGCGTGTAAATAAGTTTTGCCTGCTTTTTACCAAACAACATTAGAATAGATTTCCTTGCTCGGGTGGAGGTGCGGGCTTTGCTCGCCGTTTCGCCGCTGGTTGGATCGGCTGTGCAGGCCGTCTCGTATCGGCGCTGACCGTGGCGTCAATATGACCGTCGGCAAGTTCAATTGAAACCTCGCCGCCAGCGGGCACGCTGCTGACAGAGCGCACAACGCCGCCAGATGCATCAGTCACAATGGCATAGCCGCGCTGCAAGGTTGCCTGATAGCTTAAGGTCAAAAGCATACGCTGCGCACTTTCAAGGCCGCGCCGGCGCTGCTGCAGCGCCTCTGACGTGGCCCGGCTTAAGCGTGCAAAAACGGCCTCTATATCAGCCTGCGCCTTGTCCGCATTGCGGGAAATCGGTCGATGACGAAGCTGCCGCGCAGCGCTCACCAACAGCTGTGTTTTGACGCTGACCACCTGGTTTAGACTGCGGCTATGCCGGCTGTGCAGATCACGCAGGCGAAGCTCTAATTGGTGTGATAGCCGATCAATCAAGCGCGGGTGAAGTCGTGCGGACACACCTTTAAAATGCGTCTGTGTTTGCTCAAAGCGCAGCCGCGCCGCTGCATTCAGGCGCGCAGCCACATCGTCTAGCCGCTGCTCTTTTTGCGCCAAAACCTCCTGCGGCTTTGGCAGGCCGCGCGCCAAACCAGAAAGCTTATCTACACGCTCTTGGAGGCGCCGGGATAGCCCGCGGGCCTGGCGCGCGGCCATGGTTTGAACAGTATAGATCAAATCATCGCGCACCGGCACCGCCATCTCAGCAGCAGCCGTTGGCGTTGGCGCGCGTTTATCTGCGGCAAAATCTATCAGCGTTGTATCGGTTTCATGCCCAACGGCTGAAATGACGGGGATCGTGGCCGCAGCGACGGCGCGCACGACGATTTCCTCATTAAAGGCCCACAGGTCCTCTAAGCTGCCGCCGCCGCGCGCAACAATCAGCACATCAGGTGTTGGAATGTGCTGCGGCAAGTGGTGGAAGCCGTCAATGGCCGCCGCGATTTGCTCTGCAGCAGCGTCCCCTTGTACCGCAACCGGCCAGACCAACACATGACGCGGGAACCGGTCTGCAAGGCGGTGCAACATATCACGGATGACTGCACCTGTTGGCGAGGTGATGATGCCGATGACATCGGGCAGAAAGGGCAAAGGTTGTTTGCGCTCGGGCGCGAATAGGCCTGCTGCGCTAAGCTTGCGCTTGCGCTCTTCCAGTAGCGCCATCAACGCGCCCTTGCCTGCCGGGATTAGCGACTCGATGACGATTTGGTAGCTTGAACGGGCGGGATAGGTGGTCACCTTCCCCGTCGCTACGACTTCAAGCCCATCTTCCGGGCGCAGGGGCAGCCGCCCCGCAACGCCGCGCCAGATGATGGCATCTAGATTGGCGTTCTCATCTTTCAGCCGGAAATAACAATGCCCGGAGGCGGCGCGCTTAAATTGGGAGATTTCACCGCGCACGCGCACATGGCCAAATTGGTCTTCAACCGAGCGTTTCAGCGCGCCGGAGAGTTCAGAAACCGAGTATTCCGCCACATTGGGCGCGGTGCTAGCCATGCGTGAGTGTGTACAGCATAACGCCGCCCGAGCGAAATAGCTTTGACGCATTTCGCCGTGCTTGCTACCGCGTCTTGGTACAGATGAAGGCAAAGATAAAGCGTAGGCAATGAATGTATTGGTAATTGGTGGTGGTGGGCGTGAGGCAGCGCTTGTGTGGAAGCTGGCCCGCAGCGCCAGTGTAAGCGCGGTGCATTGTGCGCCTGGCAATGCCGGTATCGCGCGCGATGCGACATGCCATAGCATCGATAGTGCCGACGCAGACGCGGTACTGGCTGCGTGCGCGTCCCTGCGCATCGATTTGGTGGTGATCGGGCCCGAAGCGCCGCTTGTCGCAGGGCTGGCTGATGATTTGCGCGCGCACGGCCTCGCTTTGTTTGGACCGTCGGCAAAAGCGGCGCAGCTGGAGGCCTCAAAAGGCTTTACCAAAGCGCTGTGCGACAAAGCCGGAATTCCAACAGCCGCCTACGCGCGCTTTGACGATGCCGGAGCCGCCAAAGCCTATGTGATGGACCAGCCCTGCCCCATTGTGGTGAAGGCCGATGGCCTGGCCGCCGGTAAAGGCGTGACCATCGCGCACACGCGGCCAGATGCACTTGCAGCCATTGAAGACTGTTTTCAAGGCCGGTTTGGCGACGCCGGCGCACAAGTGGTCATCGAAGCATTTTTAGAGGGTGAGGAAGCCAGTTTCTTCGCTTTGTGCGATGGCAAAACCGCCGTGCCGCTCGCCACAGCACAAGACCATAAAGCCGCCTATGACGGCGATAAGGGCCCGAACACGGGCGGCATGGGCGCCTATTCACCCGCGCCGGTACTGACGCCAGATTTGTGCAGTGCCGTCATGACGTCAATTATCGATCCGACAATCACAGAAATGGCCGCGCGCGGCACACCATTTACTGGCGTTCTTTATGCGGGCCTCATGATCACAGCAGATGGGCCGCAGCTTATCGAATATAACGTGCGCTTTGGTGACCCTGAATGCCAGGTGCTGATGATGCGACTTGAAAGCGACCTCGGCCAACTGCTGTATGCTGCAGCGACCGGGGGCCTAGAGCACGCACAGTTGGCGTGGAGCGATGACACGGCACTTACAGTCGTCATGGCCAATAAAGGGTATCCGGGGCGCTATCAAAAAGGCAACGTTATTTCAGGGATAGAGGCTGCAGAACTCGGCGGCGCAGCAGTGTTCCACGCAGGTACCGCAAGCGAAGGTGGCGCGGTTACGGCCACGGGTGGGCGCGTTTTGAACGTCACCGCACTTGGCGAAAACGTCACGCAGGCACATCAAAACGCCTATAAGGCGGTCGGCGCAATTCAGTGGGACAATGCGTATTACCGCAGCGATATTGGCTGGCGCGCCATGCAGCGCGAAACGCCATAGACGAAATGGTGAAGACCTTGTGCGTGATTGCGCATGCGCCCTCGCCCAATACGCT
>JBCCLR010000018.1:0-27212 GCA_039026755.1 Pseudomonadota bacterium | reverse complement strand
TTCTAAACTCCGGTGCGGACTATCCATCAGACTGTGCAGGACATCACCAAGTTTTGGCGCAACGCTGCTGAGCAACTGACCTTGCACATTTTTACCCGATTTGAGCCCTAGTAAGTCCGTCGCCGAGCGGTTTATGGCATCGACCACACCGCCAGGCGTTAGGCCAATAACGCCAGCAGACACCCCTTCAAGAACGGCCTCAATAAACGCGCGGCGCAGGTCCAACTCCTCATTCGTCAAAATCAGTTTTTGCCGCTGATTTTGCAGCTGGCTGGTCATCCGATTAAATGCCCTGGCAAGCGTTCCGATCTCATCCATAGAGCCCTGCAGCGGCACCCGCGCTGCGAGGTTGCCGCTGCGCACTTGCTCTGCCGCGCTCACCAGATGGGTAATTGGTGCCGTAAGGCGCGTCGCAAACCACAGGCCAAGCATGATCGCCGCAAGTAATAGGGCTACAGCGACGGATATGAGCATCAGATTGAAGCGTATTTGTGCAGCTTCGCGCTGTTGTTCGAGGTCTTGATATTGCGATAGGGCTCCCTGCCCGTCGAGGAAGCTTGCCATAACAGTTGGGTCAACTCGGCGACTGACATAGAGGTAGGCCTCGTAAAAGTCCTCCAGCCGCAGCAAAGCGCCAACCCGGTCAGTGGTGCGCGAAACATCATCGATCATGACCAGTTCGCCGCCCACAGCGCGCTCTAGGTCTGCTCTGGAAATGCCATTGCTTTGGGTCGACAAATTAAAACTGGCGCGCGCGATCACATTCATGGAGCTGTCAAACAGCACGGCTTCATTGAGTGAGCGAATAGCCGCTTGACGAAACACTTCTTGTTGCAGGCCATTTCGATTTCTTTGGTAAATGAGCGCGCCGTTATTCAGGTCGTTGGCCATGGCGCGTAAATCAGCTTCGATGATTTTGCGGTGCTCGCGGACATACCCCTCCGCAACCGTAGATGCATTGTCGAGTACCGTGCGAACCCGTTCAGAAAACCAAACCTGAAAACCAAACTCAAACAGGACCGACGCAAAAATCCCAATCAGCAGCGTAGGAATGATTGCGACCGTGGCAAAAATAAGCACGATGCGTCCATGCAGCCGCGAGCCCGCAGATTGGCGCCGACGATCTGAAATGAGATGAAATAAGCGCCGGGCGATCAGCGCCGTTAAGCCAAGGATGGGAAGGATTAAAATCCCAATGACTAAGGTTACGGACAGCGGTTTTGTGCTGCCATGCAAGGGGTCGGCTGGGCTTGCTAAAAACCAATAGCCGGCGATGCCCGCAGCAATTGCCGTGAGCGCAAGAACCAATTCGAGTTTAGGCGCCAGATCAACGCGTCGGCTCCAGCGAATAAACCGCATCCAGCGCCAAGCCCTCGGTGCTATTTCGCCTCGATCAACCTCTTCAGGTTGAACAACGTTGCTAAACACATGGGACTGATCAACCATGGCGCTTCTTATTGTTTTCAAACACGGCCTTTAGTGCCCTATCCTGAAATATGTTGCAATAGAACAACACATTTTTGCACCGGTAAAGTGCTTTGGTTGGCATTATATCGGCGAACTGCGGCAGATTAACGGCGTTGTTTGCTGCTGGGCAGCAACTGATGCTGATTGAGCTTTTTGCGCAGTGTGTTGCGGTTAAGCCCTAATAGCCGGGCCGTCCGCAGTTGATTGCTCCCCGTCGCTTCAATGGCTTTTGCCAAAAGTGGGCGCTCAACTTCTTCTAAGATGCGGTCGTAAAGACCATCTGGCGGCAGCTCATGGCCATGTGACTTAAAATATCGCGTCAAAATACGGTCCACGGCTTGCGAGAGGCTTTCGCCGCTTGACGGTCCAGTGCCGTTCACCTGCCCGATATGCGCGCCAAGCGCGCCGCGCACCATGGGTCCGGTAATGGTGTCTTCCACATGCAGCGCGGTGAGCCGCCGGATCAAGTTTTGCAACTCACGCACATTGCCTGGCCAACGATGATTTAAGAGCGCATCAATGGCATCAGGCGCGAGCGCCTTGGGCGCCAACCCTTGGCTGGTCAATTGCCGGATAAAATGCAGCGCCAGTTCTGGAATGTCTTCTAATCGCTCGCGCAGCGGCGGCAAATGCATGGGGATCACATTCAGCCGAAAATACAAGTCCTCTCGAAAGGTCCCTGCTTTCACCATGGCTTCTAGATTTTGGTGCGTTGCCGCCAGTACTCTAACATCTGTCTTGATGGGAATAGCAGCGCCAATCGGAATAAACTCGCCCTCTTGCAACACGCGCAGCAGGCGGGTCTGCGCATCAAGCGGCATATCACCGATCTCATCGAGAAACAGCGTGCCGCCTTGCGCCAATGCAAATTTGCCCTGGGTGCGTGTAACCGCGCCGGTAAAAGCACCTTTTTCGTGCCCAAAGAGCTCAGTTTCGATCAAGTCCTTAGGGATTGCGGCCATGTTGAGGGCCACAAACCGTCCCGCTGAACGCCGACCCATATCGTGAATGGTGCGTGCGATGAGTTCTTTGCCCGTGCCGCTTTCGCCGGTGATAAGAAGCGTAAGATCATTGCCGACAATTCTGGCAATGACCTTAAAGACGTCTTGCATCGCAGGCGAGCGGCCCATGATTGGCACAGCATCGGCATTTGTATCGGTTTCCGGCGGCAGCGCTGGGCCTTTGCGCTGCAGCGCCGCTTGCTCAACCGTCACCTTGAGCGCGGCAAGATCAAATGGTTTTGAAATATAATCATAGGCGCCAACTTCCGTCGCTTTGACCGCCGTTGTTAGCGTGTTTTGCGCGCTCATCACAATCACCGGAAGTTCCGGGCGCAGGTCGACGATGCGTGGCACCAGGTCAAGCCCGTTGGCATCAGGCATCACGACATCGGTAATCACGACATCGCCAATGCCTTTTTCGACCCAGCGCCAAAGCTGCGCACCGGTGCCTGTTGCCCGCACCTCATAATCTTCGCGCGACAATGCACGGCTGACCACGGTTCTGATCGTAGCATCATCGTCTGCAACAAGGATCGTTTTACTGGCCATCAAAAGTCTTCTGCGGTGATGCTTATCGTTTTGTGCTCGGTGCTGCAGGCAGCAAGATCCGAAACAGCGTTCGTCCTGATTTACGCTCATAGCTTACCAAACCGCAATGACTGTCAATAATTTTTGAGACAAGCGCTAAGCCTAAGCCTTTGCCTTTGGCTTTGTCGGTCACAAACGGATCAAAAATAGACTGGCTGAGTTCGGCAGACACACCTGGCCCATTGTCACTCACACAAATCTCAATTGGTAGATCTATTGCTGCGTCGCTGCCGCGCCGTTTGATCTTCGTGCCGTGGCTATAAGCGGTTTGAACTTGTATCACCCCGCCGGTTTTCGGCGCGGCTTCACTAGCATTTTTAAGCAGATTTAAAAACGCCTGGACCAGCTGGTTCCAGTTGGCATCAATCTCAGGAAGCGACGGGTCATAGCCTGCCTCCACGCTGTGATGCGCAGCAAAGCCATTGCGCGCCAGCGCCAATGCATGGTCGAGCACTTGATGAATGTTTTGCGGGCGTGTCTCAAGCGGCCGGTCATCGGAAAACACTTCCATCTCATCGACCAAAGCAACAATACGATCTGTCTCCTTGACGATAAGTTGAGTCAGTGCGGCATCTTCTATCGACAGCTCTTCAGAGATCAGTTGCGCAGCACCGCGAATGCCCGACAACGGGTTTTTTATTTCGTGCGCCAGCATCGCCGCTACCGCTTTAGCAGCGCGTGCGGAATTTTGTGTTGCCAGCTGACCGCTCATTTTCGCGCGCATTGTATTGGGCTCGAGACTGATGAAAATAACCCCAGGCTGGTCTGCAATCGGGTGGACTTTCAAATCGACGCTCAAATCCGCGCCGGGGTGTATATTCACGCGAACATCGCGGCTGGCAAAGCTGGTGTCGTGCCGCTGCGCATCCTCTACGTAGGTGAGGATTTTATGGTCCTTGCCAAACAGGTCAGCCAGCGTTTGCCCTAAAAGCGCGGCTTCCGATTTGAGGAAAAACTGCAGCGCAGCATAGTTGACACGCAGCACACGGTCGTCCCGGCCCACTGCTATAATTGCGTATGGTACAGCGTTTAAAACAGCAGTGGCGTCAACGCTCTGAAGGCTTTTTGAGGATACGCTGGTGTCGGAGACCAAGGCTATGCCGCTTCGCGTTCAAGCTGCGGGGCATAGAAGTTCTCAATCTCAACTAAAACATCATCAGGGTTATCCATCCTGTTGACTTTATTGCGAAATTCCGAGGATTCTCGCATCCCTTTTGAATACCAGCCGATATGTTTACGCGCCATGCGAATGGCAGTTTCAGCGCCATAATGGTCAACCATGGCGCGGTAATGCTGCTGCACGATGTCTTTTTGCTGCGCCAAAGTTGGGTCGGCAAGCCGTTCGCCAGTGGCCAAAAAGTGCATGGCTTGGTGGATAAACCAAGGCCGTCCGTAAGAGCCACGCCCAATCATGATGCCATCGGCGCCGGATTGCTCTCGTGCGGCGGTGATATCGTCAAAGCCGTTGATATCGCCATTGACGATAACCGGCAGATTGGTTGCCTCTTTCACCAGCCTTATAAAACGCCAGTCCGCATGACCGCGATACATTTGGCACCGCGTTCTGCCATGCACAGTAATCATTTGAATGCCGATATCTTCGGCAATCCGCGCAAGCTCAGGCGCATTGCGTGATGCATCGTCCCAGCCTGTACGCATTTTTAAAGTTACGGGCAGCTTTACCGCTTTGACGGTGGCTTCGAGCAGGCCCGCAGCATGTTTAAGATCGCGCATCAGGGCGCTGCCAGCATGGCCGTTGACCACCTTTTTAACCGGGCAACCCATGTTGATATCAATAATCGCAGCGCCGCGGTCTTCATTGAGCTTGGCGGCCTCGGCCATGACGTGCCCCTCGCAGCCCGCCAATTGCACGGACATGGGAAATTCTTCAGCGCAATTGCTGGCCATCTTTTGCGAGCGACGTGTCGCTCTGATCATGGCCTCGCTGGCAATCATTTCAGATACAACAAGACCCGCGCCAAAACTCTTAACCAGCCGGCGAAATGGCATGTCGGTGACGCCAGACATGGGCGCTAAGATCACCGGATTATCGATTTTGACCGGCCCAATTTGGATAGGTTTAAGCTTGTGCTGTGCCGCCACGGTTTCACCTACGAAGGATATGCCTAATTTTTAAGCAGAAATTGAACGCTTATACAACCCGCCCGAGTGCACTTTCGCGGTCCATCGGCGCGGTAAATTTGCACCCTTCAATTTTGCTGGTGGCGTGGTACACCAGCGCGGATCATTTCTCAACCTTGGCAAGCGATGAAAACCTGTCTCATCCTGGTCGCCGGCGGCAAAGGCGTTCGTTCCGGCGCAGTGCTCCCAAAACAATATCAACGTGTTGCTGGGAAAAGTATTTTTGCGCGTGCGATTGAAAACGCCGCTGCTTGCGCTGCGATCGATATCATTTTGCCGGTGATTGGTGCGGAGCATGTCGTACTTTATGAGGCTATGCTCACTGAATTGAGGCCGCCTACGCTTGAAAAGCTGGCAAAACCGGTGTTTGGCGGTGAAACGCGTCAGTCCTCTACCCAAAATGGTCTCAATGCTGTCTCACAAGCCGTTACGCATGTGCTGGTGCATGATTGCGCACGCCCATTCCTTCCGGCAAAGGTGGTGGATGATTTGCTTGCTGTGGTGGCGCCAGGCACTGGCGCGCTGCCCGTGCTTGAAATCCCGGACAGTGTGAAGCGCGTCGCCGGCGTTATGGTGGTTGACGACCCTGACCGCACAAACTTAGTGCGCGCGCAAACTCCGCAAGCATTTATGCGCGATGATCTCCTTGCCGTGTTTGATAGCACTACGGATGATCAGTTCACTGATGAAGCCAGTGCGGCGCGCCGTGCTGGGCTTGCTATACGCACTGTGCATGGTGATCCAAACCTGTTTAAGATTACCCATCCGGAGGATTTTCATTTGGCTAAGACGACAGTGCACGCCGCATTAATGGATATCCGGGTTGGCCAGGGTTTTGATGTACATGCCTTTGAGGCTGGCGATCATGTAACCGTTTGCGGCGTTGATGTGCCGCATACCCATCGCTTAAAAGGGCATTCAGATGCCGACGTGGGTTTACATGCCTTAACCGATGCAATTTTTGGCGCACTCGCAGAAGGCGATATTGGCACGCATTTCCCACCTTCTGACCCGCAATGGAAAGGCGCAGCCTCCCACATCTTTTTAGAATATGCGGCGGACATGGTGCGCCAGCGCGGCGGGGTTATCGCACATGTTGATATCACCATTATGTGCGAGCAGCCCAAAATTGGCCCACATCGTAAGGCTATGGAGGCGGCGGTCGCTGGGTGGCTAAAGATTGAGGAGACGCGCGTTAGTGTTAAAGCAACAACCACGGAAAAGCTGGGGTTTACCGGACGTCAAGAAGGCATGGCGGCACAAGCCGTGGCAACGCTGCGTTTGCCTTAGTGCCTTGCTTGCCGGACTTGTCTTAAGCGCCCCGCAAACGCTTGCACAAAACTGTATGACGCGGCCACAACTGCGCGCACTGACCATCACATTGGCAGATATTGCATCTGAGCGTGTGGTGGCGCACTGCAGTCAAATACCCAGTGCCCGGGTGCCTTACATATTGCGCGCGAGCGCCCAAATCAAAGCGTATTTCGACCCGCTGCGCCCGGCGGCAACAGATGTCTTGATTGACCAATATGCGCCATATCTCAAAAGCCAAAAAACGCTGGCGACACGAGCCGTAGAGCCGGTTGTAGAGCTCATTTTGCAGAGCTTTGCGCTCAACAAACTCTCCGCCGAAGACTGTGAGGGCACAGATATCGCCCTTGAAGCCTTTTCAGTGTTGCCAGCAGAAAAGACGGCGGACGTTTTAACGCTAAGCATGGCCCGGCTTGCAGACCTAGATGATGATGCCGATAATCCGTTTAGGCTCTGTGCCGATCAAATGCCCTGATGGACCGGATTGCAACCCTCATAGCCCTTGGGTTCGGCTCTGGCCTGCTCCGCCCGGCACCGGGCACCTGGGGCTCGCTTGCAGCCGTGTTGCTTGGCTATGGGGCGTTTTTGGCTGCTGGGCCCATTGCTGTTGCAGTTGCCGCTGCCTTGGCGTGTGTAATCGGTATTTGGGCGGCAGAGCGCTATGGCCAGATAACTGGTACATCGGATGCTTCTCAGGTTGTGATCGATGAATTTGCCGGCCAATGGATTGCGCTACTCCCCGTCGTTTATGTGGCGCCTGATCAGTGGCTCTGCTGGGCTGCCAGCTTTGCCCTTTTTCGGCTTTTTGACGTTCTTAAGCCAGGGCCGATTGGCATCCTTGATCGCCGGCTTAAAGGCGGTCTGGGCGTTATGGCTGATGATATTTTGGCGGGCGCCTTAAGCGCTGTTTTATTAGGAATTGGATTGACGTATGTGGCCTGATGACATTGTCACAGCAGCGCAAAATCTTGTCACCGAATACACTGCAAGAGGCAAAATGATTGCGACTGCCGAGAGCTGTACCGGCGGTATGATTATTGGCGCCCTCACTGAAATTTCGGGCTCGTCAAGCGTCGTTGATCGCGGCTTTATCACCTATTCAAATGCTGCAAAGACGGCGCAGCTTGGCGTGCGGGAGGCTGATATTGAACGGCACGGAGCCGTCAGCGACGTCGTGGCGGCTGCCATGGCGTCTGGCGCGCTTGACCGCTCGGATGCCGATATCGCGGTCGCCGTAACCGGTGTAGCAGGGCCAACTGGCGGGACGCCAGATAAACCAGTGGGCACCGTCTGGTTTGGACGTGCCATGCGCGGCAGAGTTCACACCGAAAGGCAGACGTTTGTTGGTTTAGACAGAGCCAGCGTGCGCTTAGAAACGGTGCGCCATGCGCTTAGGATGCTAGATACTTAAAATGCCTTCGCTTTTAGCTAGCTGGTTTGAACCGCCGAGCCGCTCTTACGCGGTGCTTTGCTGGGCTTTTTTTCCATTTGTCCGTACAGTTCGTCCGCACGTGTTTCAAACGCGCCAACCATCCGCCGAACTGCTTCGGAAAACAGGCTTCCAACGACTTTTTCAAACACCCGGTTTTTGAACTCGAAATCAACAGAGAAATCGACTGTCGTTCCGCCCTGCTCATTGGGGCAGAATTTCCACTCATTATGCAGATATTTCAGCGGCCCACGGATGTAGTCGACTTGGATTTGGCCAGGCTTCTTGGTCACCACCTTTGAGCGAAAGCGCTCGCGAAACATCTTAAAACCGATTACCAGATCAGCGGTGAAAACATCGTCATCGCGTGATGTGATGCGCGCACCCACACACCATGGCAAGAACTGGGGGTAGCTTTCGATGTCGCACACCAGATCGAACATCTGTGTTGGCGTGTACGGGAGTGTCTTGCGCTGTCTATGTCGTGGCATGGTTTTTTAACGATCTGCTTGGGGGTCACTCTGCAGCAATATTCATCGCTTCGCGTTGGCGTTGACGCTCTAGTTTTTCCAGTCGTGCAGCCTTTAATTTCGCGAAATCATCGCCAGCGTGGTAACTCGACCGGGTCAAAGGAGACGCGGAAACCATTAAAAAGCCTTTAGCGCGCGCCATTTTTGCGTAGGCGTCAAAGCGCTCAGGCGTGATGAACTCTTCAACATCCGCATGTTTGGGCGTGGGCTGCAGGTACTGACCGATGGTGATGAAGTCAATTCCGGCAGAACGCATGTCGTCCATTACCTGATGTACTTCCAACCGCGTTTCACCAAGCCCAACCATGATGCCCGATTTGGTAAAGATGGCCGGGTTTTGCTCCTTTACCCGCTCAAGCAGACGCAGTGAATGGTAATACCGTGCGCCAGGCCGGATGGTCGGGTAGAGCCGCGGCACTGTCTCGCAATTATGGTTGAACACATCGGGGCCGGCATCAACGATGGTATCTAAAGCTGCTTTTTGCTTGTTGCGGAAGTCCGGCGTTAAAATCTCGATGGTCGTGTCGGGCGTATGCTTGCGCAGTTCCTCAATCACCCGCACGAACTGGTTGGCGCCGCCATCGGGCAGATCATCGCGGTCAACTGAGGTGATCACAATGTGATTGAGGCCCATCTCCGCCGCTGCAATTGCTGTGTTGCGCGGCTCAAACGGGTCCACCGGGTTTGGCATACCTGTTTTAATGTTACAAAATGCGCAGGCGCGGGTGCACGTGTCGCCCAAAATCATCACCGTTGCGTGCTTTTGTGACCAGCACTCGCCAATGTTGGGGCAGGCAGCTTCCTCACACACCGTGTTGAGCTTGAGGCCGCGCATAAGCTTACGCGTCTCTTGGAAGGTTTGAGACACAGGTGCTTTGACGCGGATCCACTTTGGTTTCCGCTTCATTTGTGGTTTCTCTAAGACGGTGCTAGTCATAGCCGCTTCCATATTTGGCACCGTACATACCCTGCTTTTAAAAGAGTTTAAAGAGACCTAGCGACGCAAGGATACACTTTTTAATATCCAAAAAGCCTCACCAGGATGAACAAGCCAAGAAACACGGCGAGCCAAATGCCGGCATGTTGCGCGGCTTTGCCAAAGTTGTTTTGATAGCGCCTGCCGGTCCAAAACACGATGACAGCGAGCAAGATCAGCAGATAGACGAGCTGCATGATGTCGATATTAGGCATTGCTAGTGGCCTTAAACGATGATTTCAAGCCCATCATAGGCGGGCCGGATGTGTTCCGGCAGTTCATCACATAAGGTCTGATAATCCATATCCCAAGCCATGTGTGTCAAATATGCCATCTTCGGCGCGTAGGCCTCGATCCATCGCAGTGCTTTGGCAAGATGGGGATGGCTTGGATGCGGCCGGCGCCGCAGAGCGTCCACAATCCACACATCTAGGCCTTTAAAAGCCGCTTCTGATTCAGGCGGGATTTCACTGACGTCTGTTGAATATGTCACGGTGCCAAACCGGTAGCCGACTGAGGGTATTCGGCCGTGCTTTAAAGGAAAACTTTCAACGCAAAGTGCGCCAACGTGTACTGACGTTCCGACGTCCAGGACGTGTGCCTCGGCGATCGCCGGGTAGCCCCCTGCCCCTTCAAAGACGTAGGCAAAGCGCTGTTTGAGCGCGTTTAATGTGCCCGCGTCGGCATAGACTTGTACTGGCCGCCCCGTGGCGTGGAACAACCCGCGCAAATCGTCAATGCCGTGGCAGTGATCGGCATGGTCATGCGTATAAAAAACCGCATCGACGGCATTGATGTCCGCATCAAGCAGCTGCTCGCGCAAATCCGGCGTGGTGTCGATCAGCACGCGGCTGCCTGCATCTTCAACTGCAATGGAGACACGGCGGCGGCGGTTTTTGGGTTCATTGGGGTCACAGTCCCCCCAATAGCCGCCAATGCGCGGCACGCCATGTGATGTGCCGCACCCTAAGATGGTGACTTTCATGCTGCAGGCTTTGCCTGGTCAAACAGGCTGAAGAAATTCGCTGTGGTCGCTGCTGCCAGAGTTTCAAACTCCTCGCCGCGAAGCTCGGCAAGGAAACGCGCGGTATGTGCCACGAACGCAGGTTCGCACGTCTTTCCGCGATGCGGCACAGGTGCCAGGAACGGGCTATCGGTTTCAACGAGAAGACGCTCAAGCGGTAGGCGCTTTGCCGTGGCTTGCAATTCCCGCGCGGATTTAAATGTAACGATGCCCGAGAGCGAGATGTAAAAGCCCAGGTCCAGCGCAATATCGGCGAATGCATCACTTGCCGTGAAGCAGTGGATCACGCCTTTAAAAGGTTTGCGTTCCATCTCTTCGCGCAGCAATTGGGCCGTATCATCCTCGGCATCGCGGGTATGGACCACCAGAGGCAGCCCGGTTTCTTGCGCCGCATTGATATGCAAACGAAAGCTCTCGCGCTGCTTCTCGCGCGGTGCATTGTCGTAATAATAGTCAAGCCCACTTTCGCCGATCCCGACGACTTGGGCGTTTTGGGTCTTGTCAATCAGCGCATCTAGGGACTGTACAGCATGATCGCCGGCTTCATGCGGATGGACGCCTGCCGTTGCATGGATATCATCCGCGCCGGAAATGATGCTGAGGATTTCATCGAGATCCTCAAGCTTGGTGTTGATCGACAGCATATGCCCAACGCCCGCCGCGCGGGCGCGTTCGATGACGCCTTCGACGTCCTCAATCAAGCCTTTGTAATTGAGGTGGCAATGGCTATCGACGAGCTGGGTCATGGCGTATCGTCAAGCTCAAGCCGCGGGAAAATACCGTGCGGCTTTGCAATAGCTGTGCCCGGCACCAAGCGTGCTGCAGCGCCGAGATGTGCAAAATCGCGCGCGTCTTCAGTGACAGCAAGTTGGTTCAAGAGCTTGCCCGCGCTGGCTGGGATAAACGGCTGTGCGGCAATGGCCAGCTGCCGCAGCGCTTCCGCTGTAACATACAGTACCGTCGCCATACGCGCCGGATCGGTCTTTTTCAGCGCCCAAGGTTCCTGCCCCGCAAAATATCCGTTGCCGAGGCTCACTCTGTGCCAAATGATATCAAGGGCCTTGTGCAGCGCCTGCGCATCCATAGCGCTGCGCAGAGCCGGCAAAATCGCATCCACTTCGCCGAGAAAGGCTTGGTCCTGTAGCGTAAGCTCCTGAGGCTCTGGCACAGCCGCATTACAGTTTTTTAAGATCATCGACAGCGAGCGCTGGGCCAGATTCCCAAGGTCGTTGGCAAGATCGGCATTGCAGCGGGTCACAATGGCTTCATGCGAATAGCTGCCGTCTTGGCCAAACGGCACTTCACGCAGCAAAAAGAACCGCAAGGCGTCCACGCCGTAGCGCTGCGCCATGCCGATCGGATCGATTACATTCCCAACGGATTTTGACATTTTCTCGCCGCGGTTAAACAAAAAGCCGTGGCCGAAGACACGCTTGGGCAGCGGCAGGCCCGCTGACATCAAAAACGCAGGCCAATAAACAGCGTGAAAGCGCACGATATCCTTGCCGATAATGTGCAGATCCGCCGGCCAGTAGCGTTGGTAAGTAGCAGATGCCGTATCTGGAAACCCTATCCCCGTTAGATAGTTATTGAGCGCGTCAATCCAAACGTACATAATGTGCTTTGGATCGCCTGGCACCGGAATGCCCCAATCGAAGCTGGTGCGCGAAATCGACAGGTCCTTTAATCCACCAGAGACAAACTGCACCACCTCGTTGCGGCGGCTATCGGGCTGGATAAAGCCTGGGTTCGCCTCATAAAAATCAAGCAAAGGCTGCTGATATTTCGACAGCTTAAAGAAGTAGGTTTCTTCCTGCGTCCACTCGACCGGTGTGCCCTGCGGCGATAGCCGGTTGCCTGCTTCATCGGTCGCCAGCTCGGCTTCCTCATAAAACGCTTCATCGCGCACGGAATACCAGCCGGAATAGCCACCTTTATAGATGTCACCCGCGTCCGCGATGCGCGTCCAAAGCGCTTGTGAGGCGGCATAGTGCTCTGCCTCGCTGGTGCGAATAAACCTGTCGTGCGTACAATTGAGAGCCTCAACCATTGTTTTAAAAGCGGGCGCCATCCGGTCCGCCATGTCGCGGGCAGAAATCCCTTCGGCGCGGGCCGCTTGCAACATTTTTAGGCCATGCTCATCCGTGCCGGTTTGAAAATACACGTCATAGCCATCAAGGCGTTTGAAACGCGCTAGCGCATCTGTGGCAATAGCCTCGTAGGCATGCCCAATGTGCGGCGCCCCATTGGGGTAAGAAATTGCCGTTGTAATGTAAAAACTAGGTTTCAAAGGATTTACAGCCAAAATCTAAGCAGTGTTTTGCGGCTTGTGTCATGCCGCGCTGCAGCGGTCAATATTACGCCGTTGCGTTGCTCGTATTGGCCATACGGCCAATGTCAAAAAATAGATTTAATACGACCTGTCTAGGGCTCAGATTGAGACCAATTGTCTGGGCTTTGCGCTGCGCCAAGCCTTCCTGCAGTGCGATCCAGTCCGCAACATCGATCGAACGCACCCAGTGTTCGCCATGGTCACCGCGTGCCGCTGCTTTCGCGGCAAATGCAATACGCTCTTCAATCAGCTCCCAAAGAATAGAAAAAGCTGGTGTCGCGGCACGATCGCCAAGCGTGTCGGCAAGGCCAAGGACCGCCGCTTCATCGAGCTGCGGCAAGGCGCTAAAGATGTCCTCAAGTGTCAACAGATAATCGGCGGCATTGCCTGACAGTAAGTCCGCTGCACGCCCGGGCGATCCGTGTGCAAGTGGCAAGACAGCATCGCGCTCAATAGCCTCGGTGTCTGGTGCAAGCGCGCCCAATATTGCAGCCGTATCAGGCGTGGAGAGCGGCTCAAAGCGCAGTATGCTGCACCTTGAGCGAATGGTGGGCAGTAGCCGGCCCGCAGCGTGCGATATGAGAAAAAACAAAGATTTTTCGGGCGGTTCTTCAAGCAACTTAAGGATCGCGTTGGCTGCATTGCGGTTCATATCGTCTGCCGCATCAATCACCGCAATACGCCAGCCGCCCATGCCTGCGGTGGTCAAAAACATGCCAGCCATGGTGCGAATTTGTTCGATTGTTATCTGCGCTTTGGCCTTTGTGGGATCTGGTTCAATCCAGCGAAAATCTGGGTGGCTGCCGGCAAGCATGTGCGCGGATGTTGAACTTGATTGGGCCTGCTGCCAGTCCCCGCCAGCCAACAATGTGGCGCTGGCCTGCCAAGCAAAGTGGGCTTTGCCGATGCCCTTCGGCCCACTCAGCAGCCAGGCATGGTGCAGCGTCTTCGCTTCTGCTGCATTGAGAAACGCTTGGATTTGCGACTGCCTGCCGAGCAGCGGCTTTCCATACGCCTCCTTCATTGCGCGAGACGTGCCGCGGCAAGCGCCCAGACCTGATCAGCGATGCGGGCCACGGATTGATTGGCGTTGAGCAGTTGGCACGCGCCATCGGTATCGGCCAAACCTGTAAATTTGACCCTTAATGCGGTGTGGAAACTGATGTCCATTTGCTCAAAGCGCCCGGTATCATCGCCATCTCGGCGCGCCGCGCGGGCCAACGCGACAGTTGGGTCCAAATCAAGGATGAGCGTCATATCTGGCCATATATCGCCAATCATCTGGCTGTGCATGGTGCGCACCATATCATCAGTTACGCCGTCTCGGCCGGCCTGATAGGCCAAGGTGGAATGCACGAAGCGATCGCACAAAACAATTTTACCGGCCTGCAATGCCGGTCTAATTGCTTTTTCCACATGATCACGGCGCGCTGCGGTGGCAAGTAGCAATTCGGTCCGCGCGTCCCATGCGTCCACCGTGCCGCTCAGCATGACTTCGCGAATGCGCTCCGCACCGGGGCTGCCGCCGGGTTCCCGGGTTTTAAAGACCATGTGGCCGGCGTCTTCGAGCCGGTCTGCTAGGATGTCTATCTGAGTGCTTTTGCCAGCGCCTTCGCCGCCCTCAAAGCTGATGAAAAGGCCCTGTGTCATGCTGTAATCGCGCTGTGTGCGGCCTATTCTGCTTCCGGCGTTGCGCCGAAGATAAGATGATCGAGCGCGGCGCCGAGTTTATCAAAGCCGGTGACTTTGCCGACATCTTTTTGTGCATACAAAGGCAGTTCAATCTCCTCACCATCGCCGCTTTCTAAAGTCAGGCTAGCAACTTCCTGGCCGGCTTCGATTGGCGGTAATAGTGGGCTGTTATAGGTGATGCGACCTCCCAGCTTAGCGCGGTCTTGCCGGCTCAGGGTGAGCAGAACATCTTGGCCAAGGGTCAGAGAAACGCCTGTGGATTCGCCCATCCATACCGGTGCGGTGGCAACAACATCGCCGCTTTTGAGCACTTCATAATTGCGGAAATTTGCAAAACCCCATTCAAGCAAACGAGCACTTTCAGACCGCCGTGCGCTATCACTGGCAAGGCCATTCACAACCAGGATGAGCCGCCGACCATCGCGCTCCGCAGACCCCGTAAAGCCATATCCGGCCGCCTCGGTATGGCCGGTTTTAAGGCCATCGGCGCCGCGCACGCGGCCTAGAATTGGGTTGCGGTTGTTATAGTTCGAGGTTGCCGTGCCGAATTCAAACCGCCGCCGCTCAAACATGTCATAATACTCCGGAAACTGCTCAATAAGCGCCTTAGCCAGAATATAAAGATCGCGCGCTGTCATATATTGGTTGTCGTCAGGCCAGCCATTGGGGTTCGTAAAGTTACTTCCCGTCATACCCAGGCGCTGCGCTGCATCGTTCATCAGCACAATAAAGGCATCTTCACTGCCGGCAATCGCTTCAGCTAGCCAGGCGCAGGCATCA
Organism: Pseudomonadota bacterium; assembly: GCA_039026755.1. Classification (GTDB taxonomy): domain Bacteria; phylum Pseudomonadota; class Alphaproteobacteria; order Sphingomonadales; family CAKZYD01; genus CAKZYD01. Next base: position 11,940 of record JBCCLR010000018.1, on the reverse strand, counting down.
TTGCCCGATTGCACGATGATACCCAGCAGCAACTGTTCCACCGTGACTGACTGACCGGCGTTTAAAAACATGGTCGAGCCTTTAAGCCGCCAACGGCGCCAGACTTCGGTACTGGCCGTGACTGGCGTTTCTAGCGTGATGCCGCCTTCTTTAAGCTGCTCAAAGGCAACATAAACTGTCATCAGCTTGCTCATTGAGGACGGCGGCATGGAGGCATCCGGCGCTTTTTCGAGCAAGATCGTCTCGGTTGAAAGGTCTACGAGGATGGCCTTGTCGGCCTGGGTATCCATTGCCTTGACTTGGCTTTGAAAGAACAACAGGACGGCTATAAAAAAGAGGGTTCGCTGCATAATCTGCCTTACGGTGGGTTAGCGAGAATTTGTCTGCAAAGCTTTTAGATCAAACAGTGTGGCGCTGGTGTGGCCCTTGGCGTGGATATCCGCAAGGACGCGCTCCGCGCGCATCAAATCAGAAAATGGACCCACTTGAACACGGTAGACGATTTGGCCGGATGCCGCAAACACCTGTGTAATGGAGGTTGGCCCAAATGCCGCTAAGTCCCGCTGCAGGCGCCGGGCATTATAAAAGTCCGCAAAGCTGCCGACTTGCACCAAAACCGGGTCCGCGCTGCTTGGCATCGGTGCACTCGGCTGGCGCGACACAGTTTGCGGCGGTGCTTGCTGGTATGTTGGTGGATTATATTGCGTTGATGGCGGCGCCGCTGCACGGCGCACAAGTGGGTAGCCGCTTCTGTTGGTGCGCTCAACAAGCACTGGAGCTGTGCCTTTCTTGATCACGCCAAGAATATCCGCTGCACGGCGTGACAGGTCGATGATGCGCCCCCTCACAAACGGTCCGCGGTCGTTGATGAGCAGCACCAAGGATCGCCCATTGTCTAAATTCGTCACCTTGACATAGCTACCAAGCGGCAGCGTTTTATGGGCCGCTGTGAGTGCCCACTGATTATAGCGCTCTCCATTTGCTGTCAGTTTTCCGTGGAATTTTGGCCCATACCAACTAGCTAGGCCACGCTGGCGATATCCCCTGTCATCGCGCGGATAATAGCGCACGCCTTTAACGACATAGGATTTCAGGCCTTGCTTAGAACTGCGCGCGGCCGGCGGGGTTAAGCTACCGGAGGTATAAGATGGTGCTGCCGGCGCGCGGGTGCCGCCGCCACATGCTGACAAAACGACTGTAAGCAGGCCGAAGAAGATGAGCCTGGCCGTCATTGCACTGCGACTTCGCTGCCGCGGATCAGTGACGCCAGTGTGCCAACCGAAATGGCGTAAAAACTGGAGCGGTTGTAAGTCAGGATCACGTCAAAATTCTTCGGTGCCAAATAGGCTGGGCCTTCGGCACCATCCGGCATCACCACACGGGCGGGTGTGGCAAGGCCTGCAGGGCCGCCCATTGGCGCAATGACACCTTTGCTGAGCCAGAATTTAAGCGGTTCAGTGCGGCAGGTTTTGTCATAGGGGCTGACGCAGGCAAGCGCCGTCGTTGACCGGTCGGGAAGCCCCGGTTTGCTGCTGCGAAATGCGTCACTTACGGTAGCCTGGGCGCCCCAAGATTGCCCATTTCTCCAGCCATGCCGGCTCAGATAAGAGCCAATCGAATAAAACACATCGCCAAGATTGTCCCAGATATCAACAATGCCATCGCCGTCATAATCGCGCGCGTATTCCAAATAGCTGGAAGGAATAAATTGTGGCTGGCCCATGGCCCCAGCCCAGCTGCCGGTCATACGTGGCAAGTCAATGAGGCCGCGATTAAGCATTTCAAGCGCGCTTAAGAGTTCTTTTCTAAAAAACGCCTTGCGGTCGCTGCGAAAGCCAAGAGATGCCAAGCTGGAGATGACAGGATCATCTCCTGTATAGGAACCGTAGGCGGTCTCGACGCCCCAGATTGCGACGATGATTTCCGCATCGACACCCGTTTTGGATGCTACGTCGTCGAGCAAAGCGCGGTGCTTGGCGTAAAATTTTCGACCATTTTGAACCCGGCTGAGGGAAATGCGCTTGGCCAGATAACTGGCGAGATCTTCGCGCCGTTCCGGCTGCGACACTGAGGATTTTAACACGCGCTTATTTAGCGTTACGCCGCCAAGGGCCTGATCCACGATGTCAGGGCGAATACCGCGCGCCACGGCGTCCTCGGCAACTTTGGCAAGCCATGCATTAAATGCAGTTTTGGTCTCTGTGCTTTGTGCAAACGCGCCAGACGTGACGCTTAGCGCCATCGCCAAAGCAAATCCCGCAATATGTCGTGCAATTGTGCGCATATGGTGGAAGATGTGCCATAGGTCCCGGAGTGGACAAAGCACTTTATCACTTCTGAGCCTCATTTTGCGCAGCATGGAATCAATCGCTCCTTCAAACGCTTGACCGTTGTGTCAGGCCATACAGTTTTGCACCTGAAGCTTCCGTGAACGCGATCTCACGTTAAGCGGCGCGGGGGATGCGGTGGTTGACCGCGCGGCGCAAATAGTTTTTTAAGCGTGCCTTATTCTTGTCGCGCTGGCGCTCTAGGAGCATCGCGCCGAGGCAGGTCAGGGCTTAAAATCATGACAATAAGGCGCAGCTGTGATTTTGTATGCACTCTTGCTTTTCTTTTGCTGTGCTTTGACTTTGCCGCAGCGCAAGATGCGGATTTCGCCGCTTCCCCCCGACAAGCATATTGGGGCAGCTTTGGCCTGAACGAGACACCAGCGGCCGTGCAGGATGTGGATTTTGGCATTATGCGCGAAGGCGGTGCATTGCGGCTTGAAGATGCGCTTGACCTTGCTGCATCTATTGCCCGCCAAAGTGATCTTGGCGGGCTTTGGGATAGATTTTCTGTGCGCGGCCTTGGCATGAACGATGCCTTGCCCTCAGCCATGCTGGTGAACGGCTTTAGCGCGGGACGCGGCGTTTTTGGGCAGCGCGATATTGTGGGTATAGAACGCGTGGAAGTGCTCAAAGGCCCGCGCGCTGCGCTGCTTGGGCGCGGCGGGCTAAGCGGCACGCTGAATATCGTAACAACGCGCCCGACTTTTGAGCGTGCTGGGGAAATGCGCGCGATTTATGGCAGCTTTGATACGCTCAGGTTTGAGCTGGACTATGATACCCCCATCAAGGGTGAAAAGGTAGCAGCCAGGGTGACTGGCTTTTTTGAGGATGCCGATAGCTTTCGCGATACCATTGAAACCCAAAGCTATGCGCTCTATCCATCCATCACCTGGACCATAAATCAGGATACAACGCTCAGCTACGAACTGGAATGGGCGGAACAAAATCGCCCACTTGATCGCGGGATCGCAGCGGTTGATGGCGCGCTTGATGCACTGCCCATTGAGGCATTCTTTGGTGCCCCGGCAGACGGCAATATTGAGACATCCGCGTTTGGCCATCAACTTGAAATACAACACCAGCTGTCGACCAATTGGAGCCTGCTTGCCGGGCTCAATTATCGTGAAACGTCCTTGTCAGGGTTTTCAACTGAAGCGGAACTGGCGCCGCAGCGCCAAACCCTCTTTCAAGATAACCAAACACTCGCGCGGCAGCGCCGGTTTCGCGACTTTGATACGCAGCAGGTTGTTATTCGCGCTGAACTGGCTGGTGCGTTTAAAGCGCTCGGCGTGACGCACCGCTTGCTGGCAGGGGTGGACTATGACTGGTTTGCGCTTGATGCCCTGCAAAATCGCTTTCAGCCGCCGCTTCTGAGCAGTTTGCCCAGCGCTGCTCAATCGAATGCGATCGGCGTTTTCGACCTCAATGCATCTCAGGGCGCCTTACCTGAATTGCAGCCCTTTAGCGACCTGAAGGACACACAGCAGGCATTGGGCGTTTATATCCAAGACCAAATCGCGCTGAGCGACAAATTAGAGCTGCGGCTAGGTGGACGCCTGGAAGAGGTTGAGCAAAGCGTGGATGACGCGCTCTTTAACGCAGGCCCGGAGCGCTCCGACACGCGCTTTAGTGCGCAGGCTGGACTGGTCTATTTCCTTAACCCCGTTGTTTCTCTTTATACTAACTACGCTGAGGGATTTGAGCAGCCCGTAGGCCGGAGCACGGACGGCGATTTGTTGCCGATAACGACCAGCACGTCCGCCGAATTTGGCGTCAAGGCGGATTTGTTTGGCAGCATAACGGCAACCATTGCGGGCTTTTGGATGCAACAACACAACACCGTTGCGACCGACCCGGCAGATGGTGAAGCCTTGCTCAATGTCGGCGACGCGCGCAGTTTGGGCGTCGAGGTGGACATCAACGCGGCGCTGCCAAAAGATATCTATCTTTGGCTCTCCTATGCGTTTGTGGACGCGCAGTTTACGGGTGAGCGACCCGCTTTGGGCATAGAAGACGGCAGCCAGCTTCCCAACATTCCCAAGCATCAAATCAGCCTGCAACTGAGTAAAAGCGTGGAATATGGCTCAGTGTTTGCCACATATGGTGGCGGGCTTGTGCATGTCGGCTCTCGCAATGGCGCGCTCGGCAACGATTTTACGCTGCCAAGCTACACGACCCTTCGGGCGTTCGCACAGGTTGAACCACTTGAAAATCTACGACTACGGCTCGATGTCGATAACATTTTCGACAAACGCTTTTATACAAATGCACTTTCTACGCTTTGGGTTGAGCCCGGTGCGCCGCGCCGCTTTCGCTTCACGGCGTCGATATTGTTTTAGCGTTTGTTCAGCCAACAATCATTTGTTTGAGTTGTACAGCTTCGTGTTCCAATTCATTGAGCCGATAGTGGACGACGTCACCAATTGTCACCATGCCAAGCAACTTGCCATCGCGTTGTACTGGCATATGCCGAAACCGTCCATCGGTCATGCGTTGCAGCACTGAGGTGAGTTGTTCATCAGGGTCACAAGTTGCGACGTTCGTGGTCATCAGTTCCTCAACCTTTTTAGGTAGGGTTTGGCCTGGTGTTTCGGCGAGCTTACGCACGATATCGCGTTCGGAGAGAATGCCAATCAGTGCACCTGCATCATCCGTCACGATGACTGCGCCGATACGTTTCTCACGCAAAATATCAACAACTTCGCGCATGGTTTGTTCCGGCTTGACGGAGAAAACATAAGCCCCCTTTTTGTCGAGCAATTGTTCGACCGTGCCAGGTCCTATCACTGTATTTGACTTTTTAGATTGGCTATAGGTCCGTTCTTGGCCCTTGTCGCGGCGAATGAGCCCACGATACGATGTCGGTACACGCATGTTTTTCCCCTCGATCTACACAGCATTGGTGCTATTTTAAACAAAGTGTAACGCAAATTGGTCGCAATTGAAAATATCTCATTTATGGTGGTTAACGCGGTCAGTATCCCGCTGATCGCCATGCTTGTTTTTGCGGCAGGCATAATTGCCGGTCATCGCTATCGGAAAGTGTGGAAGCAGCAAGGGCCGCGCTGGCAACTGTGGCTGTTCGGCAGCATCAGCGCAGCGTGTTTGCTTGTGCTCGCCTTTATTCCAATCCGTGGCGGCTAGGCCTCGCCATATTCTTGTTCATGGCGCTTGTTAAACGTCAGCGCAAAGCTGGTGACAACCGCGCCAGACAGCATATAAAGCGCGGCCGCCCAAAGCCCGAATTTACTGGTCAGCCAGAGCCCCGACAGCGGCGCAAAAGCAGCGCCCACAATCCAGGCCAGGTTGGTCGCCAAAGCGCTTGCCGAATATCGATATTCAATGGGGAAGCGGCCCGATGAAATAGCACCGGACTGCCCATGTGCAAAACCCAGCAGGACAAACCCAAAGAGAATGTAGACAGCGGGCATAGTATCGAGGGTATTAATGCTCAAACATAACAGGGTGATCATCGCGCTGCTGATCCACGCCACGCGGTAGCGGCTGAATTTATCTGCTGCAATGCCGGATAAAATAACTGAGCCGATGGCAAGTACACCGCCGACGAGTTCAAGCAACATGATGTCTGCAATATTGCGATCAGAATACAAAATCTCATAACCAAGGGGGAAGACCGTGACCATGTGGAACAGCGCATAGCTGCCGAGTGGTGTGAGGGTCGACAAAAGGATCGGTTTCCATTGAGTTTGTACCATCTTAAAAAATGGCGCGGTGGTGATGAGCCGCCCATCACTGCCAAAGTCAGCGGACAGCAACCTGATGCGGGCGAACAGTGACACAACGTTGACAGCCATGACGGCAAAAAAAGCAAAGCGCCAGCCGTAGTTAATGAATTCTTCCTCCGTTAGAAATCCCGTGAGAACGTAAAAGAGCGATGCGGCCACACAAAAGCCGATGGGACCGCCCATTTGTGGTACCATCGCATAGAGCCCTTCCCGGCCCTTTGGCGCAGCATTTTGCAGTTGCAGCGTAATTCCGTCCCAGGAGCCACCGAGCCCAATACCCTGCGCGATGCGCAGCGCTGCAAGCAGTATGGGTGCGGTCCAGCCGATGTCATCATAACCGGGCAATAACCCGATAGCGACGGTCGAACTGCCCAGTATCATCAGGGCCAGCGACACTTTGCCCGTGCGGCCAATGCGCCGCTGGACCCAGCGGGAAGCGAAACTGGAAATTGGGCGTGCAAGAAATGCAAGAGAGAAGATGGCAAATGACGCCAGTGTGCCATCAACGGCATCAAGCGTTGGAAAGAAAAACTGCGGGAACACCAGCGCAGATGCAATCGCGTAGACAAAAAACCCAAAGAAATCAGTGACTCGCGCCATGATGACGGTGGTGATCACCTCATCAATGGTTGCGGTTTGTGTATTTATCAATTGTGTTTCGGCCACGGCCTAGACCTTTTCGATTCGCACTGTATTCGACTAATTATCAACTTTTCAAACGCGTCTGTGGTTCGCCACAACCTATGCGTCATCATGTCTGTGGCTCCAAACCGTGGCGCGTGGTGTTAGGCGGTCCTAAATACATAGTGTTGTTAATGGTTTTCATCTTCAAGATGTTTTATGCTTTGCGAGTTATGAGATTACTAAGACGACTTGGCCTGTTTGCCGCAATTGGTCTTTTGTCGGGCTGCAAAATGGTTGTGCTTGACCCGGCAGGCGACGTTGCTGCGCAGCAAGGCGATTTGATCGTGTATGCGACGGTCCTCATGCTGATCGTCATATTGCCGGTCATGGCACTGACCATATTCTTTGCTTTTCACTATCGTGCATCTAACAAACAGGCGGCCTATGAGCCTGACTGGGATCATTCTATCAGCCTTGAAATTGTCGTTTGGTCGGTGCCGCTCGCGATCATCATCTGCTTAGCCGGATTGACGTGGGTCGCAACGCACAGGCTCGAACCCTATAATAACCTCAAGCGCTTATCTGCTGAGCTGCCGGTGGACGAAAATGTTAAACCTTTGACCATTAATGTCGTGGCGCTCGATTGGAAATGGCTGTTTATCTATCCCGAGTATGGCATCGCGACCGTGAATGAGGTTGCTGCGGTTGTAAATAGACCGATTGAGTTCAAATTGACGTCGGCGACCGTCATGAACTCGTTTTATATTCCCGCGCTTGCGGGGCAAATTTATGCCATGGCAGGCATGCAAACAGAACTGAATGCGGTGATGAACGCACCTGGCACTTATGAAGGCTTTTCGGCTAATTATAGCGGCGCCGGCTTTTCGCAAATGCGCTTTGATTTTCATGGCCTCGACAACGCGGACTTTGATGCCTGGGTCGATCAGGTCAAGGCCAGCGGTGATATGCTTGATCGCGACGCCTATGTGGAGTTGGAAAAGCAGTCTGTCGGTCACTCGGTGACATACTTTGGCAGCGTCGAAGATGGACTGTGGACCAGGATTTTGAACATGTGCGCGGGCAATGATGCGCTGTGCTTGAACGACATGATGATGGTCGACGCGCTTGGCGGAGGTGGCTTGCAGGGCCTTTATAATCGAGACCTTTACAAAAACATTTGCTCTGTTGATGATTCCCGCGCGGTACTGGCGATGCTGCGACCCGGCCTTAAAGATCGGTCGGCGGAAATCCTTGCAGCGATCAATCCGGCCGGCGCTTACGTCGTTCAAGCAACACCAGCGGTAACAAAGTAGCGCGATATGGCTTCAGAGAACGGTATTTACGGAACCGCAGGCGCCGCAGAAGCGCACCCGATCTTCGGCAAGCTGACGTGGGACATCTTTCCGTTTTATGAGCCTGTGGTGTTTTACACTTTTGTTGGAACCATCATACTCGGTGTCGGCGTTGTTGGCGCACTGACCTACTACAGGCTGTGGGGCTATTTGTGGCGCGAGTGGATCACCACCATAGACCACAAAAAAATCGGCATCATGTATATGATCCTAGGCATTATAATGCTGATCCGCGGGTTTGCCGATGCCGTGCTCATGCGCACGCACCAAGCGCTCGCGTCAGCGGGCTATGTCGGCTACCTTGACCCGCATCACTATGATCAGATCTTTACCGCGCACGGCGTGATTATGATCTTTTTCGTGGCGATGCCAATCGTCACCGGCTTTATGAATTACGTGATGCCACTGCAGATTGGTGCGCGCGATGTGGCGTTCCCATTTCTGAATAATTTCAGCTTCTGGCTCACTGTATCGGGCGCGATTTTAATCATGGCGTCGCTGTTTATTGGCGAGTTTGCCACCGTCGGCTGGCTTGCCTACCCGCCACTGTCAGGCCTGTCCTTTAGCCCAGGCGTGGGGATGGATTACTATTTGTGGTCCCTCAACATTGCGGGAATTGGCACGACACTGTCGGGCATCAACCTGATTGTGACCTTGGTAAAGATGCGGGCGCCGGGCATGACATGGATGAAGATGCCGGTGTTCTGTTGGACCACGCTGTGTACCAACGTGTTGATTGTGGCGACGTTCCCGGTGCTCAGCGCCACACTTGCTCTGTTGACGGCTGATCGCTATCTCGGCACGCATTTCTTCACCGCCGACATGGGCGGTAACCCCATGATGTATGTGAACTTGATCTGGATTTGGGGTCACCCAGAGGTTTATATTTTAACGCTGCCTATTTTCGGTATCTTTTCAGAAGTCGTGCCGACGTTCACGGGCAAGCGGCTGTTTGGTTACACGTCCATGGTGTATGCCACGTGCGTGATCATGATCCTCAGCTATATTGTATGGCTACACCACTTCTTTACGATGGGCGCCGGCGCGGATGTGAACTCCTTCTTCGGCATCACCACAATGATCATTTCGATCCCCACGGGGGCGAAACTCTTCAACTGGCTGTTCACGATGTACAAGGGCCGCGTGCGGTTTGAAGTGCCGATGCTTTGGGTCATCGGCTTCATGCTAACGTTTGTGATTGGCGGGATGACCGGCGTTTTGCTTGCCGTTCCACCGGCGGATTATGTGCTTCACAACAGCTTGTTCCTGGTTGCACACTTTCACAATGTCATTATTGGCGGTGTTGTCTTTGGCATTTTCGCAGGCATCAATTATTGGTTTCCCAAGGCGTTTGGCTTTGCGCTTGATGCATTCTGGGGCAAGGTCAGCTTCTGGGGCTGGCTGGTCGGCTTTTACTTGGCGTTCATGCCGCTCTACGTCCTCGGACTTATGGGCGTCACACGGCGCTTGAGCCAGTTTGAAAGCACGATTTACTCCGGCTACTTCTTTACCGCGCTTATCGGCGCGCTCTGCGTTGCGGTGGGCATTGCAGCGTTCGTTATTCAGATTATTGTATCTATTAAGAACCGTGAGAAACTGCGCGATACAACGGGTGACCCTTGGGATGCGCGCACGCTTGAATGGTCCACAACGTCACCGCCGCCATATTACAATTTTGCTTTCACGCCGCGGGTGTTTGAGCTCGATGCGTGGAGCCATATGAAGCGCAACGGTTTTGCGATCCCCCGCGGTGGCTTCACGCCCATTCATATGCCGCACTATACGGCAACCGGAGTCATCATTTCCGGACTGCTCACGGTGATGGGTTTTGCATTGGTGTGGCACATCTGGTGGCTCACGATCATATCGTTCCTGGGAGCGCTCGCTTATGGCATTGCACATACCTTCAATTACAATCGGGACTATTATGTGCCGGTGGATGAGATTGAAGAAATTGAAGGCGCGCGTTCACCCGTTCTTGTGAGCCCAGCGGAATGAGCACATCTCCGCGCGCCCTATATGAACCTCAAGGCTTCGCGGCGGCCCGAGCGCCGGCGCAAGAAAAGGCTTTCGACTTTTATGTCGTCGAGCCGGGGAATCACGACCCGGATCACACGCATGAGACTGGCACCATGCTGGGCTTTTGGATTTATTTGATGAGCGACTGCCTCATCTTCGGCATCTTGTTCGCTGTACATGCCGTGGTCGGGCAGAGCTATGCCGCTGGCCCCTCCCCGGTCGATTTGTTAGACATTGAGCTCATTTTGGTGTCGACCTTCATGCTGCTCTTCTCATCGATTACCTACGGCTTTGCAGTCCTCAATATGCATGCAGGAAACAAGGCCGGCTTGATGCGGTGGCTTATCGTTACAGGCCTCTTTGGCGCAGGTTTTTTAGGGCTTGAGGTGTATGAATTCACGCATCTATGGCACCTTGGTGCCAAGCCGAGTGCGAGTGCGTTCTTATCCTCATTCTTCACCTTGGTAGGGACGCACGGCCTGCACGTGACGGCGGGGACCATTTGGCTGTGTACACTGCTTGCCCAGGTCCGTCTGCATGGCTTAACGCACGAAAATCAACGCCGGGTGATGTGCCTCAGTTTGTTCTGGCACTTTCTCGATCTGATTTGGATAGGCGTGTTTTCTTTCGTTTATTTGACAGGCGTTACGCTGTGAGTGGCCAAGACAGCGCGCCCGCAGCGCACGGTAGCTACCGCTCTTATCTGATCGGTTTTGCGTTGTCCGTTGTGCTCACCATCATACCGTTTTGGATGGTGCTGGGTGATGTGACGAACAACACTGTTGCAATCCTGGCCGTGGTGTTTGGCCTCGGCGCGGTGCAGATGTTGGTGCATGTGCACTATTTTTTGCACGTCAGCCTTAAAGTGGATGAAGGGTGGCAAGTTATGTCGCTGGCCTTCACAGCGATCCTTCTGATCATCATTCTCGCCGGCTCTATTTGGGTGATGTTCCACTTGCATGAAAATATGATGCCAGCGCATGAACAAATCGAACGTGTGCGCAATCTACCCTGATTATCGGGTTTTCCCAATGACTGCCGCATGAGGAAAGCTTCGGCATCGCCGCGCCCCCTTTGGCTGGATTTGGTGCTCATCACCTTCGCTGCAATATTGTTTCTAGTGATGATCGCGCTGGGGACCTGGCAACTCCAGCGCCTTAGCTGGAAACAAGACCTGATTGCCGCAGTGAACGCACGCGCTTTTGGGGATGCTGCCGTATCGCCTAAAGGCACAGTGAATGCCGATACACACGCTTATATGCGGGTCTATGCCGAAGGCGAATATCTGCATGATCAATCTCTAGAGGTCAAAGCGCTTACTGAGCTTGGCGGCGGCAAGTGGCTTCTCACGCCGCTCAAGACCCGTGATGCGATCGTATGGGTTAATCGCGGGTTTCTCCCCAGTTTGGCCCCCGACATCATGATTGATGAACCCCGTGGCCAAATTCGTGTTGAAGGGCTGCTTCGCATAACCGAGCCGGACGGCACGCTGCTGGAGAAAAACGACCCGCAAAACGGTCTATGGTTTTCACGCGATGTGGCGGCGATGAGCGCAGCGGCCGGAATAGACGGTTATCGGCCTTACTTTATCGATGCCGATCATGTAGGTGTGGCGAACGCCTGGCCGCGCGGCGGGCTGACCATACTTAAATTTAGGAATTCACATCTGCCTTATGCGATTACGTGGTATGCGATGGCAGCGCTGTTTTTAGGCGCGATAGTGTATGTACTTTACCTGCGTGTCACGAACAGCATACTCGATTGAGGCGCAGCTTATGCGGCATCTTTCACCATGTCGCGGGCTCGGGGGCAATGCAGCCGGTCACGCAGCGGGCTATTGGGGTCAACGTCTTTTTTGCAGACGAGACA
>JBCCLR010000017.1:0-27347 GCA_039026755.1 Pseudomonadota bacterium | reverse complement strand
TTGCGCTGTGGCATCAGGGAAATCTGCATGTCGCCACACATGGGGTGCTCAATCTTAACACAGGCCATAAAGTACAGCCGCAAACGATGTTTCAGATCGGCTCAATCACCAAGCCGGTCACCGCGACACTGGTGATGAAGTTGGTCGAGGAAGGCCTTATCGAACTTGATGCAACCGTGCGGACCTATATTCCTGAGTTTAGAGTGGCTGACCTCGATGCGTCTAAATCCATTACGATTAAACAACTGCTTGACCATTCTAGCGGCCTTGGCGGTGACTTTTTCACTAACACCGGCAGCGGCCCAGACCGACATGCGCGCTACGTTGAACGCTGCGCCTTACTGCCGCTGTGCCACCCAGTTGGTGCCGGCCTGTCGTATTCAAATTCAGCCTTCACCATCGTCGGCCGGGTATGCGAAGTCGTCACCCGCAAGACATATGATGAAGCCTTAAAGCACTACCTATTTGGGCCGATGGACCTGCACCACGCACTGAGCGACCCCGCTGACATCGCTGCACTCCCGGTCAGCTCTGGCCATGCGCCAGACCCTGAAAACCAAGCAAAGCAAAAGCCCCTGCCCACAGTCTTCGGACTGCCAATTAGCGGTGCGCCCGCTGGCTCAACGCCGATGATGTCCATCATCGATTTGGTCAATTTTACACGCATGCACATGGATGGCGGCAAAGCCCCAAATGGCAAGAAAATCCTAAAGCAAGCAACCGTGAAATCGATGCGCAAAATTCATAATAAAGTGCCGATTGGACTGCGCGATATCACCCATTGGGGCCTCGGTTGGTTTCTGGTTTTAGGCGGCAAATACTTCGGCCATGATGGCGCGACCATTGGCCAAAGCTCCTACCTTCGCGCACATGAAAAGAGCGGCACAATCGCAGCGCTTCTGACCAATGGCGGCAGTGCTACGGACCTGATGATTGATCTGTTTGACAAAACGATTGATCGCTTAACGGGTGTTGCGGCAACCCCGCCGCTTAAGCCGAGCAAGGCTAAACCCGAAACACTCGACCCTTATCTTGGCGTGTATTCAACCGTTGCCGGCGATGCGACCATCTACATGCAAGACGGTCAACTCATGGCAAAGCGCTTCCTGCGCTTTGACGACACGCTGATCCCTGAACCACCCTGCCCGCTCGAATATGCTGGCGATAATATTTTTCTGTTGACCAGACCGCCAAGCAAAACACCCGCAGTTTGGCATTTCTCACAGCCCGATCCGGCAGGGCGCTTCCAAGTCCTGTTTACGGGTCTACGCATCCTAAATCGGAGCGATTAAACGTGGATGAGGATATCAGCCGCTATCACTATTTCCCAACCAGCTATGACGAAGGCCGGCGCTGGTTTAGGGCTTTGGTGCAAGACCAAGCGGCGCATCTCACGCGCTTTGAAAATCCGCACGCGCATGGCCCGGCTGGAGAAGCGCTGACAACCGAGCTTGCGTGGTTTGGGCGGCGTGATGCGCCGCGTGTTTTCCTGTCCATCTGCGGCACACATGGCCAGGAATATTTCGCTGGCGCAGCTGGGCAATTAAGCTGGCTCAGCAGCGATGCTCCGGCGGCACTGCCAGACGACGTTGCTGTCTGCCTTGTGCATGCGCACAACCCTTATGGTGCTGCGTTTGTAAGCCGCGGCAATGAGAACTTTGTTGACCTTAATAGAAACTATTTCCCACCAGGCACCACGGTGCGGCCAAACCCCCTCGTCGATGCCTTGTTCAACCTGCTGTTCACTCAAGAGGTCGATGAGCACATCCTCGATAATGTGATGGGCCGGTTCTATACGTTTGCGGAGAACAACGACACCAAAGCTGTGATGACAGCGATGGGCGGCGGCCAGGACACTCATCCAAAAGGTATTCTGTATTGCGGCACAGGCGATGAATGGTCGACACAGACGCTGCGCAGCATTGTTAAATCTTATCTGCTGCACGCAAGTAAAGTTGCGGTCATTGATTGGCACACCGGCCTTGGGGATTATGGTACGCTTACGGTGCTGAATGATATGCCACCACATACAGATGCCTATCGCTGGACATGTACGTGGTGGGCAGGCCCTGAAGGGCGCGATGCGCTCATCGCACCTGAAGATCAACCCGATTACATCGGCCATGTGAATAAAGGGGTGGCAGATGACCTGCACGCGCACGGCGTTATTTGCGCGCATGTGGTTATGGAGTTTGGCACCTTCGACAACCAAGGCGTGCTCGCCGCGTTGATGATTGACCGCTGGCTGCGCTTTGAATGTGAAGACGTCAATAGCCCCCATGCCGTTGAAATGCGCGCTAAAATGCTTGAGCGGCTGAATCCATCGATGCCCGGCTGGCGCAAAGCGGTGGTTGAGTGCAGCACGGATATGTACCGGCGGACGATACATGGCCTAAGTACATGGACATAATTGCATGGGCCAGTATTGCGCTGACCGCAGGTGCCCTGATATCGTCATGGCCAAAGCTGTCTGTTTTGTTGTCTGCGGCTGGTTTTGCACTGGCGCTATGGTATGCCTTGCAGGGACGCTGGCACCTGTGGCCCGTTGTCCTCATCACGCTTGCAACAGCTGGCTTTGCGATGCTGCATCCGCTGCCCTTGTGGTTTTCAGTTTTCAGCGCTGCAGTGTTGGCTGGCACCGCGCTGCTGCTTTTTAAAAGTGCTGTTCCACATACCCCACCGCCAACGGGCCAGCACAAAGTTGGAATGCGCAGGCTTGAATTTCAGGTCGGCGACACAGCGCAGCAAGTTTATCTCTGGTATCCGGCTGATCCGGCGCCATTGGCAACGCCGCGACGCTACTTTACAGCGCAGGAAGCAAAAGCCTTTGGCAGTGTTTATCGCGCCATGGGGGTCCCGGCGCTCTTCACTGGTCCCTATCGACTGGCCCAAACCCACAGTTATGAAGATGCAGCTCTTGCGCGCCACCTTGCGCAGGTGTGCCCAGCTTTGATTTTTAATCATGGCGGTGCCATGGCGCCGCTGCAAAGCCTTTCTCTCATGGAAGCGTTAGCCAGCCACGGCTTCATCGTGCTTGCCATGACACATCCTGGAGAAAGCGCAGGCATTGCCTGGGCGGACGGCAGCATCACGGCGATAGCAAAAGCGGCGATAGCCAAGCTGAAGGACATGGACGTTGCAAAAGCCGCCGCGCAATTTGCCCTCGCCCGTAGCGATGCGCAAAGACACAAGGCGATCGAGGCGTTAAAGCCGCTTGCTCAAAGCAGCTTGTCGGCAGTAACGCGCGCTTGGAGCGACCGGACCAGCGCAATGCTGGACGCGATTTCAAACACCCAGTTCACGCCCGAGGTGCGGGCTATTTTCGGCGCAACAACCTTCGATAAAGTTGGCTTTATCGGCATGTCGATGGGCGGCTCGGTGAGTCATGACTTATGCCAGCGTGATAAAAGAGCTGTTGCAGGGGTGAATTTAGACGGCATCAATTGGCGCTTTGAATGGGCTGGGGTGCCGCTGCCGACGCGGTTTTTGCAAATCCATGCGGACCCAGACCTAATGGCCCGCCAAGCCGCGCGCCTGCTAAAACAAGACGCATTGCCAAACACCCCTTCGGACCCCACTCCATTGCCCAACGACATATATTATAAATCGTCCGGCCAAGGGCAGGTTAAACGCTATACCTGGCAGGGCCGCAGCCATATGTTCTTTACCGATCAGCCGCTCACATCCACAGATCTACAGGCCCGCCAGGATCACGCGGACTTAAACGCCCTTGTTGTTGCATTTTTGAGCCATGCGCTTGGTAGTGCACCCGCCGGCGACATAGACGCGATTGCCAAAAAAAATCCTCGGCTTGTGGAACTTAAGACTTTTTAGTCCCAGACTTCTTCATTTCATTAAACCGGTCAGTGGCATCTGCCGCACCAGTTGCCGCCACTTCACGTGCAATTCTAAGATAATCAAAGTCCGTACTCGCAAGCGTGGTCAACACCTTGGCAGTCGCGCCGTCTGGAGCCACAAAAGCATGCGACATTGCTGCATCAATATAAAGGCTATCGCCTGTATTGAGCGTTACTGTCTCATATTGCTCGCAATGAAACTCAACCGGGCCGTCCAGGACAAAGGCAAAGCGCTCTCCCACAACTTTCATCATTGGAATGGGGTCTGGCGCTTGGCTAACCTCTAAGATCATCGGCAGGATCAAGCGGTTTTTAAGCTCCGTGCATAGAAACCGATATGCATAATGTCCATCCTGGCCGGGTTGCTCATTCACATGCCGGTCAATAACGCGCCGCGCCATGGTTCCAAGCGCATTGGACAGTTCTTGCGCCGTGGTAAACAAATCGCGGACATCAACTTCAAGCGCGTCGGCAACACTCAGCAGCTTGTCGTAATTAAGAGACATCTGACCGCTTTCAACTTTCGACAACGTGGATTGAGGAAGTCCAGCCTCATCGGCAAGGCGCGAAAGGTTCCAGCCACGGCTGCTGCGAAGACGTTTGAGGTTAGCGCCCAAATCAGGCTTAGGAGTGCTCGCCACTGCACCTGCTTTCTCTTAGAAAAACATGCAATCCGTACGCAGATACACTGCATGCGCCATTGACACCAAGAAGTTTCGAAATTATTCATATATTAATTTAAGTTCATATAAGAAATATCATGACTCAAGCGTTGCCGTTGTTTGCTGCTTTATCTGTTCTCTCAATCCATTGATCACGGGTCGCCATGAGACTTCGATACGCCCAGCGGGTTCTAGCGCCTTCGCGCAAAAGCCAAGTAGCAAAAAACCTTGCACCGCCGCACGAGGGTTTGTGCAGCCGCATCCCCGTCGGGCTTGCAGCATCGAATAAAGCGTGCTTGCGATGAAACCCACGCCCACAGACGCTGCCCGCTATCAGTATTTTCCAACGTCATATGCACAAGGACGCGCCTGGTTCGAGGCGGCGATCGCCGCAGCGGGGGGATATGCAGAGCGCCATCTTCAGCCAAACAGCACAGGGCCAGATGGCGAAAGTTTGTCTATAGGGTTTGGCTGGATTGGTGCACAAGATGCAAGCCGCGTCTACGTCTCGATCTGCGGCACACACGGGCAAGAATATTTCTGCGGTGCCGCCGGCCAGCTTGCTTGGCTCGACAGCAAAGGCCCCGAAACATTGCCCAAAGATGTAGCACTGGCGTTTATCCATGCGCTCAATCCTTACGGCGCGGCTTATTTTAGCCGCTGCAATGCGGATTTTGTTGATTTAAACCGCAACTACCGGGACATGTCCGTACCGCTGCGCAAAATCCCCCTGTTTGAGATAGTCGCTGCTGCATTGCAGACCAAAGGCATGAGCCCAAGTGGCTTTTATGAGATCTTAGAAACATTTAATAAGCTTCTAGAAAACAACGATAAAGCCAAGGTTATGGATGCCCTTGCAGGGGGCCAAAGCATATATCCGTCACACATTGCCTATGCAGGAAAACAAAGAGCTTGGGAAATTCAAACCTTAGATGACCTGCTTCGAACCCATTTCCAAAAGGCTAGGAAGGTCGCCATCATAGATTGGCACACCGGGCTTGGCCCCAATGGAGCAGCGACGCCAATCAATAGCTTGCAGCCGCAAACCCAAGCGTATGACATGGCACAGTCTTGGTGGGCAAAACCTGCAGAAATTTCAGCGCTTTACGACAGCGGCGCGGAACCAGACATCATTGGTCTTGTCTGTGAAGGCGCCGCACAAACACTGCGCAGCCTCGGCGCGGACGTGATAGAAACCGTGATTGAGCTTGGAACAGTGAACAATGACGCGATCATCCCAGCCTTTCTAATTGATCGGTGGCTGCGCTTTGAATGCGACGACCGGCAATCACCAGACGCTGTGGAACTCAAAACGATTATGATGGAACGCTACAGCCCGTCGCTCCCGGAATGGCGCGCTAGTGTTCTTGCGGAAATGCAGGCCGTGTATGACCGTGTCGTTGCAGGCCTCACATCTTGGTAATCGCGCTGTTGGTTGCTAAGGCGAGGCGTTAGGGGTATTGACGCATGGGCGCTATGCAAAGACTTCATTTTGGATGTCAGGGACGCACGGATTGACGGAAAAGTATTGCGCGACGCGCCGCATAACGCATACGCATTTGACGCAGCGCGCAAAGCGGCAAGCATTTTCAGCAGCAATCGCCCTCTCATGCTTCCTAACAGCGTGTGCGGGCAGTCGTGACCATCACTTCAAGCCGCCAGACATCTATTCTGCAACAGTTGTTTATACGCCCTTTGGCATTCCGCACATCACCGCGCGTGATCATGCCAGCCTGGGTTTTGCTGAAGGCTATGTGGCAGCCAGAGACCATCTGTGCAATATCTCACATATCGTATTGCGCGCCAAAGGTGAGCTTTCACAGACCTTTGGTACTGGCCCAAAGAACGGCAATTTTCTCTCTGATTATGCCGCGCGAGGCCTGGGCATGAGAGAGAAGTACCAGGTCGGATTCAGCCAGCAGCCAGCCGCGTTTAAGCAAATGCTGACCGGGTATGCAGCTGGCTTTAATAAGTATCTGGCCGACGATGAAAGTCGCGCGGATCACACGCATTGGTGTCGCGGCGAAGAATGGGTCAAGCCATTATCCCCCTTAGATTTATACGCCCGCGCACGCTATATCATCGAAACTCTGCCGCAAGTGGGCAGCGGCCTCTATGCAGCCAAGCCGCCAAGCGCTGACACCGCTTCAATCGATCCTGAGCATTTGCGATCGGCGGCGGCAGCGCTCAACCAAAAAGGGTTTGGCTCGAATGCTTGGGCGATCGGCAAAGACGTAAGCGAAAGTGGTGGCGGCATGCTGCTCGCCAATCCACACTACCCGTGGTTCGGCTCAAACCGATTTTGGGAAAAACACCTCACAATACCCGGTGAATTGGACGTCTATGGCGTCTCACTTGTCGGGACGCCTGGCATATCCATCGGCTTCAACCAGCATATTGCGTGGTCGCATACGGTTTCAGACAGCAAGCGCGTCGTGGTTTATCGCTTGACGCTCAACCCAGAAGACCCAACGCAATACCTCTACGAAGGTGAATTTCGCCAGCTCAAGGCGCACACATTTAGCGTTCCTGTTAAAGACGCGAACGGCCAGATTAGCAATGTCCCGGCACGCATGTACCATTCCGTCCATGGCCCACTGATTTCCCTGCCCGGCATGGCATGGACTGATAAGGCCGCCTACGCTGCGCGCGATGCCAATCGCGATAACGATAGCGCCCATGCCCAGTGGTACGATATGGGTCGCGCCACAGATATGGCATCCTTTAAGGCCGCGCACGCACGCTGGAATGCCCTGCCATGGGTCAATACGATTGCCGTGAGCCGCGACGGACAAGCCAGCTATATTGATACCTCAAGCGTCGGGCATTTATCGCAGACGGCAATCGCCGCGTGGAAGGCAGCCTATGCAGCGGGCGGCCCCATCAAGACGGCCTATGACGAGGCAAATGTCGTGGTTTTAGATGGCAGCAGGGCGAAAAATAATTTTCTCGAAGACGGGTCGCCGCTGCCAGGCACAGTGCCCTATGCGCAGCGCCCGCAGATGACGCGGAGCGACCATGTGTTTAATGCAAATGACAGCTATTGGCTATCATCGCCGCGCGCGCCGATGGACGGTTTCTCACCACTTTATGGATTGACTGCAACAAAGCGCAGCTTGCGTACCCGGCAGAACATTTTGCTGCTGGAAGACGGCGCTGCGCGTGGCCAAGACGGCAAATGGTCTTTGCGTGAACTGCAAACGCAAATCCTGTCAAACGCAAGCCTGGCCGCAACACTTTTCCTCAGCGAACTTATTGGGGTGTGTGAAGATGGTGCCACTTTTCCAGCTGCGCTTTGCAACACGCTCAAAGCCTATGATGGCCACTTAAACCTTGGCAGCACGGGCGCTATTGTGTTCAGGGAATGGCTTGTCGCCTACATAGGCCTATGCTCTGAATCAGGCGTAAGCGTGTTTGCTATCCCCTTCTCGGCAGATAACCCAATCCATACGCCAAGCGGTTTGGGAAACAAGACTATGGCGGCGAAGGCGCTTGTCGCGGCCGTTGAACTTCTTACTGAGGCATTAATCCCCTTTAATGCGGCTCTTGGAGATGTGCAGGTTGCGCTTCGCGGACAGCAGCGAATACCCATGCATGGCGGCCTACGAAGCGAAGGCGTTGCCAATCTTATCAATCAGCGCCGCAACGATACTGGTGCCCCGCAAGACGTAGGTGTGCCCTACGCAACAAAAAGCGGTTTATCCGACGAAGGCTATTTGGTGTCAGGTGGCACGAGTTTCCTCATGACGCTTGCGTTTGGCGCAGATGGACCGAGCGCTGAAGCTGTTCTCACCTATGGTCAATCTGGAACTCCGGGAAACCCGAATTACCATAACCAAACCACGCTGTTTGCAAACAAAACGTGGCGTAAAATCTTCTTCGATAGAGACGAGATTGAAGCCAACGCCATCGAGACGTTTTCAATCACCGGCCAAAGAGATTTAGACTAGCGTCCACACGTTTATCATTGCCGTAAAATTACGTTCCCAAAAGAGCACCGACGCTATAGAGGTGGGGCGGCGAAAGATGCAACCCCATCTCGATATGAAAGCGTTAGAACTGCACGCCGACATTCACCCCAAACGTTCTTGGGCGCAATACGACACCGTAGCCTTGCCCCGGCACACCTGTACCGAAAACCGTTTGATAGGCTGAGCTATTGCCCACGTTGGTGACATAGGCGTTTACAGACACGCTCTCATAAGTGATGCCTGCACGCAGGTCGACCTGGGCGTAGCTATCATTGGTAAACGTGCCCAAGGGCGATTGGCTGAACGCCGTTTCGAAAGACCCGGTATACCGTAACGTCGCGCCAACATTTGCGTCAATGGAACTGGTGAGAGACCAGGAATAATCACCCGTTAAAGAGAAGGTGACGTCGGGCACCTGCAACAGCTCATCACCGGCAAGCGCAAGCAGCTGCGGCTCGTCTTCCTCAATTTCGCTATCGGTTATCGCCAAACTGCCGGTGACAATAAAGCCGTCAAACAGCTCTCCAGCAAGGCCTGCCTCAATCCCTTGAATTGTGATTTGGCCCAAAGCATTGGCGGTTTCTCCCAGCCCTAAGGCATTTTGCGTGGCAAGCTGGGCGTCGCTCCAATCGATGTAGAAGACGCCGAAGTCATAGCGCAAATCCGTGCCTGGAATAAGGCCTTTTAAGCCCGCCTCGTAACTCCACAAATTATCTGAATCAAAGGTCGGATTGCCAATGAGCGTGCCGCCAAAATCGATCACCAAGTTACTGCCGCCAGGCCGATAGCCACTGGCAATACGGGCATAAAGATTGATCGCGTCATTCACCGCATATCCGGTATCGAACAACCAAGTAACGACATCATCGTCATTCTCATTGACCAGATCGTTCAATGCGGGGTTTGAAAGTGCTCCAGTAAATATCTGAGAAATGGTCAGACTGTTATCTGAATAGCGAATACCACCGGTAACATCCCAACGGTCGGTAATGTTCACCGTCACGTTGCCAAACAGCGCGAACTCTTCATATTCCAGCGTCGTGTTTAAGGTGATGAGCTCGATATCGTTTGGCACCACATCGGTGATCTGGAAGGAATCGGATTCCTGGTTGGTATAGTAGCCGCCAACAATCCACTCAATAAAGCCATCCCCGGTCGATGTCAGGCGGACTTCTTGGGTGAACCTGTCTGTCTCATCACCAGATCTGAAGCCCACCGTATGCGGCGCGCCGCCCGGGGCAAGCGCATCAGCGGTTGCGCCGAATGTGGCTGTAATGTCTGTCGTATTGACAAGCTCAGCCGTTTGAAAACTGGTAATCGATGTCAGATCAGCGAACCCAAGTTCGACATCGGCCGTCAGAGAATAAATGTCATAATTCAAAGCCCTTGGCGCTGCAAAATCTGTCACCAATTCACCAAACAGGGGATCACCTGAAGCGAAATCAAAAGATTCATAGCCCGCGCTGTCATAGTCAGCTTCGTGGTGCATGACCGTGGCCAGCAACGAGAAGCCGTCCGTGACCTGCATCTTGACCATCAACTGGCCGCCCCAAAAGTCGTGCGTGTTGATATTCTCATCACCGGTAACAACGCTATCGATGTATCCGCCCGCGTCTTCGAAATATCCCGATGCGGATATTGCCAGCTTTTCATCGATGACCGGCACGGAAACTCGGCCACGGTAAAGCTGGTTTGTGCCGCCATCCTTGGTGCCGGAGATATCGGCGAACGCGAAGCCTTCAAGCTCGTCGAGATTGGGTTTTTTGGTAATGTATCGCACAACCCCCCCGACGGCCCCAGCGCCGAACAGTGTTCCTTGCGGTCCGCGCGAGACTTCAATGGCTTGCAGGTCGTAAAGCGACGCATCGAGCGCTTGGTTTGCAGCAAAGCCGCCAACCACGCCGCCATAAGGTACGTCATCAATATATGTCGCAACGGTGGGCGCACCGCCCACATATGTTCCGCGGATCACCAGGTTGCCGAGACTGGGTGCGCCGCCATCAACGGCAACCAGGCCCGGCACCAAATCCGCAATGCCGTTTATATCGGTAATACCGGAGACGATCGTTTGCTGGGTATCAATAACCGATACCGCAAGCGGAACCTCGATGATCGCCTCAGTCCGGCGCGTGGCGGTAACCACCAACACTTCCGTTTCTGTCGCGCCGTCATCATCAACGCCGGCGCCCTGGGCATAGGCCGGCAATGCCGGCGTCGATGCCACGAGCGCAGATGAAAAAAGCAGTCCCAATTTTGAGCGCTGTGCGCGCCGCTTCCCAGATATATTCATTGCAGCAACCTCCCTGTCCTAGCTTTGAATATCTAATTTGTTGTTTTAATTAGTATTTTAGGCAAACAACTGCGCACCGCCATGACGCGCAATCTCTTCATCCCGGTAGATTCGGTAGAAATTTTCGCCCAACACACCTCGGATCGCAGCATCGCTATAGCCAGCTTGCAGCATCCGTTCGACAAGCTCTAAAAGCTGCTCCGGGCTGAACGCGACGCCCTCATAGAGCTGCGTGCCATAGGGGTCACGCCACACCGTATCTTGGCCCGCAATCATGCTCGGCCAGACAGCTGGCATGTCATCAATGTAGTCGGTGCCGATGCCGACATGCTCTGGGCCAACGAGCTGTACGATATGATCGACATTTTGAAAGAATGTCTCTGCCTGCATCGCCGGATCGCCGAGAAAGGCACCAATCCCGACAATGCCAACCACACCTCCTGTTGCCGCGCAGGCTTTGATCTGTTCATCGTCAATATTTCGAATATGCCGACACAACGCTTTAACGCCGGAATGGGAGAAAATGACGGGCCGGTCGCTGATCGACATCGCATCGAGTGTCGAGCGCTTGCCCACGTGAGACAAATCAACGACCATACCAACGGCATTCATCTCACGCACAAGACTTTCGCCAAACAAGCTGAGGCCCGCGTTGCCCGGTTCAGCACATCCGTCAGCCGCCCTATTGCGCAATTGATAGGCCAGCAACATGTGGCGCACACCAGCCTTTAGCATCACATCTAGCCCGGCACTTACGTCATCATGAATAAGCGCCGTGTCTTGAACGTTGAGGCCAATAGCGAGCTTTTGGTCCGCCGAAGCTTTATCGATCTCCGCCATTGTAGGCGCAAAACACAGCCAGTCTGCATGCGGAGCGCACAGCGCCTTAAAACGCTTAATTTCGGCAACAACGCCCGAATAGGTTGCCGGATAATCCTGAATAGTCAGGTTAACATATGTATAGCCGCCGGCGTGAAACCGTTTGAGCAGATCAATCGACCAATACATATCGACCCAAGGCACCGTCATGTCCCAGACATGGTGGGCGTGCTTCAAAAGGGTTTTGGCGCTTGATCGGCTTACATCAGGCATGGCTAATCCGAATATTCTGATTAATATTATTTGAATAATATATTCTAATATGAATTAAACAAGCAAAATTCGATAATTCTTTCTAAACGATCTCTTGCTGTGACTGATTTGCCCCACTGCCAAGTTCGCGGCCCCTTTACGTGGGTCCAGCTAAGCTTATTTTGCGTGAGCAGTGCTTTGTGCTTGCCGATCAACGCTGCAAAATACGCTCATCGTGTCAGCTTTAGTGGTGGATTGCGGTACAGGCTGGAGGGAACGCCGCCAAGGAACCGCCACGGAAAAAAAAGCGTTGCGCGGCATCGATGATAATAAAGTAGCCTATAGACCTGCTGCAGAAATCTACTGGCCGCTGCTAAACTGTTTCGACAGGCAAAGTGCCGCTAAGGGATTTCATAGGGTGATCGCCTGATAGAAACCGATGCCCAAGAATGACCCGATAACGTAGCCAAAAACCCCAACCAGTATTCCGGGCGCCATCAACCGGCGCCAACCGAACAAAGCGGCAAATGCAGCTGCGATTGGCGGCCCTCCGATACAGGCAAAGGAGCCAATAACGAGTTCGGCGTAATTCATACGCAGCAGCCGCCCACCGACGTACATAAATGCCAGGTGCACTACCATGATGATCAGGACCAAAAAGAAAATGCTTGGTGCAGCAGAGAACATGCTGGCGATATCCGCGCCCGCCCCCATCATCGCAAAGAAAAGATACATGAACAGCATCGCTATCGTATCTTCTCCGCGTATAACCGAGAGATAGCGACGACCAATTGTAGCAAGCCCAACAGTAATGGACGTGATCAACAAGACATCGTAGTCAGGCACGCCAAGGGCCCGGCTTATGGTCTGACTTGCCACCACAATGACCGACACAAAGGCAAGTGCAACCAGCAGATCCATCAGCGTGACCGAGTGTTGGCCCGCACTTGGAGAATGACCAGCGTCACCGGCAAGATGTTCGACGCGCCAAGCGAAATGGCTTTGCAGCCAGTTGGTTTTGGCGAGCAATCCTAGCGACACGAAAAACACGAGGCCGAGCACACTGTCGATGGTGACGAGCGCCGCCAATGCGGACATATCTGCATACCCAAGCGCTTTGGCGACAACAGCAAAGTTCAGTGAGCCGCCGGTCAAACTTGCAATGATAATGGCAACATAGCGCTCCTCTTCGCCAGTGAGCCCCAAGACTTGAGCTGCAACAAACCCACCGACAATGACACCCGCTGCACCAATCGCAAAGGCCACTAAGACCCGCCCACCCTCTCGCGCAACTGACTGTAAATCTGATTTCAGCAGAAACAGGCCGATCGCCATGGGCACGAGGTACGCCCAGATAACATCATACAGGGCAGACGTCCGCGGGAGCACACCAAAACTTGCCAAAATGATGGTCAGGATGATCACCACCATAGCGCCGGACACATGTTTACCGACGTGCGTCCGCTCACTCCAAGCTGCAAACGCGCAGACCAGCAAAATGATGGCTAGCGTGACAAACACATCGTTGAAAGAAAACACATACGCCATCACAGACGCCTACCCCTGAACTCTGCCTGTCGCCGCGCGGCAAAAATACCTACGTTATTGCACGCTTTGGTGAGGCTGAAAGACTTCATCCGGAAGCGCGGCGGCGGAGGTTGCTTCTGTGTATTGGGTCACCACATTTCCTCGGAACGGATCGAACTGATGGACCTTAAAAGCCAAGCGCAGACCACCAATATCCCGATAGTCGGAAAACGTCGCTTCAAATGGGAAATTGATGCCAATCCGATCCATTACGACCGTTTGCGTGCGCAGGATATCTCCGGTTTCGCGATCCATCGTCAAAGTCACATCTGGAAGATCTTCGCGCTGAAGGCCCAGGATATACGCTGGCCTACCGTGAAACGTTGTGTGTTCAAGCACCTCAACGGCATCAAAATATTCCGCAAAATTGAGCAAAGCAGCCGGATGATCACTTTGGGCTTGCCTTAGGTACTTACCACGCAACACGGAATATATTCCAACTGTATCCGTAGCTCCCACAGCAGCATTGAACACCGTGGTAAGTTGTCCATACTCTGCAAAGTCCAGAACCTGGCGCATCTTGTTGGCGCCTTTTATTTGCAGCTTGGCCTTGCCGGTTAAGCCAGCCTGCAGAACACTCACCTTACCAGTGAGCTCATAGCCCCTTGCTGCCGTTAAGGCCTGCAGCTGCGTGCGGGCGCCGCGCATAGCATCCAGAGCGGCCACCGTGGGAACCGCCGCGCGTTTGCTTGCACCATTCTCCGCGTTGGCAGCTGACGGCGCTTTTGGTGGCACGTTTTCTTTGCGTACAAATGCAAATGCGGCGCCACTTTGATGCAGGCGCATTGCCGTCGGCTTTCCGCCTTCAAATCGTTCAAAAGATACCGAGACCGCGTCGGTCAATTTGAAAACCCACTTCCCCGCCGCGTCAGGAGGATTAAGCGCATAGAGTGTTTGCCCTGGCACATCAACGGCAAGGGTTTCGTCTTTCATCTGCACCGTGAACACAACATCTTTCAAAGGGCCATCAGTTCCAACATATTGCCCAACATAGTCGGGTAAGTTCTCCGGCACATTCTGTAGAGTGCCAGTGACGTCCTCTCCCAAAACAGCTTCCCAGACCATGGCCATGGACTGGTCTTGCAGCGGTGAGGCCGTGACGTTGGTTAACAACACAAAGCCAATATGCGCCTCCGGCATCATGGCCACATGCGCGGCAAACCCGAGAATATTGCCACTATGGTAGACGATTTTGCGGCCACGCCAGGGCCGAGTCATCCAGCCCATGGCATATTCAATGCCAGAGCCAATCTTGATTTGAGGGGTCTGTAGCTCTTGAAAGGCGGTCTCGCCTATTAGCTTTGCGCCATTCCACTCTCCCGCTTTTAGATTAAAGCGCACCCACTGGGCCATATCTGATACGTCTGAGAATATGCCCCCAGCAGGCAAGACATTCTCTGCCTTTTTCGGCATGATGACGTCAAAACTGTTCAGCGCTTGGTCCCATTGATACCCCTTTGCAATATGCGGGCTCGCCATGGCTGTATCAAAGGATGTGAAGGTATGGCGCATATTCAGCGGGGTAAAAATTCTGTCTCGCACCAAAGCATGCCAGGTGTCTGCATCAAAGGCATTTACGGACGCCAAGCCAGCGGCCAGATACATCACATTGTTGTAATTGAAGGCACTGCGAAAAGGTGTCAGTGGCTCAGCATCGAGCGATTCTTTGAGCAGTGTGACGCTGTCAACCTCGCCGCTGTTCCAAAGCAAGTCATTACGGGCCACACCGCTACGGTGTGAAAGCATATCGCGCAGTGTGAGTTCACCCGTATGCGCGTTGAGATTGGGTATAAACCAAGGAAGATGTTGCGTGACTTTGTCATCAAACCCCATACGCCCTTCGGCAACAGCCATGGCAACGAGCGTAGAGGTAAAGGCTTTCGTGGTCGAGCCGACACCAAATAGCGTTTGGGGTGTTACCCGAGTGCGCGATTCAAGATTGGCATAGCCAAACCCCTTTTGCAGGATGATTGCATCATCCTGCACGACCGCAATGGCCATGCCTGGAATTCGATGCTCAGCACGCTGTGCATCCAGTTCTTTAGCCAATCGCGCGATGCGGGCTTCAAGAGTGAGTTCCGCCGCGCGCGTGGAGACGCCTGACACGCCAATTGCGATGATTGCAAAAGCGATGCAGCGGTAACACCTCCGTACAGGCAAGACCATCTTCAAAAGGTGACGAAAGAACAACTTCATAACCAGCCCCAATACTAGGCGCTCTGATCGTGCATCATCCCTTTCCAACACGAGCGCGCGAGGCGCTAAGAGCGGAGCTAAGGCTCCCATGCTGTTTGAAAGGGTGCAAGCTGACCAAATGACTGCATCTAACCATCGATATGAATAACTTATTCATATATGGTAATACCGTCAAGTCGCCATCGCCATTCTAGGCGCGCGTCTTGAAAAAAGTGTAGCGGGTTCTTTTCTTTCTATTGCGAAGGCACGAGGAGTGAACTGGCTTTGTCCCTGGTTCTATCGGCACGCTCATCATCGGCAAAATCTAGCTTTTTATAGTGCTCTCAGAGATTGGCTGGGTCTGCGGGAACGCTGCCTCAATGGCCTGAGAAAAGCCCTTCAGGCCATCAACCACTGCGCTTAGGATATCCTGAACGCCCCGATTGCGCAGATCGTTCAGCACTTTTGCCCACAACTTTGCGCCTTCATTGGCCTGGAACCACAAGCCCAGCACGTCGCGGGTGCCGTCGGGCAGGACGGCCAGAGCGACAAACACCGCCTTGCCGGTATCCGTCGTCACCGTCTTCTGGCTGCTGCCATTGCGCCGATTGGGGGCACGGTTTTGCCCTTGGGTAGGCTCCGCAAAGCGCTCATCACTGAGATGCTGTGTCATCTCCTCGCTCAGCGCGCGTTCCGCCAGAGCCTTCGTCAGTTCGGTTAGAATACCGTCCTGACCAAATAAATCACTGGGCTTTGCCCCTCCATCAATTGGTCCAATAGGACCTTGTCGATTGCCATGCGTGGGTTTCCTTATCATCAAATGATTACCACGCCAGGGCACAAAATTCTGGATAGTCCCAATGGGAGTTGCGCCGCGGAGAAGCTCCCAATCACAATCCGCTTTTTCAAAACGAGCGTTAGCACCGCGCGCATCCGCCACAACACAAGGGCCAACGTAACACTTCTAGCGCGCACTCCGCGCTCGAGACACCGCGCGGGCTATAATGCAGCGGCGCGTCAGCATGTATTCCAGCGTGGCGCCGGTAGGAGATTTCTCCGATATCGTCAGGGCAATTGGGGCCGATTGCAGCACTGCATTTCAGCGCCACTCCTGGAAATAGTATTCAAGTGCGGTGACCTGCTCGGCCAAACTATAAAGTGCCCAATGGTCCTCCACGTTGGTATAGATCTCCAGCCAAACGTCTTCAATTTTATCGTGCGGCACATAGCGCTTGCAAAAGAGTGGGCTTAACCAGCGGAGCAAACGGGGCTGCCAACAAAACTGACATATGCAAGGCAGCGGATGGACTGTTTGACATCGGCGAAATACGGTCAGTTTGTCTAAAGGCAGCGGTTGTTCAAAGATGCACTTGCGCAGGGTACCGCCATTGCGCACATGAATCGCTTGGCTACATGTGAAATCCGGGCCGGCTGCTAAGGTTTTTTTGCCCTTAAAAAGGGTGTAGGATTTAGCGTGCTTCATTTCCACATAGACCGCCGGGCTGAAACCCCCATGCAAGAGCAAATCCGCCGCCAGGTTGTGGATGGAATTGAGCTGGGATTGTTACCAGAAGGCATGAAACTTCCTTCAAGCAGGAAGCTCGCCGCAGACCTTGGCATATCGCGCAATACGGCAGCCGGTGCCTATGATCGGCTGATTGCCGACGGCTATCTCATGCCAAGGCCGCGCAGTGGCCTTTATGTGGGACAAACACGTGATCGTACACAACCATCGCCGCAGCGTATTTCAGGACCAGCCCCGCGCACTGACACGCGCAAATGGGAAGCCAAGCTCGCACAGCGGCTCGACCCACAAGATGCGCTGTTGCCCGACTGGGAGCGCTACCCCTTCCCCTTCATTGACGGTCCATTCGACCGATCACTGTTTCCGATTGCCGAGTGGCGAGAAGCAAGCCGCGGTGCCATGGCACTTTCAGAAGTGGCGGCTTGGAGCCGCGATGCGGGCGATTCCGACGATCCGGCGTTGATTGAGGAATTGCGCAAAAAGGTGCTTCCACGCCGCGGGATCTCAGCCCGCGCGGAAGACATCTTGATCACCACTGGCGCGCAGCAGGGATTACATCTGGTGTGTGAAGCGCTGGTGGGTCGGCGCAGTATCGTTGGACTTGAAAATCCATGCAGCCCAGACTTGCGGCGTTTACTCATCGGCAAAGGCGCAAAGCTCGAACTGTTCGACGTTGACGACCATGGTCTCGGCATCAACGAAACACGCCTTGCAACATGTGATGTCCTGTTTACGTCACCCAGCCGGCAGCGGCCCACGGGCGTTGCAATGCCGGCATCGCGCCGCGCGCAGCTGCTGGCACTTGCGAGGAAACATGGCATCGTCGTGGTGGAGGATGATTATCAGTGGGAGGCAGGCTTTGCGTTTTCCGATACGCGGGCCCTGCGCGGCGAAGCGGGCGGGTCGGAGGTGATTTATGTGGCAACGCTTGCTCAGCCGCTTGCCGCTGCGGTTCGGCTCGGGGTGTTGATTGGCCCTACACCGGTTATCCGCGCTGCGCGCGCAGCGCGGCGCGTTACCGCGCGAAGCCCGGCGCTGACGCTACAAAGCACATTTGCACAGATGCTGTCACTGGGCCTCTATGCAAAAGCGCTGCGACGGGTTGAAACCGCTTTTGCCAGTCGGATGGCTGCACTGCAGGACGCGCTTAACCACTATTTGCCGCGCCGGGTCTCTTTTATTGCGCCGCGACTAGGCGCAACGGCCTGGGTCACTGGTCCGCAAGAGCTGAATGTCGCACGCTTTGTAAAGCAAGCGGAGGCGAATGGCGCGCTCATCGAACCGGTGAGCCAGTATTACCACAACGCTGCACCGGCGAACGTATTCCGGCTGGGTGTGAGCGGCATTCCAGAAAGCAGCATTCGCGAGGGTGTCGCCCTCGTCGCACAAGCCCTGCGCGACAGTATGGCCGGCTCTGGCGGCTTAGAACATGCACTCGCCACGCTCGATCACAGCGCCCTACTCGCCGCTTGCAAAGATGCAACTATTCTTTGCAAGACCGTCTATGAGGAGCCCTGTACAATAACGCTGCACAGCGATGGCTCAATGACCGGCCGCGCCGGCTTTGCAAACGAAGATCGGGACACCGGCACCTGGTGGATTGAAGATGACTTTTGGTGCCGGCGCTGGACGAGCTGGGCCTACGGCGAAGTTGGTCGGTTTCGTGTCGCGATTAGTGGCGATCGTATGCATTGGCTCAATGCGCAAGGTCGGCTGATCGACTGGGGCATCATTGCGCGCTGAAGCGCAAACATGCTTGAGGGTAAAAAAGTCACAGCAAGCCTAGCCTGTCAAACTGGCACCATCGTTCTTAATAAACTGGCCCTACACCAATTTCGCATCTGCGTGAACTTTTAGGTGCACCGCGCAAATGGGTCAGCACAATGTCACGATTTTCCATCGCTGGAATGCAGCTTGAAGTCCACGCCAAAGACAATGTGGATGAGATTTGCAGCGAACTGACAAGTTTGAAGCGGCGCTTTCCATGGCTTGACATGGCGCTAGCACCAGAACTGGCCAGCTATGGCGCCGGCGTAAAACATGCGCAGCGGCGCGGCGGGCCTGCGGAACAAGCCTATCAGGCTGCGGCTCGGGAGGCTGGCCTCTGGTTCATTCCCGGCAGCATCTATGAAACAGACGGCGCAGATGTCTTTAACAGTGCACCGGTGATTACGCCGGACGGCGAAATCATTGCCCGCCACCGCAAAATCTACCCTTTTCTGCCGTATGAGAAAGACGTGGCGACCGGGAGCAGCATCACGGTGTTTGACGTGCCGGATGTCGGCCGGTTTGGGCTATCGATCTGCTATGATATGTGGTTTCCCGAAACCACGCGTGCGATGGCCTGCGCTGGGGCGGAAGTCATCCTTCACCCAAGCCTTACAAACACGATTGACCGGGATGCCGAACTCGCCATCGCGCGGGCCAGCGCGGCCACCAATCAGTGCTACTTTTTTGACATTAACTGCGGGCCACCCGTTGGTTATGGCCGGTCCATTGTGGCTGGTCCGGGGGGAGAGGTGCTGCATCAAGCTGGCGATGCAAAAGAGATCATTGCCATTGACGTGGATTTGGATTTGGTCCGCCGCATTCGCCAAGAGGGCTGGAACAGGCTTGGCCAGCAGCTCAAGAGCTTCCGCGATACCGAGATCGACTATCCGATTTATCAAGAGCGCACAAAAGCGCCGTTCTTAAAAACGCTGGGCACACTGGAGCTGCCTGGTAAGCCAAAAGCATGATCAGGGAAACACAATGAAACAGTCAAAAAGTATGCAGGCAGGCCTAGTGTCCGTTATCCTCAGTTCAACAGCGCTGACGCCAGCTATTGCGTTGGCGCAAGCTGACGCGGAGGCACCTACAGAGGAAATCATTGTCACGACCCAGCGGCGACAGGAAAATCTGCTCGACGTGCCCTATAACATAACGGTTGTGGACGGCGCTTCGATTGAAGCGGCTATTACCCTTGATAATGCTGAATTGCTGCGCTCGATCCCCGGCGCGACCCAAATTGACCAAGGCCCACGCAACATTCAGTTTAACAGCATCCGCATTCGCGGCCTGAATGTGGATAGCTCGGCCTTTGGGGATTTTCTACTTGGCTCTATCCCCACGGTGTCGACTTATGTGAATGAAACGCCGGTATTCGGCAACCTTGCCCTGATTGACCTGCAGCGTGTTGAAGTGCAGCGCGGGCCGCAAGCAACGCTCTATGGTTCAGGCGCGCTGGGCGGCACGGTGCGCTATCTGACCAATGCGCCCGAGTTTGATGAGCTTGAAGGCTATGTGCTTGGTACGACGTCAACCGTTGAGGGCTCTGACAGCCTTGGCTACACGCTCGGCGGCGTCTTCAACCTGCCAGTCAGCGATACCTTCGCTATCCGTGCCAATGTCTTATGGCAAGACTTCCCAGGCATTACGGACTACGTGAATCTCTATGCGCGAGATGCAGACGGCGTTCCCATCGCCGGCTTGTTTCCCTCTGGACAAGATCCAGATAATCTTACCCAGCAAGCCGACGCTGACACTTATGAAAGCCTCTACGCACGGCTCAGCGCACGTTGGCAGCCAACCGAAGACATTGATATCATTGCCAATTACTTCTACCAGGATGACCAAAGCGGCGGCCGGCGCCAGCCCAGCATTGGCTCAGATGGTGCTGGCAATCTGTATGGCGAATTTGACAACGGTGCGGTCATTTTAGAACCCGCAGACCGCGATATTCACCTGGTGTCACTCGAGGCAAATATTGACCTAGGTTTTGCAACGCTCACCTCCGCATCGTCTTATTATGACAATCAAGGTGCCAGCGAGACCGACAATACCGGCTTCTTTGCCAACAACATCTCGCAATTCTACTACAGCGCCTATTTCACTTTTCCGCGCCCGCTCTATACCGCCGAACGGACCTTCCAAGATGAAGCTTTTGTGCAAGAAGTGCGGCTGGTTTCAAATGGCGGCCAGCTGATTGACTATGTGGTGGGCGTATTTTACCAAGACCAAACCCGCGGCGCCACGCAGGTCAGCGATCTCGTTGGCTTTGAAGCTTGGGCGGATGCGTTCTTCTTCCCTGCCGATTTTGTGTTTACTGACAATGTTTTCACCTTTGAACGCGAGGAAGACTATCGCGAAATCGCCCTCTTCGGTGAAGTCACGGTCAATGTCACTGATGATTTGAAAGTGACTGGCGGACTGCGTTGGTTTGATAATGAATCCACCACAAACACCTTCGTCCGGGCTGGTCTCTACACCTTCTTTAACGGTGAAGCCGACACAACATTTACGGCTGAAGATCAGGACGTCTTGTTCCGCGCCAACATTGCCTATGAATTTGGCGATGATGACTTGGTCTATGCCACCTTCTCCCAAGGCTATCGCCGCGGCGGCAGCAACGGTGTGCCGACCATTGGCCAGTTCGCCAATAACCCGCAGTGGCTGATTTTTGAATCCGACACCGCAAATAACTATGAGATCGGCATTAAAGGCACCGTTTTAGGGCTACGCTATGATGCGGCGGCCTTCATTATCGATTGGGACAATCCACAGTTTAATACAGAAACGCCGAACGGCTTTTTCTTCGCGGTTGCCAACGCCAATGCAGCGCGCACGCAAGGCCTCGAACTACAGTTGAGCGGCAGCGCCCTGGAGGACAGGTTAAACTACAGTATTGGCTATGCCTATGTTGATGCCCAGCTGACGGAAGACTTCATCGCACCGCCCGGCTTTGGCCTCACAGAAGGGACCTTTGTTGCCGCCGATGGAGCGCCGCTGCCTGGCGTTGCGGAACACTCAATCAATGTTGCTGCCGATTACACGCAGGAGCTGAATTCCAATTTAAGTCTAATCACGCGGATTGATGGCTTTTATCAATCATCGACGCAAAACGTGCTGAACCCCACAGTCCTAAATGCCACAGAATTTGATGGTTTTTCAATTTGGGACCTTACGCTCACGGTGGCCGCAGAAAGCTGGAACGTCTCATTCTTCATGAAGAACATGTTCAATAATCGCGGTGTAACCGGCGCCTTTACCCAAGAGGCGTTTGGGCCGAACACCAACGCCGACTTTTTCGGCAGTAACGCACGCGAGTTTATTGCACTGCCGCGAACCTTTGGTCTGGGCTTCAATTATGGATTTTAGAGGTGCCAAATGCTAGCACCTGGACGCATAGATATGCCCGATGACAGTGCACATGCGAGCCCGGCTGCCATTGTTGATGCCATTGACAATGGCCGCTTTGACCAAGCCGAACAGCTGTGCGCAGTTTTAGAAGCACGCGACCCGGCAGCACCGGATGCCTGGGTGTTCCGGGCACGTTTGGCGCAAAATAGAAATGACTATACAGGCGCCGCGCAAGCATCAGCAATTGCGTATCAGCGCGCGCCAGAACGCCTTGATGTCAAGCTCGTTGATGCTGAGTGCCGCATATATGCCGGCGACGTGGCCGGCGCGCTTGCGCAGCTCCACGACGCGGCCGCAGATGACGCCGCACAGGCCGTGGATCTCAAACGTCTGTCAACGCTGTATACGCAGCTTGGCCGCCACCAAGCGGCATATGACTGCGCGCAAAAAGTTTTGAATACATCGACGGACAAAACCAGTGCGCGGCACCTGCTTGGCAGTACGGCGCTTAATGTCGGGCATCTTAAGGACGCCGAAGCGCTGTTTGATGCTATCATCACGGCGCAGCCCGATGCGGCAGATGTGTATTACAATCGCGCCACCCTGCGGCAGCACACGGCAGACGACAATCACATCATCCAGATCATGCAGGCGCTGCTTCAGCTGCCAAAACATGACCCCAGAGAAGCACCACTATGTTACGCCCTGGGCAAAGAATTTGAGGATGTAGGCGATTATGAAAAAGCCTTTGCTGCCTTTGCGCAAGGGGCAAATGCCCGGCGACGGCAGCTTCGCTATCGTGTGGAGACCGATCAGCATTCGATTGACAGCATCATCCAAACATTTGATCGGCGCTGGACAGACAATTCGGGGCTTGGATACCAGACGGTAGGGCCGATTTTTATCTTGGGTTTGCCGCGCAGTGGCACAACGCTGGTCGATCGCATTCTCTCAGCGCATAGCCACGTCACCAGTCTGGAAGAGGTGCACGACTTTGCCTATGCGGTGATCCGGGCAGGCTATCCCGCGCAGGATAAACGGGTGCTTATGCGGCGCTCAGCGCAATGTGATATGGCGCGATTGGGCGAAGAATACTGGACTGCGCTCAAAGGCTACGGCGCGCCTGGACCCTATTTAATCGATAAAACACCGGCCAACTTTTTGTACCTGGGTCTTATCGCTAAAGCTTTGCCTCAGGCGAAGATTATTCATGTGAAACGCCACCCTCTGGCATCGTGCTATGCGATGTTCAAGACACTGTTTCGGATGGGCTACCCATTTTCTTACGATCTGCGCGACGTGGCACACTATTATGTGGCCTACGACAAACTGATGACACATTGGCACCAGCGCTTCCCCGGCCGGATTTTGGACGTGCAGTATGAGGCTTTGGTTGATGATCTAGCGACGGTTTCCAAGCAAATCGTTGCCCATTGCGGTCTCCTTTGGGAAGAGGCTTGCTTGCAGTTTTATAAAAACGCCGCGCCCACCGCTACGGCAAGCGCCGCGCAGGTGCGCCAACCGCTTTATCGCAGCGCGCGCGACCTTTGGCGCCAGTATGAAAGCAGCCTAGCGCCAGCGCGGCAGATTTTAGAAGAGCGCGGCATCGCATGCGCATAATCACCCTCTTAGCGCTGTTGTTTATCGCGCAGCCGAGCCAGGCGCAGACACTGTTCAGCGAAGACTTTCAAGATGGCGACGCGAATGGGTGGACGGCCGGCGGCAAGGGCGAAGTGCAAGTCACCAACTATCAAGGTAACTATTCACTGCGCCTGACGCGCAGCGCTTTTGCAGCTATTGGCCTCAATGTCGCCGGCCCAGAGGAACTCGCCATATCAGTTGCCTTCGCCGCGGCGGACCTTGAAAAAAGTGATGCATGCCGCGCTGAAGCATCCAACGATGGCGGCGCGACATGGCAAATACTGCATGAGATTAGAGACGGCCAAGATGACAGTTATTCCCTCTATACCGGCAGCAAGCGGGTTAAAGCGCCAAAAACGGGGCCACTGTTCGTGCGCTTAAGCGCAGATGCCAACGGTAAAAATGACACGTGTTGGGCCGATAATATTACAATACGGGCCATCGCATCACGCAGTGCTTCGGCACAAGCTGCTCGGCCACGCCGGTTTTTAACGGCTGGGTTTTTAAGTGGCACGGAGGGCTTTAAGGCCCCTGTGGCGATGGCCGCTTATGCCCCGGCGCTCGGCGCTAGCGCCGCTCAAGTGCGCTTTGAAGGCACGCTGCGGTTTGCACCGGAAACCAAAGCGCCAGGCTTTGCTGTGCATCGCGACCGGTTCAACTTCATGATCGAGGCCCTTGAGGGCCTGACTTACCCTCCTGATTTCACACTCAATTTCGTACAAGTCGAGGATCGCATTGTCCCCGCCAAACGCGGTTTGATCCGAACGGAAAATAAAGCCTGGGATATCATTGTTGAGGTCGGCCGGATTTGGCAGGAAGCAGGTGATGGCCGCTCTAGCCGCATCGCCCTGCCCTTTGCATTGCAAGAGCGCAACGCCAACTGCACGCATAATGGGGTGATCACCTTTCTGGTGGACGCTGACGGAGCAACATCGCGCGCGGCTTATCAGATCAGCAGCGAGACCTGTGCTTATTTCCAATATGACATGTGGGGCACTGCGGCGACCGCGTTCACACCAGGCGCAGACAAAGATGCTGTTAGCCTGCGAACAGCCTATAAGCAGGAGCGCGCAGCGCGCATGCCCACCAAACCATTTGCCGCATTGACGAGTGATCACCCGGGACTGGACTTGACGGCGTTTGCCGCGCCTGAAGACATTTCCCCTGAACATCTCACCAGCTTTGGGCTCATCATAGATGGCACGCATTACCGCGGCGGGTGCAAAACCCGGCAAGGCCCTTACCCCATGTGTGAAGAGATGGCACTACCGTCCTATTCAACGTCCAAGTCGGTATTTGCAGGCCTGGCGCTCATGCGCCTCGAAGCGCTTTATCCAGGCGCATTTGACGCCCTAATTTCTGACTACGTGCCCGAATGTTCAGGCACGGGCTGGAACGGGATCACCTTTGGCCATGCGCTTGATATGGCAACAGGGCGCTATAACAAACTGGGCGGCGAGGCAGATGAGAACGCAGCGGTGCGCGATGGTTTTTTCCTTACGCCAGGCCATAGAGAAAAAATTCGCAGGGCTTGCTCAATCTATCCGCGAAAAAGTACGCCTGGAAAAACGTGGGTCTATCACACCACCGACCATTATGTACTCGGCGCGGCAATGCAGGCGTTCTTAAAGGCCCAGCGCGGGCAAACAGCGGATATCTATGACACACTTTTGGTTGAGCCGGTTTGGACTGCCATAGGGCTATCGCCTGTGGCGGCGCAAACGCGGCGGACGCGCGATACAGTCAATCAGCCTTATGTCGGTTGGGGCCTGACCTACCTTCCCGACGACCTGGCAAAGCTTGCTGATTTTTTTGCGGTTAAAAGCGGCGTCGTTGATGGACAAGCTTTGATTGATACCAGCGCGCTTGCAGCTGCAATGCAGGAGGCACCAAGCGACCCTGGCCTGCCGGCGCCAGGCAAAGGCGTTCGCTATAACAACGGCGTTTGGGCGATCGATGCAGCACGTTTTGCTGGCTGTGACACGCCATTATGGATACCGTTTATGTCCGGCTTTGGCGGCATTTCCGTGGTCATGATGCCCAATGACGTGACCTATTATTATGTCAGCGATAATTATGAATTCGCATGGGCACGCGCAGTTACCGCAGTGAATGCGCATCGCCCGATGTGCGGCCAATGACGCAGGCTCGACGCGGCTTTTGGACAGCGCCAGATGACAGCCTCATCGCCGCAGTATTTCTATCTTTTCTCGCCACGGCAGGTTTGTTCTACGTCAACATCATGGCAGCCATCGTCGATGGCCTGGTCACTGGCATGGGCATCAGCGAGGGCCAAGCCGGCAATATTGGATCAGCAAACATTTATGGCGCTGCCGCAGGCGCCCTTGCATCCGTTTGGTTTGTCAAGCAAGCGCCCTGGCGCCCTTTGGCAATTGCCTCGCTGGTTGGCCTCATCCTCATTGATGTGCTTTCCATGGGTATCACCTCTGCTCAACTTTTGCTGCTGATGCGTCTCGGCCATGGGCTTATTGGTGGGTTTTTGGTTGGGGTGGGCTTTGCCGTGATTGCCCGAACCAGCAACCCAGATCGTAGCTTTGGCATGCTCTTGTTCGTGCAGTTTGGTCTTGGCGGCTTAGGGGTTCTGCTGCTGCCACAATTGGTTCCCGTCTATGGCACGCCAGCGCTGTTTTTAGCATTGGCTGCGTTTTCTCTTATCACTTTGATGATGGTGCCCTTTCTGGGTGCCTATGCGCCGCAAGCGGCAGCGCATGGCCGCGAGGACGACACTGTGCTGCTTGCGCCACTTGGCTTTACCCTATTGGCGATCTTTTTCTTTCAGGCAGCTAATATGGGGCTGCTTGCGTTTATCATTCGGCTTGGATTGGATTATGGGTTAGAGCGCAGCTATGTCAGCGTTGCGCTTGGCCTGGCCACCTGGGTTGCACTTCTAGGGCCGCTCGCTGTCATGATCCTTGGCATAAAAATTGGCCGCGTATGGCCGCTGATGATCGGCATGGCGATTACCCTCAGTGGCACCGGCTTCTTTCACCTGAGTGGCCAGCCGTGGGCCTATATGCTGGCAAACTGTGCAACTGGTATCACTTGGGGCATGGTCATCGCGTATTTGCTCGCCATGACCGCGGACTTTGATCGCGCCGGTAGACTATCCGCGCTGGCCGGGTTTGTCTCAAAAATGGGACTTGCAAGTGGGCCAGTCGGCGCTGGTTTTTTACTGTCTTCAAACTTCGGTTTTGACGTTTTGATCAACGCAGCCTTGGCGATCCTCGGTGTGAGTGCAGTGATTATGATATACCCAGCTGCGGTATTGGATAAAAGCAAGCCCGCAGCCTAGAGCGGTTTAAGGTTTCTTTGAAGCGCCCTGACGGCTTAAGCACTCCAGTGGTTAGGAGCGAGGCTGCAGGACATGCATAGTATATTCAAAGCCGAGCGACGCGGCCACTGGAGTGCTTAAGCCGTCCCGAAGGGCGT